>JAGNSY010000075.1 GCA_017987825.1 Sphingorhabdus sp. | reverse complement strand
CGCAGATATCAGCTCTGCGGAACCGGTTTGGTGTTGCCCTGTTTGGCAGAGAGCGAGCCGCCCATCTTCATGCAGCTGCCCTTGGCGACATATTTCCAGGCATTACCCTGATAGTCGACGGTTGAGGTGCCAGCGCAGCTGGTACCGGGGCCTGCGGCGCAATCATTCTTGGCCTTGAGAGCAACGCCATAGCATTTTTCCTTGGCACCATCGGCGGCAGTGGCAGGGGTCGTTGCGATAGCCGCAGCTGCGGAAAGGGCGGTCGCTGCTGCGGCAATCTTCAATACGGAAACAGTCATAAAATCCTCCAGATAGGAATGGTGTTTCGGCCAGGGGGATGGTCCGGAAGCGTGACGCGATGCCTGCTTCACAAGGCTGTTCGCATGTGAACGTGCAATAGTTACAGCCCACCCAATTTTTTTGGCGCTTGGCGCTTGACCTCAGCGGGATAATCCCTATCTCGCCACCGTTAGCACTCAACATGAGTGAGTGCTAATAGTGATTCAGGCGTATGGAGAGTGCGCATTTCTGCCTCTCTTCCGCGTCATCAACCCAAAAAGGAAGGCATGGCATGAAATTTCGTCCGTTGCATGACCGCGTCCTCGTCCGTCGTGTCGAGGCAGAAGCAAAAACCGCTGGCGGGATCATCATCCCTGATAGCGCTCAAGAAAAGCCGCAAGAAGGCGAAATCGTCGCCGCTGGCGAAGGCGCTTATAACGAAGATGGCGAGCGCATTAAGCTTGACGTCAAAGTTGGCGACAAAATTCTGTTCGGCAAATGGTCGGGCACCGAAGTCAAGATCGACGGTGAAGACCTGCTGATCATGAAGGAATCGGACATTTTGGGAATCGTCGGCTGAACACCAGCCGGACAGGGGGTTGGTATCGCCTCTACTTTCTGAAGAATCCGCCATTTTTTGAAGGAACATAGACATGGCTGCAAAAGACGTAAAATTCGGCCGCGACGCGCGTGAGCGCATCCTGCGCGGCGTAGATATCCTCGCCGACGCGGTGAAGGTTACCCTCGGCCCCAAGGGCCGCAATGTCGTTATCGACAAGAGCTTCGGCGCACCCCGCATCACCAAGGATGGCGTTACCGTCGCCAAGGAAATCGAACTGAAAGACAAGTTCGAAAATATGGGTGCCCAGATGATCCGCGAAGTTGCCTCAAAGGCAAATGACGCGGCAGGTGACGGCACCACCACTGCAACCGTGCTTGCTCAAGCCATCGTTCGCGAAGGCATGACCTCGGTTGCTGCTGGCATGAACCCGATGGATCTGAAGCGTGGTATCGATCTGGCGGTGAACACTGTCATCGCCGACCTGCAAAAACGCTCAAAGCCCGTTGCTGACTCGTCTGAAATTGCTCAGGTCGGCACCATCTCTGCCAATGGCGAAGCTGAAATCGGTGAAATGATTTCGAAAGCCATGGACAAAGTTGGCAAAGAAGGCGTCATCACCGTTGAAGAAGCCAAGGGCCGCGAAAGCGAACTCGACGTTGTTGAAGGCATGCAGTTTGACCGCGGTTACCTGTCGCCTTACTTCATCACCAACACCGAAAAAATGTCGGTTGAGCTGGATAACCCCTACATCCTGATCCACGAAAAGAAGCTGTCGTCGCTGCAAGCGATGCTGCCGATTTTGGAAGCGGTCGTGCAATCGGGGCGTCCGCTGCTGATTATCGCAGAAGATATTGAAGGCGAAGCGCTGGCTACTCTCGTTGTCAACAAGCTGCGCGGTGGACTGAAAATTGCGGCTGTTAAGGCCCCCGGCTTTGGCGACCGTCGTAAAGCGATGCTCGAAGATATCGCTATCCTGACCGCTGGTGAAATGGTCAGCGAAGATCTGGGCATCAAGCTTGAATCGGTCACTTTGGGCATGCTTGGCCAAGCCAAGCGCGTCACCATCGACAAAGACAACACTGTCATCGTCGATGGCGCCGGCGATGCCGATGCGATCAAGGGCCGCGTTGAAGCGATCCGTGCGCAGATCGAAACTACCACATCCGACTATGACAAAGAAAAGCTGCAAGAACGTCTGGCGAAACTCGCTGGCGGTGTTGCCGTTATCAAGGTCGGTGGTTCGACCGAAGTTGAAGTGAAAGAACGCAAGGATCGCGTTGATGATGCGCTGCACGCAACCCGCGCAGCTGTCGAAGAAGGCATCGTCCCCGGCGGCGGTACCGCCCTTCTTTATGCTACCAAGGCATTGGAAGGCCTGAAGGGCATCAACGACGACCAGACCCGCGGTATCGACATCGTGCGTAAGGCGATCATGGCACCTATCCGTCAAATCGCGCAAAATGCCGGTTTTGACGGTGCCGTTGTTTCGGGCAATCTGCTGCGCGAAAATGACGAGACACAGGGTTTCAACGCATCGACCGATGTGTATGAAAATCTGGTTGCCGCTGGCGTTATCGACCCGACCAAGGTTGTCCGTACCGCGTTGCAAGACGCGGCATCTGTTGCTGGTCTGCTGATCACCACCGAAGCAGCGATCTCGGACGCCCCTGAAGACAAGTCCGCTGGCGGCATGGGCGGAATGCCCGGCGGCATGGGCGGCATGGGCGGCATGGACTTCTAAGTCTAGCCGTTCAGTTCAGGCTGAATATAAGGGGCCGGAGGGGAAACTCTCCGGCCCTTTTTCTTGGAATTTGAGGTTGCAGCCCCTACATCGGCTGAGATGATAAAACGCATCACGGTCTTGGCGGCGATATGCGCGACGATGATTGCGGTGCATATCGTGAACCTCGGGTTCGGTGGGGCGCTTTTGTCCTTCGGCATCGATCCTCGTGATCTCAACAGCGTGTATACGATTTTCACTGCGCCTTGGCTGCATGCCGATTTCGGGCACTTGTTCGGCAACCTTGCCTCTTTCGTCGTGCTGGCGGCGTTATGCCTGCTCAACGGTCTTCGCTATTTTCTGAAGGCCAGTTTGCTGATCATTGCGATCACAGGTGTCCTGGTGTGGCTATTCGCGCGCGACAATCTCCACATTGGCGCAAGCGGCTGGATCTTCGGGCTATGGAGCCTTGTTATCGCACTCGCCTGGTTCGACCGCAGCTGGCGCAATATTGCGATCAGCCTCGCGGTTACCTTTTTCTATGGCGGTATGGTATTGGGCGTGTTGCCAACCGATGGCTATATTTCCTTTGAATCGCATCTGTTTGGGGCGCTGTCGGGCGTGATTGCAGCTGCGATTTTGTCGAAAGAGCCGAGACAGGTTGCTGCGCCTTCCAAGGCTGGCGAACTGAAATTCTGGTCTTGATCGCATGTCCCGGCTGATCTTATTCAACAAGCCCTTCGGTGTGCTTTCGCAATTCACCGACCGTGGTAGCGAAGGTGCGCGCGCGACATTGTCGGATCATATCAAACTGCCCGGTGTTTATCCGGCTGGCAGGCTCGATCGAGATAGCGAGGGGCTTTTGCTTTTGACCAATGACGGGCGACTGCAGGCGCGGATATCCGATCCCAAATTCAAACTGCCCAAAACCTATCTGGTGCAAGTCGAAGGCGAAATCGATGAGGGCGCCTTGCAGCGGTTGCGCAAAGGCGTGACTTTGAAAGACGGCCTAACCTTGCCGGCGGAGGCCAAACGTATCGACGAGCCGCAGTTGTGGCCGCGCGATCCACCAGTCCGGTTCCGCAAATCCGTGCCCGATTGCTGGATCAGCCTCACAATTCGCGAAGGCCGCAATCGTCAGGTGCGGCGAATGACCGCAGCGGTCGGATTTCCGACGTTGCGCTTAGTCCGTTGGTCGATTGGCGACTGGTCAGTCGAGGGCTTGGCGCCCGGTGATTGGCGCGAAATCGTCGTTTAGTTTTCAACCGTCCAGCGCATAGCCGACCGAACGGATTGTGCGGATCGGATCTTCCATATCGGGCATTTCGATAGCGCTGCGCAATCGGCGGATATGTACGTCGACGGTGCGCAATTCGATGTCGCTATCATGCCCCCAAACCGCATCAAGCAGCTGACTGCGCGACTGGGCGCGGCCTGGGCGCTCCATGAAATGGCGGAGCAGACGGAATTCTGTTGGGCCAAGCGCGATTTGCGTGCCGCCACGCCGCACCCGAACAGCGACCGGATCAAGCTCCAGATCACCGACCACCAAAGTACTACCGGTTACAGCGGGGCGAGTGCGCCGCAATACAGCCTCTACCCGCGCGCGCAGTTCGCGGGGGGAAAAGGGCTTGGTCACATAATCATCGGCGCCGGTTTCCAGCCCGCGAATGCGGTCCTCTTCCTCACCGCGTGCGGTGAGCATGATGATCGGGATAGCTGCGGTTTCCTTGCCCTTGCGCAGCCGACGGCAGACTTCGATGCCGGGCAATTGTTCAATCATCCAGTCAAGGATGATTATGTCTGGCATGAACTCTTGCGCTACCAGAAGCGCCTCTTCGCCGTCCGCTGTTTGCTGTACTGAAAAACCGGCACTCTCGAAATTCCATGAAAGGAGTTCGGCGAGCGCGGGCTCATCCTCTACAATGAGGATTTTGGGAGTCATTCGTCATCCTCAATACGAACGGCGCCGCTGCGATCGGTGAAATAGCTCCCGGTTGCGGCATAATAGACCATTTCGGCAACGTTGGTCGCGTGGTCGCCAATGCGCTCCAGATTACGTGCAATGAACAGCAGATGGGCTGCCGTGCTGATTGTCGCGGGATTTTCCATCATGTGCGACACCAGATTGCGGAACAGACTGTTGTAGAAATTGTCGAGTTTTTCGTCGCGCGCGATTACTTCGACTGCAAGGTGCGAATCGCGCGCGGCATAAGCGTTCAATACGTCGCGCACCATGCCTTGTGCGATATCGGCCATGGCCGGGATCAGCGTCAGCGGCTCGATTGAGCCTTTCACGGTTACATCCCCGACACGCTTGGCGATGTTCTTGGCATAGTCACCGATGCGTTCGACTACGCCCGAAATCTTGAGCGCGGCGATCACGTCGCGCAAATCGTCGGCCATCGGCGCACGCAGCGCAATGATGCGGATCGCGAGCTGGTCGACCTCTGCTTCAAGCGCGTCGAGTTTTGCGTCGGAGGCAACAACCAGCTTGGCTTTTGCCTCATCGCGATTGACGAGCGCGTCGATCGCATCGGCAATGGCGACTTCGGCCAAGCCGCCCATTTCGGCGATAAGGCCGCGTAGTTTGCTAATGTCTTCGTCGAATGCCTTGACGGTATGGTTCTCTGCCATGTCGGGTCCTTATCCGTAACGACCGGTGATATAGTCTTTGGTGCGCTCTTCGCGCGGGTTGGTGAAGATCGTCGAAGTTTCGCCATATTCGACCATCGAACCCAGGTGGAAAAAGGCGGTGCGTTGCGAAACGCGCGCGGCCTGTTGCATCGAGTGGGTAACGATGACGATGGCGTAGCGGCCCTTCAGATCGTCGATCAGTTCTTCGATACGCGCGGTCGCGATCGGGTCGAGTGCCGAGCAAGGTTCATCCATCAGGATCACCTCGGGGCTGACGGCGATGGCGCGTGCAATGCACAGGCGTTGCTGCTGGCCGCCGGACAATGCCGTACCCGCATCAGTCAGGCGGTCTTTGACTTCGTCCCATAAGCCAGCGCGGCGGAGTGATTTTTCTACAATCGCGTCCATGTCTGTCTTGCTGGCGGCGAGCCCGTGGATGCGCGGGCCATAGGCGACATTTTCGTAAATAGATTTGGGGAATGGGTTGGGCTTCTGGAACACCATGCCGACACGCGCGCGCAGCTGCACCACGTCCATTCCGCTTGAGTAGATATCTTCGCCGTCGAGCTTGATCTCGCCTTCGATGCGGCATCCGGCGATGGTGTCATTCATGCGGTTCAATGTCCGCAGGAAGGTCGATTTGCCGCAGCCGGATGGGCCGATAAAAGCCGTCACATGCTCGGTCGCAATATCGATCGAGACGTCGCGGATCGCCTGTTTGTCGCCGTAGAAAACGTTGACGTCGCGCGCGGAAATTTTGAGATTGGATTTATCTGACATATTTTTACCAGCGGGTCTCGAACTTGTTGCGGAGGTAGATGGCGACGCCGTTCATGGCGATCAGCACGAACAATAGCACAATAATCGCAGCCGACGTGTTTTGCACAAAGCCTTGATCGACTTCGTCTGACCAAAGAAAAATCTGCATAGGCAGAACCGACGACGGATCGGACACTCCGCCCGGCGGGGTTGAAACGAAGGCGCGCATGCCAATCATCAGCAGCGGCGCGGTTTCTCCCAGAGCGCGAGCCATGCCGATGATGGTTCCGGTCAGGATGCCGGGCAGTGCCAGAGGCAGGACATGGTGGAACACCGTCTGCACTTTGCTGGCACCAACGGCGAGGGCCGCGTCGCGGATCGACGGGGGCACAGCTTTGATGGCATTGCGCCCAGAGATTACGATGACCGGCATAGTCATCAGCGCCAAAGTCATCCCTCCCACCAGTGGAGAAGATCGCGGCAGGTGCAGGAACTGGATGAAAACAGCGAGGCCTAGCAAGCCGAAGATGATCGACGGGACCGCGGCCAGATTGTTGATCGAAACTTCGATCCAATCGACCCAGCGCGAGCGCGGCGCAAATTCCTCAAGATAAATAGCGGCAAGCACGCCCATCGGGAAAGCCAGAGCGAGCGTCACCAGCATCGTCAAAATCGATCCTTTGACCGCACTCCATACACCTGCAGTCGAAGGGTCAGTGGAATCCGATCCCGAAAGGAAGGACCAGTCGAGCCCGGATATACCGTTTTTCAGCATCGTGAACAGCAACACTGCAAGGAACAGCATCGACAGGACGATAGCGGCGAGGCCGAGCAGTTTGAAACGGCGTTCGGCAGCGTAGCGCTTGTTGAGGCGTGCGGTTGCTTCGGGGGATTGCCAGTTACTCATAAGCCTCCCGGAAGCGCTTCACGACGCGCAGTGCGATAATGTTGAGAATCAGCGTGACGATGAACAGCACCAGACCGAGCGCGAAGGCTGACAATGTGGTTGGATGGTCGAAGCTGCCTTCACCGGTCAGCAAAGCTGCGATCTGATAGGTCACTGTGGTCATACGTTCGAACGGGTTCGCAGACAGATTGGCCGAGGCGCCCGCCGCCATGTAGACGATCATGGTTTCGCCAATCGCACGACTGATTGCCAGCATGACCCCTGCCACAATGCCGGGTAGCGCAGCGGGGATCAGGACCTTTTTGATCGTTTCCGATGTGGTAGCACCCATAGCCAGCGAGCCGTCGCGCATTGCTTGCGGTACTGCAGCGATGCTGTCGTCGGCCATCGATGAAACAAATGGGATGATCATCACCCCCATCACGAGTCCGGCGGCCAGCGCACTTTCCGTCGAAGCGTTGGTGATGCCGATGGCATTCGCCAAATCGCGGATGAATGGCGCGGCGGTCAGTGCGGCAAAATAGCCGTACACAACCGTGGGAATCCCGGCGAGAATTTCGAGCATCGGCTTCAATATGCTGCGCGCGCGTGGGCTCGCATATTGCGTGAGATAAATCGCGCTCATCAGCCCGAAGGGGATCGCAACGATCATTGCGATGACCGCACCGATGAAGAATGTGCCCCAAAAAAGCGGAACGGCACCCAGATCGCCACCCATGTCCGATGTAGGCGACGACATTGTGTCGGGCGTCCAGTTGGTTCCGAACAGGAAGTCAATCGGGCTGACCATCGAAAAGAAACGCGCGGATTCGAAAATCAGCGAGGCGATTATGCCGACCGTTGTAATGATTGCTACGAACGAAGCCAGAAGCAACGCTCCCATCACAATGCGCTCGATCCTGGTCCGCGCGGGAAAACCTGCCTTGATCTTGGTGTAGCCAAAGGCGAGGCCTGCCAGTGCGACAATCAAGGTTATCGCAGCACCAATCCAACCGAATTTGGCTTGTGCCGCAGCGATAGCCGGAGCTAATTGCTGCGCGATTGGATCTGATGCGAACGCATTTGGATTATTTGCCAGCGCGAAAGCTTCGTTCAACACCGTGTTGCGTTCAAATTCAAAGGCCGGAAGCTGAGCTGCAGCTGGATCGGCGAGGATCGCGCCATGAACGAGGCCCGGCGAAATCAGTGACCATATCCACGCTGCCAGCAATGCGGGGACGATGGTCCAAATCGCCGCATACAGCCCATAATGTCCTGGCAAAGCAAGTTTCAGCTTGCCAGCAACCGGCGCAAAGTGCGCCGATCGCGCACGTGAAATGGCCCAAGCGATAACGCCCAGGCCAAATACACAAATCAAAACAAAGGATATTGGCATTGCCCCCAGCTTTCCGGCTTATTTCAGGCCGCTGGCATCCATCAGTGTCATTTTCGAGACAATGTCAGCATTTTTCGTGCGGACGTCGTCGGGCGCCACAACCATACCCTTGGCTTTCAGATAGCCGTCCATGCCCCAAGCCTTGGCAAATTCGTTGAGGAAAGGCGTAACCGACTTGATAGCCTTCACATGGGCCGCCTTGACGTAGAGATAAAGCGGGCGGGCACCGGGATAGGAAAAATCTGAAACGCTTTCATAGGTCGGCATCACGCCGGACATCGGTATGCCCTTGATCTTCGTCATATTCTCTTCGAGGAAAGAGAAACCGAAAATGCCGATGGCTTTCGGATTGGCTGCAATCTTCTGCACGATCAGATTGTCGTTTTCACCCTGTTCGACATAGGCACCGTCCGTACGCACCTTGGTGCACAGATCCTTATGTTTGTCCTTGTCGCTGTCTTTGAGCGCCTTCATCGCAGGATCGGTTTCGCAACCCTTGGTCAGGATCAACTCCGCAAGTGCATCGCGGGTACCTGAAGTCGACGGCGGGCCGTAAACGACGATGGGGATTGCAGGCAGTGCAGGGTTAACGTCGCTCCAGTTCTTGGCAGCCTGGGGCTTGCCGAACGGGTTGGCTGCCAGTGCCTTGTAGACGTCTTCGGGAGTGAGTTTCATTTCAGGGCCCTTGGTGGCCTCCGCAAACGCAATACCGTCAAGACCGACCTGGACTTCGATGATGTCCTTCACGCCGTTTTTGACGCAATCGTCAAATTCTGACTTCTTCATGCGGCGTGAAGCCATTTCAATATCGGGATGCTGGGCACCGACGCCGCCGCAGAACAGTTTCATGCCTGCGCCTGTACCAGTCGATTCGATGACCGGAGACTTCATATCGGGATTGGCTTTTGCGGTTGCTTCCGAAACTGCAGTCGCGAACGGATAGACGGTCGAGGAGCCGACAACGCGCAGGAAGTCGCGGTTTTCGCCGCCGCCCGAGCCGCTTCCGCCGCATGCCGAAACTGTAAGTGCAGTGGCCGATGCCAGTGCGATGAGACCCCATTTACGCATATTACAAACCCTTCAGTTTTATGACTGACCCGCCAAATGCGACAATCATGTTACGGTTTTGAGACTCAATCCGATTTATCTTGCGGAAGCATGATCGTTGCGGTGGTGCCTTCGCCTTGGCGACTGCTGACATCGAAACGACCGCGGTGCCGCTCGACCACATGCTTGACGATGGCTAGGCCCAATCCAGTGCCGCCTGCAGCGCGACTGCGCCCGGTATCGGCTCGGTAAA
>JAGNSY010000235.1 GCA_017987825.1 Sphingorhabdus sp. | reverse complement strand
TGCGCCTCCTCAACGCTCGTTCATCGAGACATATTCCTTGATCTTCGCCTTGCCGAGCTGGCTCATATGCACCTCGTCCGGACCATCGGCGATGCGCACAAAGCGGTTCAGCGTGAAGAAACGTGCAATCGGCGTATCGTCCGAAACGCCCATGCCGCCATGCGCCTGGATCGCTCGGTCACACACGGTCTGGGCCATTTGCGGGGCGACGACCTTGATCGCGGCGATCAGGTCTTTCGCCACCTTATTGCCATAGCGGTCCATTGCGTCTGCAGCCTTCAGCGTCAGCAGGCGCGACATTTCGATCTCGCAGAAGCTCTTCGCCACATCCTGCCGGATCGACGACTGGTCGGCGAGCTTCTTGCCGAAAGCGACGCGGCTGTCCACGCGACGCGCCATGATTTCGAGCGCGCGCTGCGCTTGTCCGATCGAGCGCATGCAGTGGTGGATACGGCCCGGCCCGAGGCGGCCCTGTGCGATCTCGAATCCGCGGCCTTCGCCGAGGATCAGATTGCCCTTGGGCACGCGGACATTTTCAAAGCGCAGTTCGCATTCGCCGCCCGGCGAATTGTGCGATCCAAACACCGTCTGGTGGCGGACGATGGTGATACCGGGTGTGCCCGGCTCGACCAGTATCTGAGAATGCTGGCTATGGCGCGGGGCGTCGAAATCGGTTTTGCCCATCACGATCCAGATGTCGCAACGCGGGTGCATCGCGTTCGATATCCACCATTTGCGACCGTTGATGACATAATCGTCGCCATCGGGCTTGATCGACAATTCCAGATTGGTGGCATCGGATGAAGCAACTTGCGGCTCGGTCATCACATAGGCTGAGCGGATCGTGCCTTCGAGCAGCGGCTTGAGCCACTTCTGCTGCTGCTCGGGCGATCCGAACTTGGCGAGCACTTCCATATTACCGGTGTCGGGTGCGGAGCAGTTGAACACCTGGCTCGACCAAGGCACGCGACCGAGCAGTTCGGCAATCGGCGCATATTCAAGGTTGGTGAGGCCCGGCGAAAACTCGCCATATTCATGCGGCAGGAACAGGTTCCACAGGTCCAGCGCTTTGGCCTTGGCCTTCAACTCCTCCATTTTCGGCCATTCCTGCCAGATATTGGCCGGATCGGTCACGAATTTGTGATAGTCTTCCTCGTTCGGATAGACATGCTCGTCCATGAAAGCCTGAATCTGGGCAAGCAGCCCTTTGACCTTGTCGCTATGTTCGAAATTCATGATTATGTTCCTTTCAGAGGGAAAGCCCGCCATCGACGATCAGCGTATGACCGGTGACGTAAGAGGCGAGCGGGGAGGCGAGGAAGATGGCCGCGCCCGCCATGTCGGCAGGCAGGCCCATGCGGCGTTGCGGAATGTTGGCGAGTGCCCCTGCAAGCCGTTCGGGGCTTTGCGTGGTCACCTTGGTCAGCTTGGTATCGACAAGGCCGGGGGCGAGGCCGTTGACGCGAACCCCTTCGGGCCCCCAGGCCTGCCCCAGCGTCTTGGTCAGGCTGATCGCGCCCGCCTTGGATGCGGCATAGGCCGGGTTGCCGATATTGGCCTTCAGCCCCGAAATCGAGCTGACAATGATCACGCTGCCTTGGCTGTCGGTCAACTGCGGCTTAAACTTGCGCGATATGTGCATCAGGCTGTCGAGGTTGACCGCCATCACCCGGTCCCAGCCCGGCCGTTCGAATTCGCCGCGTTTATAGACGACGGTGCCCTGGCACAGCACGAGTACGTCGAGCGTGTCGAAGGGCGCTGCCGCTGCCTCAATCGCATCGGGTTCCCCTACATCGACGCAGGTGTAGCCGAGGTTGCTCAGGTCAGAACCGTCGGCCGGATCATAATCGGCTGCGTTCGCGCGGGTGCCCCAGACATGCACGTCGGCGCCGCGTTCGCGAAAGCCGTGCGCAATGCCGTTGCCGATCCCGCTCGATCCGCCGACGACCAGCACGCGCTTGCCAGTGAAATCGGTGTCGTTGGCCATAGAGGATATTCCTTTCAGCTGATGCGCCGCAGCGCACGTTCAAAGAGGTGGATGGTGTGCGCATGCAGCCGGTCGCCGGTTTCGCGCGGGGCCTTGCCCGCGCAGGCGCGGGCGTGCGTGCCTTCAAGGATGATGCCCAGTTTGTAGCAGGCGAGGACGGCGTACCAGTCAAAGTCGGCCAGATCGCGACGGGTTAGCCCAGCATAATGGGCAACCAGTTCATCAGGGGTGGCAAAACCTTCCCACGGCGTAATCGCTACATCCGTGGCATGCGGATTGTCATTTTCCGGCCAGGTCGCAGCGAGCCAACCCAGATCGAGCAGCGGATCGCCCAATGTGCACAACTCCCAATCGACCACCGCTGCCAGTTCCCCACTGTCGTTACGGAACAGCACATTGGCAAAATGGAAATCGCCGTGGATGATACCCGGCTGGAAACGGGTTGGCCGATGCGCATCGAGCCATTTTGCGACTTTGTCGACGCCAGGAATGGCGTCAGGTCCGGTCCAGCCCGGCATCTCTGCATAGCTGGCCAATTGCGAGGCCCAGCGGCCCACCTGCCGCTCGATCCAATTGTCGAGCTTGCCGAATCCTTCAAGCCCAACCGCGCGATAATCAACGCGGCT
>JAGNSY010000234.1 GCA_017987825.1 Sphingorhabdus sp. | reverse complement strand
AACATCATCTATTCAAGCGGCACGACCGGAACCCCCAAGGGCATCATCCATTCGCGCCAGATGCGTTGGCTCCATGCCTGCGTCGGCGCCAACACCGGCTATGGCGCGCCCGAAGCCGCATCGCTCGCCTCGACCCCGCTTTATTCGAACACCACCCTCGCCTTGGTCATCCCGACAATCGCTTATGGCGGCACGCTGCATATGATGCCCAAATTCGACACCGTCGGCTATCTGGAGCGCGCGCAAAAACATCAGATTACCCATACGATGCTGGTGCCTGTCCAATATAAGCGGTTGATGGAGTATGAGAAGTTCGACGATTATGACCTGTCGAGCTATCGGCTGAAATATTGCACCAGCGCGCCCTTTGCGCCCGCACTCAAGGCCGATGTGCTGAAACGCTGGCCGGGCGGGCTGGTCGAAATCTATTCAATGACCGAGGGCGGTGTCGTCTGCCTGCTGCAAGCGCACGAACATCCCGACAAGCTGCACACCGTAGGTATTCCCTGGAAAGGCAGCGAGGTATTCACCATCGATGAGGCGGGCAATCGCCTGTCTGCCGGTGAAATTGGCGAGTTGGTCGGGCGGTCGTCGACAATGATGTCGGGCTATCAGAACCAGCCGGACAAAACCCGGGAGGGCTATTGGATTGATCCTGAGGATGGCAGTGTCTGGCAGCGGATGGGCGACATCGGTCGCCTCGATGCCGATGGCTTTGTCGAATTGCTGGGCCGTTCGAAGGACATGATCATTTCGGGTGGCTTCAACATCTATCCGGTCGATCTCGAAGGCATATTGCTAGGCCTTCCGGGTGTTGAAGAAGCTGCTGTCATCGGCGTGCCCAGCGAACGCTGGGGCGAAACACCGGTTGGCTTTGTCACTGGCGGCAAGGGCGTGAAGCTGGATACCGACGCCTTGCTGAAAGCGGCGAACGACCAGCTGGGCAAGACCCAGCGCTTATCCGCGCTTTTCCAGATCGACGAAATGCCGCGTAGCCATATCGGGAAACTGTTGAAAACCGATCTGCGCGACATGGTGGCAGGAAAGGAAATTGCGTGAACCCGATGCTGCAGGTGCAGTGGGGCGTCGAGCTTGAGGCCGTTATCCGGGTGGTGCAAACCGCGCTTACGCCCGCCTTTCTGTTGGTGGCCGTGGGCAGTTTGCTCAATGTCCTGACTGGCCGCCTTTCACGCATCGTTGATCGATCGCGCGATCTTGAGGACCGGCATGCACAGGTCAGCGGAACACAACTGGTTCGACTTGTTCTCGAACTGCGCTTGCTGGAAAAGCGGATGCGGATCGTTGGCAGGTCTATCCTGCTCGCGGTGCTCGCGGCGGTTTGCGTGTGCGTGATGATTGGGCTGCTGTTCCTGATGGGTCTGACCGATTACTCGGCTGCTGAAATGATCGTCGCTGTATTCCTTGTGGCCCTTGTGCTGCTGTCCGGATCACTCGCAAGCTTTGTTCGCGAAGTGTCGATCGCGACGCATGCGATCAAAATCCCGAAGGAATATCTGGAGCTGCCCGAAAGCGAGGTCTAGCTGCCCCGCACACCCGCTTCGGCGACCCGCGCGACAACCTCGTTCCGGACAGTCGGCGTCACAAACTTTGAAATATTGCCGCCATAAATCGCGATTTCCTTGACCAGCCGGCTGGCAATGGGTTGCAGCGCAACATCGGCCATCAGGAAGATGGTTTCCACCCGGTCATTCAACTGCCGGTTCATGCCAGTGAGCTGATATTCATATTCGAAGTCAGTTACCCCGCGGATGCCGCGGATGACGACCGCCGCACCCTGCGCATCGGCAAAGTCCATCAGCAACGAATTGAAGCCGACGACGCGGGTGTTGCTGATGCCTTGGCTCTTAACTTCGCGCTCCACCATCGCCATCCGTTCATCGTCGTTGAACATCGGTGACTTCGCGATATTTGTGGTCACACCGATCACCAATTCGTCGACCAGTTTCGCGCCGCGCGCGATGATATCCATATGGCCAAGGGTGATGGGATCGAAAGTTCCCGGATAGACGCCGATACGCTTCATGATTCCCTCCCCCTCAACGATCCCGTTCGAGCACATAGCGCGCAATACCGCGCAGCAGATCCGCCTCGCGGCCATAGCTGGCCAGATGGTTGATCGATTGCTCGACCAGCATTTCGGCCTGCTGCTTGGCGCGTTCCAGCCCCATCAGCGAGACGAAGGTCGCCTTGCCTGCATCGGCATCCTTATGCAGTGCCTTCCCCGCCAGCGCCTCGTCGCCCTCGACATCCATGATGTCGTCGACGATCTGGAAGGCGAGGCCGATGTCGCGCGCATAGCCGCGCAAATGGACACGGCCTTCGGGCGGCACATGGCCGAGTATGGCGCCCATTTCGACACTCGCGGCGATCAGTGCACCGGTCTTCAAGGCCTGCAATCGGGTGACGGTCGGCAGATCGAAGCTCGATTTTTCGGCTTCAAGGTCCATCATCTGCCCGCCCGCCATGCCATCGGGTCCGCTGGCCTTGGCCAATGTCGCAATCATTTCGCCGCGTGTGAACGGATCAGGATGGGTTTCGGGGTCAGACAGGATCTCAAAAGCCAATGCGTGCAGCGAATCCCCCGCCAGCACAGC
>JAGNSY010000233.1 GCA_017987825.1 Sphingorhabdus sp. | reverse complement strand
GCACCTTCGGCCTTCAGCCGCTGCGCAATGCCCCATGCAAGCGACTTGTCATTGGCGAGGCCCATGATGAGGCCACGTTTCCCTGCCATCAAACCGGTCATGTCTGGATGAACTCCTGATTGTCTTTTCCTGTTCCCGAACTGCCCTTTAAGCCATTTTCGGTCGCATTGGCCAGTGCGGCGTTAAGTTGTGCACCAGTGACCATGCCAAGGCCCACAAGGTAGAAGAAGATCAGCGCGATCATCACCCCTGCAAGGCTGCCATAGGTCAGGTCATAATTGGTGATGCTCGAAACGAACCAGGGCAGCACCATCGTGCAGCCGACCCACCAGACGCTGACCAGCACCGCGCCGGGCCATTTGGGGAAAATCCGTCCGCGATATTGGCGCGGAGCTAACCCACGATAGATGATGTAGATGGCAAGGAAGAGGATGCCGAACGGTATGATGCGACCCCAGGCGAAATAGTCTGCCGCGCGTTCGGCAGCGGGGATGAAGCGATAGACCAGATCCTCGATCGTCACGACCAATACCTGTGCCGAAAAGGCCATCATCGCCAAGATTACCGCAGCGACAATGACGACAAAACTGCCGAGACGATATTGCCAGAACCAGCGTTCGGGCTGCGTGCCATAGGCGCGGTGGAGGACGTCGCGGATCGTTTCGATCAAACTGGTCGTGGTCCACAGGCTGACAATTGCGCTCAGCCACAAAAGCGGGCCCGAGCGCGCGGACATGGCGGCATGCACCGGCTCTTCCAATGCGGCTTCGACGCTATTGGGCACGGTTTTGAAAAAGGCATCGATCAGGGCAAGGCCGGATTCGGTCTGCCCCAAACTCCCCGCGATGGCGGCGGCCACGATGCAGAATGCGAACAGCGCAACAATCGACAGATAGGCAAAATTCCCGGCATGGACAAAACCGTCGCTATAGACGCCAACGACCACGCGGCGGACGACCTCCTTTGCCTGATGCCAGGGATCGAGATGGTGGAACCACTCAACCTCGCTCTCCGGATGCGGGCGCGGATCGTGCGCGCGCGCCTCGGGCGAGAGAGGAGAGTGTTCAGAGACCAAGGTCGGAACGGATGTTCGGATCGTCGGGCAAGGCTTCGGCCAAGGCTGCCAGTGCCGCCATATCGGCGGGCAGTCGGATGTGCAGAGTCACGAGCTGGTCGCCGCGTCCATCGGGGGAATTGGCTCCACCCTTCTTCGCAAAGCCCCGTCCCTTGATGCGCATCGTGGTGCCCGATTGCGCGCCAGCAGGCACGCTCAGCATCACTGCGCCGTCTATCGTCGGCACCTTTACTTTTGCGCCGTTGATCGCTTCTTTCAGGCTGATCGGCAGCTCGAGCCGGATATTGTCGCCATCGCGCTCGTAAAAGGGGTGTTTGCCGATTTTGAGCGTGACCATAGCGTCACCATTGCCGCCCGGGCCGGCTGCACCTTTGCCGGGAATGCGGATTTGCTGACCGCTGATCGCACCGGCGGGCAGTTTGAACTCGACTGTCTTGCCGTCGCGCAGGGTGATCCGCTGTGGCTCCAGCTTGGCGGCATCGGTGAACGACACCAGATGATCATAGGCGATGTTCGCGCCCTTGGGTGGCGGGCCGGGTTGCGGCCGCGGGCCTCCGGGACGAGCGCCTGCACCGCCGCCGAACAGCCCGTCGAAAATGTCGCCAAGGTCGATCCCGCCCGCGCCAAATTCGAAATTCCCACCCTGGCCGGGCCGCGGTCCGCCACCGCTGAACGGGCTGCCCCCGCCAAAACCGCCGCCAAAGGGCGAACGCGGCTGGCCATTTTCGTCGATTTCTCCGCGATCATATTGGCCGCGCTTTTGCGCGTCGGACAGCAGGTCATAGGCGCGCGTGACATCGCTGAACCGTTCGGACGCCTTGGGGTTATCCT
Source organism: Sphingorhabdus sp. (assembly GCA_017987825.1). Classification (GTDB taxonomy): domain Bacteria; phylum Pseudomonadota; class Alphaproteobacteria; order Sphingomonadales; family Sphingomonadaceae; genus Sphingorhabdus_B. Next base: position 749 of record JAGNSY010000233.1, on the reverse strand, counting down.
TGTTCTTGTCAGGATGCAGTTCCTTGGCGAGCTTGCGATAGGCGCTTTTGATCGCCTTCTCGTCTGCGCCCTTGGAAACGCCCAATATGGAATATGGATCGGCCATTCTGGTCCCTGTGTTCAAACTCTCTGTATTAGATTGGCATTACAGCGCCGCGAGTCAACTCGGTGCGATGCCATTTTCCACGCTTTTTCCGGCAAATGTGCGAAGCGCCAGATAAAGAACCAGCCCCAGCGGACCCAGCAGGAAGATGAAGGACAGAACCGGGATCTGCATCCAGCGGGCAATCCCGCGCCGGTCAGCGTTGCGCGCAGCCCAAATGCCGACGAACAGATCGAAGGCGAGATAGTGGATCCAGCCGATCGTCGCGCCGCCTTTGCTGTCAAACAGCCCCATCACGCCCGCTAGCGAAGAGAAATCCTGCGAACGCGGCCCTGCGGCATCCAGCGTCCCGCTCATCAGCCCGACTATGAGCACCGTGTAGGTCGCAGCCAGTAACCCGCACCCGCCCATGAACAGCAGCGGCAGCACCTGTTCGCGCTTTGGTGCGAAAAGCAGCACCAGCCAGCAGACCATCGCATAGATGTTTGCATATTCGAAAATCGTCTCCCACGGCATTTGCATGGCAGTCCCCCCTTCCTTGAACGCCCAGTCTAGCCTATCGGGGCAATATGGAAAGCCAAGATCCCTATTCGATTTTCGACAGCTGGTTCAAAGAGGCACGCGACAGCGAACTCAATGACGGCAA
>JAGNSY010000232.1 GCA_017987825.1 Sphingorhabdus sp. | reverse complement strand
TCGCTTCGATCTTGCGCAGCTGGCTTGAAATGAAGCTCTGCCCGCCAAAGCCGGGATTGACGCTCATCACCAGCACAAGGTCGATATCCTCGATCAGATAATCGAGCATCTTGGCAGGGGTATGCGGATTGAGCACGATCCCCGCCTTCTTGCCGAGCGAGTGGATCAACTGCACCGTGCGGTGCGGGTGCGGGCCTGCCTCTGGATGGAAGGAGATGATATCCGCGCCTGCGTCGGCAAAATCTTTCACATATTGGTCGACCGGCGAAATCATCAGATGGACGTCGAACGGCTTTGCGCTGTGCGGGCGCAGCGCCTTTACGACAGCGGGGCCGATGGTGATGTTGGGGACGAAATGGCCGTCCATGACGTCGACATGGATCCAGTCGCACCCTGCCTCGTCAATCGCGCGCACCTCTTCCCCCAGACGCGCGAAGTCGGCGGAGAGGATCGAAGGCGCAATGCGGACGGGAGCGTTCATGGCTGGCGCTTAGCGAGACTGGGCGGCAGGGGCAAGGTGAGCACCGCTTCATACACAACTAATCCACTGATTTATCCACCGCGTTGTCGGGAAAACAGCTCGATACGGCCCATCGCTTCGTCAGTGACCTGCAGAAAGCGGAAGCCCAGCTTGTCGGCGACGCGGCGCGAGGCCTGATTCCCCGGATCGATGATGCAGCGAATTTCGGGCGCTTTGAGTTCCTCGTCCGCCCATTTCAAAACTGCCGCCATCGCTTCGGTGGCCAGCCCCTTGCCCCATGCGTCAGGAATAAAAGCCCAGCCTGCTTCGGGAACGCCTTCAAGCCCGGCTACCCCGCGTTCGAACCAGGATAGCCCGCCATTGCCAAGGAATTTTCCGCTCGCCCGATCTAGGAACGACCAATAGCCATAGCCCATGAACTGCCACAGCGCGGCGGCGGCGAGGAACTTGCCCCAGCTTTCGGTGCGGGTGCGCGGCTTGCCGCCGATAAACTCGGTCATCGCCGGATCGGCCCATGCCGCGGCATAGGCCTCCCAATGATCGAGGCTTATGGGGGCGAGGATCAGGCGGTCGGTGGTGAGGGTAGGCGCTTGCATCGCCCGACCTTATTGCGCGCGGGTGAAGCAGGCAATGAAGAAGCCGTCGAGCCCGCCCTTGTCGGCGAGCATACCGGGCAGCGTCCGGATATAGCCGTCTTTCGGCGCGATACCTTCGGGCAGCAGGGCGGTGTCGATTTTGGCTTTGGCAAAATGGCTGTGTCGCGCGAGGAAGGCATCGGCCTGCTGCTCGCCTTCTTCGGGTTCGAGCGAACAGGTGGCATAGACCAGCGTGCCGCCGGGCTTGACCATCGCCGCCGCCTTATCGAGCATCGCCGTCTGCAGCTCGACCAGTTCTGCGACCTGCTTCGGGCCAATGCGGTGGAGCACATCGGGATGACGTCGGAAAGTGCCGGTCGCACTACACGGCGCATCGAGCAGGACGGCGCCGAACGGCGCTTCCGGCTCCCATGTCAGCACATCGCCAATGTTGGATTTCGCCGTCAGCCCGGTCCGTTCCAGATTGGCCTGCAACCGCTCCAACCGCTTCGCCGATTTGTCGAGCGCTGTCACATTCCAACCCTGACTCGCCAACTGCATCGTCTTGCCACCAGGGGCCGCACATAGGTCAGCTATCTCTGAATGATGGCCTTGCCCCAGCAATCGCGCCGGCAGACTCGCCGCCAGATCCTGCACCCACCATGCCCCCTCGGCATAGCCCGGCAACATCTCGATAGCCGACCCGCGCGCCAGCCGGATATGGCCGGGTGCGAGGCTGGTGCCTTCAAGTTCTTCAACCCATTTGGCGGTCTGCGAGGGGTCGGCCAGAACCAGATCCAGCGCGGGTGGTTCGGCCAAGGCGACCCGCGCCGCTTCAACCATTTCAGCACCCCATGCTGCTTTCCAGCGGTCGGCCACCGGATGTGTCAAGCTCGGTGCCTCGGGCAAAGTCGGTTGTAGCCGCCAGAGCGATCCCAGCACCCCATGCACCAACCGTCTTGGCCCCTTGTCGAGCAGCGGCAGGGCCGTCGAGATAGCGGCGTGCGGTGGGGTGCCCAGTCGCAGCATCTGCGCCAGTGCCATGCGCAAAACCATCCGCGCCTTGGCATCTTCCGCCAACGGAAGACGGGTTTGGCTGTCGATCAGCAGGTCGAGATCAGGAAGCCAGCGCAGCACCTCTTGCGCGATCGCAATCGACAGCGCCCGGTCCGAAGGCTCAAGCCCCTTCGCCATCGCGCTCGCCGCCTGATCGAGTGGTTGGCCGGTGCGCAGGCAAGCGTCGAGCATACGCAGCGCGGTGCGGCGCGCGGCAAGGCCGGTGGCGGTGGTAGGACGGGTGTTCATTGCGCCCCGCTTAGGCTGCGGGCGTATTCACTACAATCGAAATAGCAGCACTTTGTCACCCCCGACTTGATCGGGGGTCCATGGTCTGAACCGTGGGTTTAAGCCTTGGTCTCAGGCCATGGATCCCCGCTTTCGCGGGGATGACAACATGAGTGTTCCATCTTACCTACCTCCAATAGGATCAAGCGCGCTGCGGCGGGGCCCAGAACCCATCTGCTCCGCCAAAGCCTCCAGCTCGGCAATCCGGTTCTCGGTTGCAGGATGGGTCGAGAACATCTCGGAGACATGCGTCGGCACGATGTAAA
>JAGNSY010000074.1 GCA_017987825.1 Sphingorhabdus sp. | reverse complement strand
TGTACGACCAGATCGTGCCGCTGGCGCTTTCGGTTGAATCCGAGATTGAAGGCATTTTGGGCAATGAAGAGGCGGCGCAACTCGCCGGCTTGCTCGCCAAGCTGCGCGCGCGGGTGAGCGAGATGGAGCGCAAGGCGGATTGACCGCGCCTCGGGATGCGCGCTTGCGCAAACTGGTTTCAATTGATACTATCTACAGGATTCGGGATCCCCGAACATAGGTCAGTTATCTCTGGATGATTTCTCATGCCCGATCTGTTTGAAAACCCCCTCGGCCTTGATGGCTTCGAATTTGTCGAATTCAGCGCCCCTGAAAAGGGCGTCCTCGAACCCGTGTTCGAAAGCATGGGCTTCACCCGCGTTGCCCAGCATCGTTCAAAGGATGTGCACCTTTGGCGGCAGGGCGAAATCAACCTGATCGCCAATTATGAACCCCGCAGCCCCGCGGCTTACTTCGCCGCCGAACATGGCCCCTCGGCCTGCGGCATGGCCTTCCGCGTCAAGGATGCGGCCAAGGCCTATAAGGAAGCCCTCGAACGCGGTGCCGAACCGGTCGAAAGCAAGACCGGCGTCATGGAACTGCGCATCCCCGCGATCAAGGGCATTGGCGGCGCCTTCATCTATCTGGTCGATCGCTATGCTACGCTCGAATATCCCGATGCGCTGTCGATCTACGACATCGATTTTGTTTATCTGCCTGGCGTCGAGCATTTCCCGGTCGGCGCCGGTTTCAAGTCGATCGATCACCTGACGCACAATGTCTATGGCGGCCGCATGGCGCATTGGGCGGCCTGGTACGAGCGGATCTTCAACTTCCGCGAAATCCGCTATTTCGACATCAAGGGCGAATATACCGGCCTCACCTCCAAAGCGATGACCGCGCCTGACGGCAAGATCCGCATTCCGCTCAATGAAGAGGGCAAGGCCGGTGGCGGCCAGATTGAAGAATATCTGCGTGCTTATAATGGTGAGGGTATCCAGCATATCGCCCTGATCTGTGACGATCTGCTCGCCTGCTGGGATAATCTCAAAAAACTGGGCGTCACCTTCATGACCCCGCCGCCTGACACCTATTATGCGATGCTCGACCAGCGTCTGCCCGGACATGGCGAGCCGGTGGATGCCATCAAATCACGCGGCATCTTGCTTGACGGCACCACCGAGGGCGGAACACCCCGCCTGCTGTTGCAGATCTTTGCACAACCCGAAATCGGCCCGGTCTTCTTCGAATTCATCCAGCGCCGCGGCGACGAGGGCTTTGGCGAAGGCAATTTCAAGGCGCTGTTCGAAAGCATCGAACGCGACCAGATCGAACGCGGTGTGCTGGAGGTGGCCGAATGACCGTCCCGTTCAAGACCGACCGCATCCACCACGTCGCCTATCGTTGCAAGGACGCGAAAGAAACGGTTGATTGGTATGCCCGCGTGCTGGGCTTCAACTATACGACTGCCTTTGCCGAGGATCATGTGCCGTCGACCGGCGAATATGATCCCTATATGCACATCTTCCTCGAATGCGGCGGCGGCAATGTGCTGGCGTTCTTTGAATTGCCAAATCAGCCCGAAATGGGGCGTGATGAGAAGACCCCGGCATGGGTGCAGCATCTGGCATTCAAGGTCGCCGATTTCGATACGCTAAAGGCGGCGAAGGCGCATATCGAGGCGCTCGGTATCGATGTGATCGGGCCGACCTTTCACGGCATTTTCCGCTCAATCTATTTCTTCGACCCAAATGGACACAGGTTGGAGCTGGCCTGCGACATCGGCACCGACGAGCAATATGCAGAGTTGAAGCGCGTCGCTCCGATGATGCTCGATGATTGGAGCAAGACCAAAACCGCGCCGCGCCATGCCGAATGGCTGCACAAGGAATCGATCGAAGCGTCCGAATAGCGGTGCTGTCAGGTCGTTTCGTTGGCGGCGCGCCCGACTTTGGGCGTTTCGGTCTTGGGCATTCGCGATTCCAGCGCATCGAGCCAGACGCGTGCCTTGTCGCCGATGAAGAATTGCGGGTCGGAGGGAATGAGGCCTCGGCCTGCTTCCCACAAGGTGATCAAAGACCGGGCTTCGTCATTGGCCTTTTCAAGGCTTTGCGGCTTGCGCAACGCCGTGTTGACGAAGGCATCGCCAAAAAAAGTCCAGTCATTGCCGGGATTACAGCCAAAGGAAGTCCGTTGCGACGAGGCGGCGGTGATAATCACAGACTGATCGCCGTTGAGCGCGGGAACGAAAACGCCGGAAAAGCAGGCGGACAGGACGATCAGCCGCCGCTCGATACCCAGATCGTCGAGCAATTTGGCAAGCCGCTTGGGTGCAATCATCCCGACCGCATTGTTGCCGTCACGATAGACAAGCCCCAGCTTGGGGTCACCGTGGGTGGTCGCAAAGAGGACAAGCACATCCTCCTTCACATTCATCTTCGCAGCAACGGCTGCCAGCGCGGTCGCCAGATTGGGCGGCGAACCCTGCGGTGTGCCAATGGTTTCGTTGCCCGTCCCCGCCGCGAGAAAGATCGAACGACCAGTGGCGCCATAGCGCCGGGTCAGCACTTTCTGGGTCTCGCCCGCCTCTCGCCCGAAAACCGGATCGGAATCGAGCCCAATCGAAACCACATAGGCGTCGATGATGCCCTGTCTTTGAGGCTGCAGCGTGCCGAGGGCGGACGACAGCCGCCGGTGCTGCGCATAGTGCCACGCCGCACTGCGGTTCTGCTCCATCGACCAGCCATTTTCGGCCGCCTCGCGGTTGTTGAAACCGACCTGACTGGTCGACGGACCCGCCATCGCGGTTGCAACGAGAAGCGTGGCGGCCAGCGTCTTCCACCGCATAACCTCTGTCTCCCCAATTTCGATAATTTAGGCAGGATATAGCGATTGCTGCAAGTCCCTAATCCGGCCATGATGAAACACCAAAACAGGATGCCTCTATGAAACTTGCTTCTTTGAAATCCGGACGCGATGGCCAACTGGTGGTCGTTTCCCATGACCTCGCATGGTATGCCGGTGCCTCACATATTTGCGCGACACTTCAGGCTGCGCTGGATGATTGGGAGAGGATCGCGCCCAAGCTGGAAGCTTTGGCGACTGATCTGGAACATGGAGTTATCCCGCGAGAGCGTTTCCATGAACATGATGCCGCATCGCCGCTGCCGCGTGCCTATCAATGGGCAGATGGCTCAGCCTATGTGAACCATGTCGCACTCGTCCGGCAGGCGCGCGGTGCGGAAATGCCAGACAGCTTTTGGCACGACCCACTTATGTATCAAGGAGGGTCGGACGGTTTTCTTGGGCCACGCGACGATATTCCTCTGGGCGATTTCGCATGGGGATGTGACATGGAAGCGGAAGTCGTGGTTGTCACAGGCGACGTTCCGATGGGTGTGCGTGCGCAAGAGGCGAAGGACTATATCCGGCTCGTCGGCCTGACCAACGATGTGTCGTTGCGCGGCCTTATCCCTGACGAACTGGCCAAGGGTTTCGGCTTTTTCCAGTCAAAACCGGCAAGTGCTTTCTCACCCGTGTTTGTGACGCCCGAAACCTTGGGCAGCCGCTGGGATGGCGGAAAGCTGCATGGTGCATTGTGCGTCGATCTGAATGGCCAGCCTTTGGGCCGCGCCGATGCAGGCGTCGACATGACCTTCGATTTCGGCCAACTCGTCGCCCACGCCGCGAAGACGCGCAATTTATCTGCTGGCACGATCATCGGTTCAGGCACTGTATCCAACCGCGATGCCGATGGCGGCCCCGGCAAGCCGATAGCAGAGGGCGGTCTGGGCTATAGCTGCCTAGCCGAAGTGCGGACGATCGAGACGATTAAGGGTGGCAAGCCTGAAACATCTTTTATGAAACCAGGTGACACAGTTCGCATCTGGATGGAGGATGAAAAGCACCATCCGATATTCGGAGTTATCGAGCAAAAGGTCGTTGCGGCCTGAATCAAAAAAGGCGGGATGTAACTCCCGCCTTTTTCTTTGATTAGATTGGTTGTTTATTTCCTGATGAAGGCATCGCTGATCGAGCAGGCCGCTGGGCCAAGGATCACGATGAACAGTGTCGGCAGAATGAACAGAATCAGCGGCACCGTCATAATCGCTGGCAGACGGGCAGCCTTTTCTTCAGCACGCATCATACGTTCGTTACGGAATTCGGCCGAGAGCACACGCAGCGCAGAGGCAAGCGGCGTGCCGTATTTTTCGGTCTGGATCATGGTCGTAACCACGCCCTTCACCGAATCGAGATCGACGCGATAGGCTAGGTTTTCGAATGCCATGCGGCGTTCGGTAAGAAAGCCCAATTCGATCGCAGTAAGCGCAAACTCATCGCCAAGTTCTGGGAAGCCACGTCCCAATTCTTTGGCTACCCGGTTGAAAGCAGAGTCGACCGTCAGGCCGGCTTCGGCACAAATGACGAGCAAGTCGAGCGCATCGGGAAGACCCTTGCGGATTGCATCGGTGCGCTTCTGGATCAGGTTGCCGAGATAGATGTCAGCAGCCTTGTAGCCCAAAATGGTAAGGCCAGCGAACGCAGCAAAACGCTTGAACGTCGTCCAGTCCGCGAGGCCGCCCATCCCGTAAATCCACAGCGCAGCGCCACCACCCAGCAAGATTGGTCCAACCAGCCGGCTGAAAATGATTGCGACCGCTAGCTCCTTGCGACGGATACCCGCCTGAGCCAGCTTTTGCTGGGCTACCTTGATCTGGTCATCCTGCAGCACCTTTAGCGACGACAGCATTTGGCGCATTCTGTCGGTCGTTTCGGTGTTGCGGACCAACTTGGCACGCTTCTTCGCAGTCGACGCGGAAATACCGGCCTTTAACTGTTCGCGCCGTTCGTTGAGCGCCTTTACGCGTTTGACCATCGGGTCACGAACCGTGACCGCAGCATAGATCGCGAGGATTACCGCAAAACTGGCGACTGCTGTCATCAACGTGGCCACCCACATGACATCAATGCCCATGATTTCTGGTCCAGGAGGCTGAGCGCTATTCATCTTTCTCGATCCTGTCCCTTAGATTTCAAAGCTGACCATTTTGGCCATGATGCCAACGCCGATACCCATCCAGACCAAGCCGATGACACCGGCGATCATCAGTCGCTGCTCGACAAAAAAGCCGGAGAGATATTCTGGGTTTACCGACCAAACCAGTCCGAAAACGACGAATGGCAACGATCCGACGATATAAGCGGATGCTTTAGATTCGGACGACATTGCCCGAATTTTGAGCTTCATCTGTGCGCGCTTGCGCAAAACATCGGCAAGATTCGACAGCGTTTCTGCGAGATTACCGCCAGTTTCGCGCTGAATTGCCAAAGTGATCACGAAAAACTGGAATTCGGGTGTACCCAGTCGGTCTGCAGTATCCTGCAGTGCGTCTTCCATGGTCTTACCGATCTTGATTTTCTCGGTTACGATCTTGAACTCTTCACCGACCGGACCTGGAATTTCGCGGGCAACGACGCCCAGCGTTTCACCTACCGGAAGGCCCGACTTCAAACCGCGCACCAGCAATTCGATCGCTTCCGGAAACTTGGACGTGAAGTCGTTGATACGTTTGCGGATCAAGTAACTGACGGAAAAATGCGGCACTGCCAGCGCAAGAAATGTTGCGCCGCCAATTGCGAGCAACATGGGCGCGCCTCTGATCGTCAATAGTCCAAAGAGGGCGATGAAAATCCCGCCGCTGACGTAAAGATACTGGTTTAGTGCCCATTTCTTGCCGGTCTGCTGGAGGCGAAGCCGCAGCCTGTCGGCGGCGCTCATTTTTGTCCCCTCGGTGAACATGATGGGACGCCGTGCAGCAACAGCTTTGCGCATTTGCTGCTCGAGTTTTGCGTCCACCGAGTCCGAATGGCGGATTTTTACGGCGCTGAGACGTCGGCTTGCCGCTTTGCCAGTTGCCGGTCCAGCGAACGCAAATGCCAATAGGCCTAGCGAAACCACAAAACCGAGAATAAGAACCAGATTGTTCATTTCTTACCGCCTCTGCCCAATCAATTTCCCGGCTGGGAAACAGATATCGCAATTGAGTGTTATTTTTTTGCCAACAACGATTTGAAACCGGCCATCATAGACTTTTTCGACGATTCCGCTTTTGTCTCAATCGCTTCTTCTGCAGCGACGCCTGTCGACTTTATCATATCGGCCAACGCCACAATGCCAGATGCAACCTTGCTCGACCGGACTGAATCGACCAGCGGTTTACCCAGTTTGGCGGCTTGTGCGGTCGCTTTGGCGTCGAGCGGGATGAGGAGGTCAATCTTGCGTTCGATCGAGCTCTCGAAATCTTTGCGCGAAATCTCGATACCACCGGCTTGAGCTTTGTTCGCAACAACGATCGTCTGGCAAGATGGTGCATTTGCACGCAGCCATGCAAGCAAGCGAATGGCGTCGCGCGCCGAAGCCAAAGTCAGTTCGCAGACGATCACTGCAACATTTACGTCGTGCAACAGGTGCGGATAGGCGATCAGCATATTCCGCGGCAAATCGATGACAGTATTCTCGAAAGCCGCCCTGAATTCTTCCTGTAGCTGGAAGAAAGCAGAACCGTCAGTCATGATCGGGCTACTGATCGCAGCTTCAGCTGACAGGATCGAAAGCTTGTCGTTGGCCTTGATCGTTGCGCGCTCAATAAAAAGCCCGTCGATGCGGCTCGGATTGTCGATCGCGTCAGTCAGACCACGTCCCGGTTCCAGATCAAGCGCAAGCGCCCCCGTTCCAAAGTGGACATCGAGATCGAGAAGGCCGGTGAGGTGGCCCATGCGTTCGGACAGCAACCAGGCAATCGAGGTTGCTATGGTTGAAGCGCCGACGCCGCCCCGCGTGCCGATGATAGCCGTCGATAGATGCGGATGTTCCTTTGCGCCGTCGTCATGCTTGGGCGCATTGAGGATCATTTGTGCATGGGTGACTGCATCGCGCAGCGCATCCGGGCTGACCGGCTTGAGCAAATAATCCTGCAAGCCAGAGAGCATCAGATCGCGATAAAGGCGGACATCATTGACCTGGCCCATCGCGATGACGACCGTTCCCGGTTCGCAAACTTCTGCCAGTCCGTTGATGTCCGAAATCGGATCACCCGACTCTGACAGGTCAACCAGCAGAATCTGCGGGCTTGCCGACACCGACAGCGACTGGACGGCGTTGCGCAAGCCACCCTTGAAGGCTTTTTCCTGCGGCCACCCCATGTCATCGCACACTGTGCGCACAACATCTAGGGTCAGATCGTCGCAGACATAGGCTGTGAACGGATCTCGGGCGCCAGCCGAAACACTTTTAAATGGTGCGTTCATTAGTTTGCGCCTCCAGCTTTTTTACGTGATCCACCGCGACTATTTTCGGGGGTGGATTCGCGACCACGGACAAGATCTTCGGGATCAGCGACCATCGCAGCCATATTGCTGTTTGTTGCGCAGCCGTAGTTCGGATGGTTGCTGGAGTTGTAGTTTGCCTCGGTTGTCTTGGTCCAATTCGGGCAATTAGGGACACTTGCAGTCGAACGGGTAACTACGACCCTGGCAGTACCCGGCACTATGGCGCCAGCCGTGACCGGTGCCGTCTCACTCAAAAGCAAACCGTGCTTGGCTGCAAGGTCGCTCACGGCCTGCTTGGTAGAGGCGTCGGGGAAGCTATCGCCGAAGTCCACTGCGATGCGGTCACCAAATCGCACCTTCATCGCTTCAAACCATTCCGCGATACGGTTTTGTTCGAATGGTGAAATTCCACTTGTGCCATCGACATTAACGTCGAGGGCATAGTTGCTGCGCTGTACCACCGGTTGGTTGGTCGAATACATTGAGGTATTCGAGCCCGTTGCACCGCATCCGGCGAGCGTGAAGGCTAAAGACGCCGTCAAAATCAGTTTTGCACGCATGTTCATGCTCCTCACGTCGCTCAATTAAAGCTGAAGCCGGGTGCTGACCCTGCTTCACCAGATTGGGTTTTCTTGGCCTGCTTCGGGCTTATTGCCGGCGCGGCTTCGCTAACTGTGCCAAATTCCGGGCCCTTCACATCGTCAGGAGCCAGTGTCGGCATAGGTCGGTCGGTCGAACCAGATTGATTGGACGCAGTCTTGTTCAAAAGAATCCGTTCCAGATCGCTCGGTGTATTATAGCCATCGGTGGGCAGCTTGATTTCTGATTCCGAAACCGGCTTCACCAGATAAGGCGTTACGACGATGACCAGTTCAGTCTCGTTGCGCTTCCACCCGTTCGACTTGAACAGAGCGCCGAGTACCGGGACATCGCCCAGCCCCGGATATTTGTCGACCGAGGTGCTTGCCGAGTTGGAAAGCAGGCCCGCAATCATGAAGCTCTGGCCCGAACCAAGTTCAACAGTGGTTTCTGCCATACGCGTCGTGATTGCGGGAATTTCGGTACCTGCGATACGAACAGCGCCCTGCGACGAGATATCGGAGACTTCCGGACGGACACGCAACAGGATGCGACCGTCAGCTTGAACGGTTGGCGTGTAGCGTAAGCTGACGCCAAAATCGCGGAACTGCACGGAGACCGAACCGAAATTGTCGGCAACAGGGATCGGAAACTGTCCACCCGCGAGAAATTCGGCGGATTCACCTGACATGGTTGTCAGGTTCGGCTGCGCGAGTGTGGTTGAAAGACCTGCGCGTTCAGCAATATCGAACGCGGCTGCCACGTCGATACCAAACAATTTGCCCGCAAGATTTAACACATTGCTACCGACCGGGTTGTTGAACGTATATTGCGTCCCACCCGTTATGAATTGGCCGGTTGCAGGATTGAAAGGCAACGAGAGCGAACCAGCGGGCAACCCATAAAGCGACGATGCGTCGAGGCGCGGAAGCCCGGAAGTGTCGAGATCGCCGATGGTACCCACGTTACGGCCACGACCGACACCGAAAATAAGGCCATTGCCATCATTGTCGCGTGTCTTGAAGTTCGACGCGATCTCTTTTGCAAGCGAACGGCTGACTTCAGCGATGCGGACCTGCAGGTTGACCTGCATAGGCACCGCCGTCTTCAGTCGGCTGACGACTTTGGTTTGGTCGCCGATGAACGCTTGAACCAGCATTTCGGCTTCCTGGACGTCTTCAGGCTGGGCGACAGTACCAGTTAGCAATACGACGCCGTTCATGGTCGAAACCTTGATGTCGGCCTCGGGCATTGCGAGCAACAGCATCTGATCAATCGAGTCGAGATTGTTGCCGACGCGAATGGTTGCTGAATACACGGTCCGACCGGCAGAATCGGTTGCATAGACCGTCGTTTCGCCAGGGCCTTTCGCCAGAATATATATCTGACGGGGGCTGCGAACATCTACATCGGCGATTGCCGGGTTCGACACAACAACGTCAGAAACTGAAGAGCCGAGGTTGATCTGCTCACCGCGCCCGACCGAAAGAACGATTAGTCGGCCGCCGGTTTTCGATGCTGCAGGTTCGGCTTTTGCGGGAGCCGCGTTAGCTGCGGTGGAAATCGATGCAGCGAAAACGATTGCTGCGGCACCGGTTTTCATGAGTGATTTGATGGTCATTTTACTACCTCCGGTCCACATTGACTTCTTCGACAGCACCTGCGCGAGACACGCGAACGACACTGCCACGGCGAACCTGTTCGATCTGCCTCTCAACCTTCACGGCTTCGGTCGCAATCTGCACAGGTGTGATCGCGGGAACGCTGCTGCGCTGAAAGCGCGAAACGTCGCCGCCTGTTGCAAAGGTGCTGGGACCAGCGGTCGGTTGTTTTTGAACCGAAGCGAGGAACTTTTCTTCTTCCTCAGCCGAGGCCCCATTGGGTACCTTCACGTCGCCCGATGCCAGCGCCATTTCGAGTTCGGCTGCGTTGTCGGCAAGCGAACG
>JAGNSY010000231.1 GCA_017987825.1 Sphingorhabdus sp. | reverse complement strand
CGGCCAGGCTTGTGGCCAGCAATTTGATTTGCGATTCTGCAGCCGCCTGCCGCTCGGCGACCAGCCGGGTCCGGTAACTGTCGAGAAAAAACAGCCCGCTTGCCATCAGCGCCAAGGCAAACAGGTTCACCGCCAATATGCGCGAGGTGAGCGAAAGTTTGCGGCTCCAGCGCAGCTGGAAACGGTCGGCGTCAGGCGTCTGCAAAGCGATATCCCGCACCATAGAGCGTGTCGATTGCCGAAAATTCGGGGTCGATTTCGCGGAATTTGCGCCGCAACCTTTTGATATGGCTATCGATCGTACGATCATCGACATAAATGTCGTCATGATAGGCGATGTCCATCAACTGGCTGCGCGTGCGCACCACACCCGGTCGGGTCGCTAGGGCCTCAAGGATCATGAATTCGGTGACAGTCAATGTCACGGGCTTGTCCTTCCACTTCACATGGTGGCGAGCTGGATCCATCTCCAGATCACCGCGAAGTAGCGGCTCGGGTTCGTCACGATTCGCGTCTTCCGCAGGTCGGCTGCGAACAGCGGTCCGCCGCAATATTGCCTTGACCCGCGCGACCAGAAGTCGCTGCGAAAAGGGCTTGGTGATATAATCATCGGCGCCCATTGCCAGACCCAGCGCTTCGTCCAGCTCCTCGTCTTTCGAGGTCAGAAAGATAACCGGCATATCCGATTTTTCGCGCAGGCGGCGAAGCAGTTCGAGCCCGTCCATGCGTGGCATCTTGATGTCGAAAATGCCCAGGTCGGCGGGGTTTTCTATCAGGGCTTTGAGTGCCGCTTCGCCGTCGGGGTAAAGGCGCGTGACATAGCCTTCCGCCTGCATGGCGATCGAGACCGAGGTCAATATGTTGCGGTCGTCGTCGACAAGGGCAATGGTGGCGGACATTGACGCGCTTATAAGAAGGCAATCCTGAACCTTCAATGCCAAGCGGGAAAGCTGGTGTTGCAGAGTGTGACAATTTTCTTTGGGTAAATTTGCACGTCCGACGGTTTGACGAAAAGTCAGTGGTAGGTTAGGGGCCGCTGCATTCCCCGTGCATACCTATGCACCGCTCTCGCACAAAGGAAGCCATCGTGTCCGTTACGCCGAACTTCTCGCTTGAAAAACAAGGCATTAACACTCCAGCAAATATCTTCTGGAATCTCGGGACCGCCCAGCTGGTCGAATCGGCTTTGGCAAATGGTGAGGGCCATCTGGCGAAAGAGGGGCCGCTGGTCGTTGAAACGGGCAAGCATACTGGCCGTTCGGCGTCGGACAAATTCATCGTCCGCGACGCGACGACCGAAAACAGCATCCATTGGGGCAAGACCAATGTCGCGATGGATCCCGCGCATTTCGCCGCGTTGAAGGAAGATTTCATCGCCGCACTTGCGGCCAAAGACAAATTATATGTCGCCGACCTGTTCGGCGGTTCGCAACCCGAATATCGCGTCAATGTGCGCGTCATCAACGAATTCGCCTGGCATAATCTGTTCATCCGCACATTGCTCGTTCGTCCCGAAGCAAGCGAACTTGCCGATCTGGTGCCCGAATATACGATTATCAATCTGCCCAGCTTCCGCGCTGATCCTGCGCGTCATGGCTGCCGCAGTGAGACGGTGATCGCAGTCAACTTCACCGAAAAGCTGATCCTGATCGGTGGCACGGCCTATGCTGGCGAAATGAAGAAGTCGGTTTTCGGCATCCTCAACTATCTGCTGCCCGAACAGGGCGTGATGCCGATGCACTGCTCGGCCAATATCGGCCCCAAGGGCGATACTGCAGTATTCTTCGGCCTTTCGGGCACCGGCAAGACCACGCTGTCGGCCGACGCCAGCCGCACGCTGATCGGTGATGACGAACATGGCTGGTCGGATACGGCAGTCTTCAACTTCGAAGGCGGCTGCTATGCGAAGATGATCAATCTTTCCGCCGAAGCCGAGCCCGAAATTTTCGCCACGACCAAGCGTTTCGGAACAGTCCTCGAAAATGTCGTGATGGACCCCGAAACTCGCGAGCTGGATTTCAACGACAACAGCCTCGCGGAAAACAGCCGCGGTTCCTATCCGATCGACTTCATCCCCAATGCGTCGAAAGACAATCTGGGCCCGGTTCCCAAGAACATCATCATGCTGACGGCGGATGCCTATGGCGTGCTGCCCCCGATCGCGCGGCTGACGCCCGATCAGGCAATGTACCACTTCTTGTCGGGCTACACTGCGCGCGTCGCAGGCACCGAAATCGGCGTGACCGAACCGACCGCAACCTTCTCGACCTGCTTCGGCGCGCCCTTCATGCCGCGCCATCCCAGCGTCTATGGCAATTTGCTCAAGGAACGCATCGCTAAGGGCGGCGTTACCTGCTGGCTGGTCAACACCGGCTGGACAGGCGGCAAGGCGACTGACCCGGGTATCAAACGTATGCCGATCAAGGCGACCCGCGCGCTACTCAACGCCGCGCTCGACGGCAGCCTGAACAACGCTGAATTCCGCAAGGACCCGAATTTCGGTTTCGAATTCCCGGTTGCCGTTCCGGGCGTCGACAGCAAGATCCTCGACCCGCGCGAGGCATGGGCTGACAAAGCGGCTTATGATGCTACGGCGCAGAAGCTGGTGCAGGCTTTCATCGACAATTTCGAGCAATTCGAACAACATGTCGATGCAGGCGTAAGAGAGGCAGCACCAAAGGCTGC
>JAGNSY010000230.1 GCA_017987825.1 Sphingorhabdus sp. | reverse complement strand
GAAGCCGGGCGTTTGCGCGACGAAATCCGCTCGCTGGAGGCAGAGGAGCTTGGCCTCCCCCACGAACAGCGCGTGGCGGCGCCACGGGGACGGGCGCAGGAGGGCAAGCCGGGGACGCGGAAACTGCGGTTCGGCAAGACGCAGAGGAAATTCGGGCGTTAATCCGCCGCCTTCCCCACATCGCCCACCCGCGCCCAGGTGCGGGCATATTCCAGCTGGTCGAGCCCGAAGGTGCGGATGGCTGCCGGATAAAAGGGTGCGAACATTCGCGTCACCGGGCCAACCCAGCCCGAGTCGCTGACCACCGCGGCGCGGTGGATGAAATTGCGGTGGGCAAGGTGGAAGAGCAGGTCTTTCCACCACACTTGCGGTTCGACCCAGCCAATGTCGCGGACGACTTCGACGACGTTTAGCTGTTCGTGGGTCTTGAGCAACTCGTCGACCGCCGCGATCGCAGCTTCATAATCGGCCTTGTGGATCACCCCGTCGACGGTGAGTTCGAGATAACCGGCTTTGGCGTCTGAATCGACTTTGAGCATGGCAGAGTCCTTTCCTGTTTGCATGCAGGATGGGACCCGGGTTGTCCGATGTCATTGACCGCCGTCAAACAACGGTCAGCTTTTGCGGGCGCGCTTTGCTTCCTTTTTGGCGGCCTTGTCGAGCTCTGCCAGCAGGCCGTTCGACAGAGTGAACCCTGCGGAATTGGGCGGAGCAGCGGCTGCGATGCGCACCGGTGCAGGCTTGGGCTTGGTTGCTTCAATAACCGCTGGTGTGGCTGAAGGCCGCGACGGCGGTGTCTTTGCTAGCACGCTGGCGAGTGCCGCGCGGGCTTCCTTTTCCTTGCGGGTCTTTTCAGGATAGATGAAGCCGTGCAGCGGCCATTCATTGCCGCCGAGCGCGCTGTTCGGGGTGTACCAGACGCGGACGCGGCTCCAGTCATTATCGTCGGACACGTCAATCACGCGCACATCTTCCTCGATATGTCCGCGCATCCCGTCGATGGTCGACCAATTGGCGTGGCTGATGAGGAGCGTGCGCTTGTCTATCACCTTGCGCACCGCGGCAACATGGCCGAGCCGCATATTGCCGTGCGGAACGAACGCCATCACCGCGCCGACCTTGGGCGTATTGCCACGCTGATACTTTCCTTCGGCCTGATTCCACCAAGTATGGGCATCGCCAAAAATCGTCACGCCGGTTAGCGCGCGGGCAAACGGCACGCATTGCAGCCCTTCATAAAGCGCATTGGCCGGGCTGGCTGTAAGAGCCAGGGCGATGAGGGCAGGGGCGAGCAAAGTCTTGCGCATGGAGGGCTGGTAACCGCGCCATGCTCAAATTGTGGCTAAGCCCTATGGTTAACGGCGATGTAATTTCTAGTTCATGTCTTGGAATGGCAAGGCTTGGCAAATGATATGTTGTAACGTCGGACGAGATTTGCCATATAGCGACTCAGGAAGGCAGCAAAGTGATCGCATTGCAGGCATATTGGCGCGAAAAGCGCTGGGACGGGCTCGGTCTGAGCCTTGCCGGCCTGTGCCTTGTTCACTGCCTCGCGACCTCGATTCTGCTCGCTTTGCTCGCTTCGGCTGGCGGTTTTTTGCTCTCGCCGCTGATCCACGAAGTCGGCCTTGCGCTGGCGATCGTTTTCGGGATCGTCGCGCTGGTTAAAGGTCTGTTCGAACATGGCTTCATGATGCCCGCAGCGATCGGTTCGCTCGGCATCGGCGTAATGTCCGGCGCGCTGACCTTGCCGCATGGTGGAACCGAGATTGTCTACACGATGGTTGGTGTCGCGATTCTGGCGCTCGGCCACGATCTCAACCTGCGCGCGTCACGCTAAGCCACCGCGGCCTTGCCCCCGGGGCAGAAAAGGCCTAAATTCTAAAAATGGCGACGCACGCACATCACCATCACGAACATCATGGCCATGATCTGGCCGATGCCGCCAAGGCGGCGCTGACCGCCGCAGGCGAGCAATGGACAGATATGCGCGCCGATATCTTTGCGGTGCTGGCAACCTTCGACAAGCCCGCCTCTGCCTATGACATCGCTGATCTGGTCTCGCAAAAGCGCGGCAAACGCGTCGCACCCAACAGCGTCTATCGCATCCTCGACCTGTTTGTTTCGAACAATCTGGCGAGCCGCGTCGAAAGCGCCAACGCCTATCTCGCCAACGCGCATCCGGGCTGCCTGCACGATTGCATCTTCCTGATCTGCGATACCTGCGGCTCGGCGACGCATATCGATGATGACAGCCTGACCGGCAATGTCCGCAAGGCGGCCGAAGCGGCAGGCTTTCACGCCGTCCGCCCCGTGGTCGAGGTGCGCGGCACCTGCGCCGACTGCGATTAGGCTACGGGCAAATAACCCGTTCGACACATCCCGGAAACATCGTTAAAGCTGCCTTGCATGACTGACACACCCGTCACGCCCTTGCTCGACAAGGTCAAAATTCCCGCAGATCTCCGAAAGCTGGAACCTTCCCAGCTCCGCCAGCTGGCAGATGAATTGCGCAACGAAACGATCAGCGCGGTCTCGGTAACCGGCGGCCATCTGGGCGCGGGGCTGGGCGTGGTCGAACTGACCACTGCAATCCATTATGTGTTCAACACCCCCGATGACCGGCTGGTCTGGGATGTCGGCCACCAATGCTATCCGCACAAGATCCTGACCGGGCGGCGCGACCGCATCCGCACGCTGCGCACCGGCGGCGGGCT
>JAGNSY010000073.1 GCA_017987825.1 Sphingorhabdus sp. | reverse complement strand
GAACGAGTCCGGCTGCGAACGCAGGATCAGATGGGCAGAGACGCTGTCATTCGCATCCAGTTGGGCATCGCCGGTCAAAGTCAGCCATTGCTGCCGTGTCGAATCGGCAAAAGCTGCTTGCGAAGGGATCATCAGGGAGATTGTGCCAAGCAATTGGCAGAAGCGGCGAACGAACATGCCCCCGCACCTAGCGAAGGCAGGCAGGCTTGCCAATCGGGAACCGAATGTCGCAAGACCGGACCGGCACAACGATGCTCGCTGGACAGCGAAATGGCGCTCGGCCAGAGGCTTAACTGAGGGAAACCCAGAAGCTATGCAGAAACGGTCATATCTTTTGCCAGCCGTGATCATGGCGACGCCCTTTGCGGCGCAGGCCACCGCCGATGCCGATCTGGGCAGCGGGCATGCCAGCTATTACAGTAATGAATTCGCCGGTCGGCGTACCGCCAGCGGAGAATTGTTCGATCCAGCGGCCTTCACCGCCGCACACCGGACCGTGGCCTTCGGAACCCGCGTCAAGGTGACACATTTGGGCAATGGCCGGGAAGTTATCGTTCGCGTCAATGATCGGGGCCCTTGGGGTCGCGGTCGGATAATCGACCTCTCCTATGCGGCAGCCAAGCAGATAGGCATGCACCGCAGTGGCACGGCGCAAGTGAAGCTGAGCTTGGTCCGGGATTAACCCGACCGGTCAGACAATAGTCTTGGTCAACACCTTGTCGGTCAGACCGGCGTCTTCGACCGAGCCGACAATGGCGACATTGCCATCGGCATCACGCCGCGCGACGAGAACGACAAATTCCTCGGCACCTTGCGCAAATTCGGAGAGATCGCGGGCGCGCGCCGCACGCAAACGCGGACGCGGATCGAGCGCAACAGGTTTGACATGCTCGCCCTTTTCAACCTTGCGGGCACGGCGTTCCGCCTGAACAACGCCTTTCAAGCCGCCATCATGCTTCGACAGCAGATCGGCCAGCTGGCCTGCGGGAACGGCATTACGGTGCGCATAGTCAAGTGCGGCCGCAAATTCGGTGAGGCGGGTCTTGTCATAACCGGCACCAAAGATCAGCTTGACGACCGGCGTCATCGGCGCTCGGTCCTGCACCGTTATGCCATTGTCGGCCAGCATTTCTGCATAGTCCGCCGGATAGCGTTCTGCCGCCAGCGAGAAATCATAGGCGCGGCCGATCGCGCGATAGAGCGTATCGCGGCTACGCGCGTCAGCATCGCGGGCAACATCGGCGCTGTCGCGAGCAACCTGCAGCCAGTCGGCAAGGCTCGAGCCTTCGTCCGGCTCAGCCTCTTCAATCATGACCGGAGTTGCCGCTGCGTCAGCAAAGCTGGCATCGAGGACGAGTTCGTCCTCTTCCTGATCTGGTTCGAGAGCAGCACCGATATCGGCTTCGGTTGCCGCCGGACCATCCGCCCAGACGGGCACATGGTCCTTGCGCACTGGCACAGCAGCGAGCGCAGCTTCGACTTCGGCAGCCAGCGGTGCGGCAATCTCTGTCGGCGCGCCTTCTTTCCAATTGATCACACCATAGATGAAATCGATCGTGTCATCGTCGGATGAGTAAGGCAGCAATATGCCCCGATACATGATGTTGACGCCGCGCTCGTTGACGAACTCGGCTTCAAAACCGATCGGCGCGCGGTTGGCGATGATCTGCAGATAATGGTCGGTAATGCGGGAGAGCAAAGAACGCGGCGGCACCTGATCGAGATAGGTGATGTCGTCAGTCAGCCCGCATTCGTTGCGCAGCGCTTCGCCCAGATACTGGATCGACGGATTTTCAACGCCCGAGGTGAAATCGAGCAAAACCGAAAAGTCGCGGAAATCCTCAACAGATTCGGGTTCAAGCTCTTCGATATTCGGATAATTGCCAGCGCCCAGATGCGACGTCCAGAAGTTGTAGGCGCGCACCTGCATGCGGCGCTCGTCGCCCGAAATCACCGGCGGCGGCTCGATTGCGGCGTCTTCCTGCTCTTCAAAACTGGCATAAGAAGGCGCTTCGGAATCATAATGGCCAAAGCCGTCCTGGCTTTCCCCAAATGGCCCAAATCCGCGCAAATTATCCATATAAAGGTCCTAAAATCAGGTTTTCACCTGTTGCTTCCCGCCTCTCTATGCGCCGAGATGGTTAATATGGCGTTATCGGCGTTACACGGCGAAACAGCGTTTCAGACGAGATCCGAAAGCGCGATCCGAAGCTTCGCGAGCGCTGCCTTTTTGATCTGACAGGCACGTGGTGCGCCAATGCCCAATATCGCCCCGATTTCGTGCAGGTTCATCTCTTCGACAAAGAAAAGCTGCAACACCAACGCTTCGCGTTCGGGCAGTTCGGCGAGCTGCTGCGTGAGCAATTCGCCCAACTGCTCCCGCTCGATCTGCAGGTCGGTTGTTTCGGAAGGGTCAGCAAACCACGGATCCATATCGCTATATTGATCGTCGATGCTGGCTTGCTCGATCGGCTTGCTTCCCGCTTCAAGATCGAGATAGGCGGACAAGGTCATCCCCAAGGCTTCCGCCATTTCAATGCTGTCGGGGCTGCGCAGAAAGGTCTGTTCCAGCCGCGCACGGGTATCGGCGATTTTGCGGCGACCAGCCATCGCCGATCGGCTCATCTTTGCTTCGCGGCGCAACTGATCAATCATCGCCCCGCGCACTCGCACCGAAGCATAAGTTGCAAAGGCGTGGCCGCGATCTTCATAGCCGCGCGCCGCTTCGATCAGCGCGGCGAGGCCGATCTGCACGAGATCCTCCAACTCGACCGAAGCTGCAACGCGCGAGTGGACATGCCAGGCAATGCGACGGACCATGTCATAGTGACTGACGATCAAGGCGTCGGCCACATCATCGCGATAGGCCGCTTGCGTCCCGGTTCTGCGTCCGAATTTTTCGGGTGGGATATGCAACATGGTTCAATGGTCCTTTTCGATGGGATTGGGGTGCGGCAGCGCCGCTTCGTCGGTTCGACCGCCAACGGTCGCGATGATTTCCACCGATTTGCCTTCGGGGATTTCGAGGAAAGAAAGCACCGCGACATCAGCAAATTGCGCGCGCAGCAGCCGCGCCATTGCCGGGCGGCAAAGCGGCGAAACAATCACGGCAAAGCTGCGCGCGGCGAGCAGCAAAGGCTCGACCGCCTCGTGTATTGCGGTGACGATCCTGCGCGCCAGCTCGGGTTCGATCGGCCAAGCGGCATCCGGTGCCGCGCGCACTGATTGGTTGAGAAGCGCTTCAAGTTCAGGATCAATCGTCACCGCCAGCAGCGGCATTTGCGCGGGCACGATGGTCTGGACGATCAGCCCCGCCAATTGCCGCCGCACCGCTTCGGTGAGTTCGGCAGTGGGCATATCAGGCTTCCCGCAACAGCATTCGCCCCGGCGGCGTCGAAACAACCGGTGTCCGTCGCTCGGTCGACCCATGGCTGGGCGTCTTTGGTCGGGCAACAGGCGCAACAGGCCGCCAGCGCCCGCGCGCAGGACGCCGCTGCATCGTCGCGTCGCGACGGTGCCTTTGCCGCGCGCGACAGCGTCAGCGAAGTCGATCTCGACCGTGAAGCTGCCGAACTGCTCCGTTTCCAGCAAGCCTATGAGGCTGCGGCGCGCACCGTGCAGATCGCGCGTGAGACGATGCAGTCGATACTCAACATATTCTGACGGACCAAAGCCATGATCAACGCCACCGGCAACCGCATGACCCGCGAAATCGCCCGCCAATCGCGACTGGCACAGGATATCGCCCAGACGCAGATCCAGGTTTCGACCGGAAAGCGCATCCAGCGCGCTTCGGACGATCCGGTCGCCGCCATCCGCATAACCACGTTGCGCACGGCGCAAGCGAATGATTCCGCATGGAACTCCAATGTGGATTTGGGCATAACGCTTACTGCGCAAGCCGATAGCGTTCTCAAGTCGGCGGCGGACCTGCTCTTGCGCGCACGTGAATTGACCGTTGCTGGGGCCAGCCAGACGCTGGCTCCCCCAGATCGTAGCGCGATGGCCACCGAACTCTCGGCGCTGGCCGAAGAGCTCGACAGCATGGCGGCGACCCGCTCGACATTGGGTGAGCCGTTGTTCGCTGCTGGCGCGCCGAGCGTCATGCGCTTTGATGGTGATACCCTATTCGCGCCCGTTCCGTCACGTGCCGCTCTGTTCGACAGCGGCGGCCAATCGGCGGCGCAGCATGTGCGCGATGCAGTCGCAGCTGTTGCTGGTGGAAATTCGGCTACAATTGGAAACTCGCTCACTGCAGTGGATGGGTCAATTGACCAAATCGCCACCGCCCAAGCACAGATAGGCATCAACGCCGCCCGGCTCGACCGGCTGGCCGAGCGCTGCGAGGATATTCCGCTCCTCATCCGCCACTTCCAGAAAGGCAAGCCATCGGGCGTGATTGCCCATTTTGACGAAAGCGCGCTAGAGCGTCTGATGGCGCATGACTGGCCGGGCAATGTCCGCGAATTGCGCAACGTCGTCGAGCGTGCCGGCGTGCTTTATGGTGGCGAGATATTGGATGCAGTAGATGTTGATCTGCTTCTCACCAACGCCTTGCCGCCACTCGAAAGCCGCCGCGAAAGGTGCGCCGCTGCTCCGGTTTCCTTCGTCCCCGTCAGCCCCGCGCCAAGCAAGGAGCAACCGATCGACCTGCGACAGGAAATCGAAACGATCGAACTCGAACGCATCAATATGGCGCTGGAACTGGCGGACGGGATCGTTTCGGAGGCCGCACGTCTGCTCACACTGAAGCGGACCACGCTGATTGAGAAGATGCGGAAATATGGGGTTCAGGCGGTAGTGTGACTGCCGTAACACAACTACTTCGCTGCCCCAGCGCAGGCTGGGGCCCATCACGTACCAAGGTTTAAACCGCAAGGCGAGATAGGCACCAGCCTGCGCTGGTGCAGCGAGGTCTTAGGACGAAGCCCTTTTCGCCAAAACCTTGCCGATCACCTGCGCGAAGGTCTCCGCGCTCTGCGCGCCGGGAACCATATATTTGCCGTCGAAGATGACCGCGGGAACGCCGCTGACATTTTCGTTGATCCAGTAGCTTTCTTCGCCGCGCACCTCGCGCGCCAGCGTTTCGTCGGTTAGCCATGCTTCGCAGGCTGCGCGGTCAAGGCCGATGCTTTCGGCAACATCGAGCAGGACCGCCCGATCGCTGACATCCTTGCCCTGCTGGAAATAGGCGGAGAAGAAAGCGAGCTTCAGCTCGGTCTGCTTCTGCCAACCATATTCTGATCCTGTCCGCGTCAGCAATTTGTGCGCATCGAAGGTATTATACAGTCGCCGCGCGCCCATATCACCGAAAACGAACCCCAAATCGGCAGCAGTGTCTTTGATGCGCTCCCGCACCGCTTTGCCCTCGTCGGGCGAACGGCCATATTTGCGCGCGATATGCTGACCCGCATCCTCGCCCTCGGGCGGCATGTCGGGGTTGAGTTCGAACGGATGCCAGTGGATTTCAGCCTCGACCGGATCGGGCAGCAAGGTCAGCGCCTTTTCGACCTGCTTATAGCCGATGATGCACCAGGGGCAGACGACGTCGGAGACGATATCAATGCGTAATTTTTCCATCACCGGCTCCTTACAAATTTAAGGTGAAGATTGGCGCGCTAAGCCGCAAAGTCGCAAAGACCCATCATTTTCTTCGCGGCTTCGTGTCTTTGCGCGCCTTATTCATTCCTCTGCCCAATGCCGCAACAGGCTATGCGCAATCGCAAAGGGCGGCGGCGCTCCAAAGCGTTTGTCGGGGGCATCGGCGAGCGCGGCGCGTGCCTCGTCCTTCGTCACCCACATCGCGTCTTCCAGCTCGTTATAGTCGATGGTCAACTGGTCGCCATCGGCATCGGCCACACAGGCGATCATCAGCTGCGATCCGCCAAAGGGCCAGGGCTGGCTGGTGACATAGCGCACCGCGCCGCAGCTTATCCCGGCCTCTTCCATGATCTCGCGCCGCACCGCTTCCTCGATGCTTTCCCCGGGCTCAAGGAAACCCGCCAGCGCCGAATAATTGCCTGTCGGCCATGCCGATTGCCGCCCGAGCAAAGCCTTGCCCTCATATTCGGCGATCATGATGACAACAGGGTCGGTTCGCGGGAAATGTTCGGCGTCGCAGGCGGTGCATTGCCGCCCCCAACCGGCGCGAAAGACCTTGGTCGAGCCGCCGCAACGTCCGCAATATTTGTGGGCATTGTGCCAGTCGATCAGGCTGCGCGCAGTGCCATAAATCGCGGCGTCCTCGGCAGGCAGCAACGATAGCGCGCGCCAGACGGCGGGCGAGCGGGCCATGCCGCCTGCGCCTTCGACCAAAGGCACGAAATGCGGTTTGCCATTGGCGAGGCCTAGCAGGATCAGCTCGACCGAAACATCGATCTCGGCCATAGAATGCCATTTGAGGCCGCCCTCACTAGCGATGACCGGATCGAGTCCGTCAAGCCCCAGCACGCGCGCGCGCCAATCGTTGAGCGCGGCGTTGAAGCCTTCAACATCGTTGCGCAGCCGGTCTGCGCGGTCGAGCGGGGAGCCTGTGAAGCCTGGGTTCATGCGCTATCCTAACCCTGTAAATCCGCGACGACCCATTTGCCGAAATCGTCGTGGAAGCCTTGCGCGTTAGACGGCATATATTGGATCATGCCGGTGGCGCGCACCTTGCGGCGCGGATCGACGAAGGCGATCGTGCCTGCTGCACCGCCCCAGCCAAATATCCCTTCGGTAGCCCCACGACCCACACGTCCGCCTGCACCAAAGCCAGCGCCATGCGCATAGGTGCCATCGGTGTTGACTCCGGCCGGAAGCAGATCGGACATGCCAAGTGCTGCTATTTCAGGCGCCATCACCCGGGCGCCGTCGAGCTCGCCGCCGTTCAGCAACATTGCAAGGAAGCGGTCATAATCACGCGCCGAGCAAACCAGCCCCGCCCCGCCAAAGGCGAAAGCGGGCTTATCGAGATAGACACTTGTCGCCGCCGGATCGATCGGGATCAGTGCGCCGCCGAACACCGCATAGTTGGTGGCAAAACGCTTCACCTCGGATTGGGGCACCTGAAAATAGGTGCTGCCCATTTTTAGCGGATCGAACAGGCGTGCCTTCAGGAACGCCTCAAATTCCATCCCGCTTGCGACTTCGATCACCCGGCCAAGCAGGTCGAGCGAAATCGAATAGCTCCATTTGGTGCCGGGTTCTGCGATCAGGGGCAACGTGGCGACGCGTTCGGCAAAGGTCTTGAGATCGGGGGTCGGCGCGCCGGGTTCGAAGCCCGGGATCGGCATCCGGCTGATCGCGCCGGGGGTGATGCCATTGTCCATATAGGCCTTGAGCAGTGGCCCTTTGGTGATGATTGAATAGCCCAGCCCTGCCGTGTGCGTCAGCAAATGGCGCAACGTGATCTGCGTTTTCGCAGGCACCGATTCCAGGCTGGTTTCGGGGCTGGTAAGCACGCGCATCTGTGCGAATTCGGGCAGGAAGTCGGCAATCGGCTGGTCGAGCTTAATCTTGCCATCGCCAACCAAAATCATCGCCGCCATGCCGGTGACCGGTTTGGTCATCGAATAAACACGGAACAAAGTGTCGATATCGACCGGCGTGGGGTCACCAATCGCCAATGTGCCCGCAGCGACGATTTCGGGTGCAGCAGTGCCGCGACCAATCGCCGCAACAACACCTGCCGCTTTCTTGCCGGCGACATAGCCTTCAACCTGCGACCGCAGCGTCGGATATTCCTGCGCCAGAAAACTCCATGCGGGCGTCGGCAACATCGTCGCCATTGCACCGAGCCCGGCCATCGACAGGAAACCACGGCGGTTGGGATTCATCATTGCAGTCTCGGTTGCGGACATGCTCACTCCTCTAGATTTTCTCTCTTGCTCTGATGGCAAGCTTGGCTGCCTTGCTGAATAAGGTTGGCAAACCGGCGCTGTCCAATGATTTCAACGGCCACCATTCGCCCGGCGGCAAGCGGCTTTCGTCGACCGGCGCTGCCGTAGCGGCAAGCCGCAGCGTCAGGCGGAAATGGGTGAAGACATGCACGACTTCGCCTGACACAGGGTTCCAGTCGGCGGCAAAGGGTGGTTGCGAGTCGCCATCGCTCCGCGCATTCCAACCATCGTCGGGCAGGCTCCGCATCCCGCCGAGCATGCCGCGATCCGGGCGGCGCGTTAGCCACACATGATCGTTAAGTTCGATCCAAAAGGCGGTTCCGTCGCGATCTGGCTTTGCCTTTTTGGCAGCTTTGCGGGGGAGCGCTTCGGCCATGCCCGCTTTCTGCGCCGCGCAGTGCATTTGAAGCGGGCAGAGCAGGCATTGTGGGCTCCGCACCGAACACAGGCTCGCCCCCAGATCCATCATCGCCTGTGCGAAATCGCCGGGCCGGTCGTCGGGCGTGATCGCATCCACCGCCGCCCTTACCTCCGGCTTGGCGGCGGGCAGCGGGGTTTCGATGGCGAACAACCGTGCCGTCACCCGCTCGACATTGGCATCCACCACCGCGACACGCTCGCCAAAGGCAATGGCGGCAATGGCGGCGGCGGTATAAGGGCCGACGCCGGGCAGTTTGGCAAGCTCTTCCGATGTTTGCGGCAGTTTTCCGCCATGTTCGGAAACAACCGCGCGCGCGCATTTGATCAGGTTGCGCGCCCGGCTGTAATAGCCCAGCCCCGCCCATGCTGCCATGACGTCGGCATCATCGGCTGACGCCAATGCGGCGAAATCCGGCCAGCGGGCGGTGAACTTCTCGAAATAGGCGATGACGGCAGCGACCGTGGTCTGTTGCAGCATGATTTCGGACAGCCAAACACGGTACGGGTCGGGCGGCGGCATCCCCGGAGGCGAACGCCAGGGCAGGTCGCGCGCATGCCGGTCATAATGTGTGAGCAAGGCGCTGGCGATATCCCCAGAATATTGTGTGCGTTGTTGGACGACGGCCATCGAAAATGCGATAGCTGGGTGATGGAGGAAGGCAAGCCATCACCCGCACCCAAAAAGGCAAAGGCCGCCGCCAAACCCGTTTTTGAACGGCGGCGGGGCGGTGAAGCGCGCGCGGTTTCCGACCTTGTTCCCGATATTGGCCGTGCCGCTTTCCGCCGCTTTGGCTTTGTGCAAAGCTCGATCGTCAGTCGTTGGGACGAGATTGTTGGCCCGCGCTATGCCGATGTCTCTGCACCAGAAATGATCCGCTTCCCTGCTGGCCAGAAAGCGGGCGGCACGCTGGAGCTGGTGGTCGAAGGCGCGCATGCCGTGATGATCCAGCATGTGCTTCCCGAAATTGTCGAGCGGGTGAACCGCTTTTTCGGCTATGAAGCGGTCGCCAAGGTCAAGATGCGGCAGGGGCGGGTGCAGCGCGCCGAGCCACGGCCAAAAGTTACCGCCGCACCGGTGCTGCGCGCGCCATCGATCGAACTGGGTGATTCCCTGCGCGAAATTGCCGACCCCGAATTGCAGGCAGTGCTCGAAAATCTGGCGAAAAGCCTTGCCAAAAGCGACGAGTGATTGCAGATGCAGCGGTCCATTTCAGAGGCAAATATGGCCACCCGATTCCCGACTATACTCAAAAAATCGCTGACCCTTTTCGCTTTCGCTGCGGCACTTGGTGGCGGCGCGCTAGTCGCTGCACCTGCCAAGAGCAACTGGCTGCAAACCTTTAGCCTGACGCCCAAGGGCAGCCACATCATCGGCAACCCGGCGGCGGCGACCAAGTTGGTCGAATATGCAAGCTACACCTGCGGCCATTGCGCGCATTTCGAGATCGAGGATGTGCCGCAGATCAAGAACCAGTTTGTCGCATCCGGCAAGGTCAACTTTGAGATGCGCAATCTGGTGCGCGATCCGATAGACCTCACCGCCGCAATGCTCGCGCGCTGTGGCGGCAAGGGCCGCTTTTTCGGGAACCACCGGCAGCTGATGGCGACCCAAGCGCAATGGGCCAATGGCAGCAAACTCAGCAAGGCAACGATTGACCTGCTGGAGGCCCAGAATATCGTCGGCTTTATGCAGGGCGCCTACACCGAACTTG
>JAGNSY010000072.1 GCA_017987825.1 Sphingorhabdus sp. | reverse complement strand
CTGGAGACCGATCTGGGCAATAGCGGCGTCGATATTCAGGCAGCGCGTGACGACGTCGCCTTTTTCACCGAAGAGTATAAGCGTCAGTCGTCGCTGATGCAGAGCGGCTTTACCACCAAGGCGCGGCTGCAAGCTGCGGAACACGCCCTGTCGACTGCCCGCAGCAAATTGGCAGGCGCTGAGGCGGATGCGAAGATGGCTCGCGCCGCTCTGGCAACTGGCGCTGCGGCGCCCGGCGTGAACCCCGGTGTTCTCGCGGGGCAAGTGCAACGCGACAAAGCCTTGCTGGATTTGTCCAAAACAGAAGTCCGCGCAGCCGCCAGCGGCACGGTCAGTCAGGCAGACCGGCTGCAATTGGGACAGATGATGGTGCAGGGTCTGCCCGCGCTGACCATTGTGACCGACGGCAAGGGCTGGATTGAAGCCAATTTCAAGGAAACCGACTTGGCAAAGATGCGCGTAGGCCAGCCCGCCGAACTCAGTTTCGACGCTTATCCTGGCCTGAAGGTAAAAGGCCGGGTCGCAAGTATCGGCGCGGGCACCGGATCCGAATTTTCGGTGCTGCCTGCGCAGAATGCCAGCGGCAATTGGGTGAAGGTCACGCAGCGCGTTCCTGTGCGGATCGAAATCCTCGAAAAGCCAAAGCGGCAGATGATCGCCGGACTGTCGGCCTATGTCCGCATCGACACCAGCAAGTAATTACAAACCCGGTCAGGCGGCGCTGCCGGTCGAGCATAAAGGACTGCTGACCATTGCCGTAATGGGTGCATCGATGATCCAGATCCTCGATTCAACCATTGCCAATGTCGCCATTCCGCACATGCAGACCAGCCTGGGCGCAACGATCGATAGCGTTACCTGGGTGCTGACCAGCTATATCCTTGCCAGCGCAGTGGCAATGCCCACGGCAGGCTGGCTGTCCGACCGTGTCGGCTCCCGACGCTTGTTCCTGTTCGCTGTCGCCGGATTTATCGTTACGTCGATGCTCTGCGGGGTCGCAACCAACCTCACCCAGATGGTCCTTTTCCGCATCCTGCAAGGTGTCTGTGCAGCCTTTATCGGTCCGCTGTCGCAAACGATATTGCTCGATATCAACCCGCCCGAAAAAGCGCCGCGTGCGATGCAGGTGTGGGGCATGGGTATCATGGTTGCCCCCATATTTGGGCCGATGATCGGTGGCTGGCTGACGGAAAGCTACAATTGGCGCTGGGTTTTCTACATCAATCTGCCCATCGGCATCCCGACGTTGGTGCTGCTCTGGTGGCTGCTGCCATCGCGCCCGATTACCGACCGAAAGCTCGACATTTTCGGTTTTGCGATGCTCGCACTCGGTTTGGCGTCGCTGCAGTTGATGCTGGACCGTGGCCAGCATGAAGACTGGTTTGAAAGCTGGGAAATCATCATCGAGTTGGGTGTGGCGATTGCGGCCTTCTGGATGTTTGCAATCCACAGCATGACGACCAAAAAGCCGCTTTTCGATCCCGCCATGATTACCAATGGCAACTTCATGACGGCGCTGATGTTTGGAGCGCTCATAGGGCTCATCATGTACGGCGTTTTTGCCCTGCTGCCGCCGATGCTGCAAAACATCTATGGCTACACGGTATTTGATACCGGGGCGTTGCTTGCACCACGCGGTATCGGGGTTTTGCTCGGCATGATCGCTGCCGGCAGACTGATTGCTATTGTCGACATCCGCTGGATAATCTTTTCGGGTTTCTCGCTGGTCGCGCTTTCAATGTGGTTCATGACCGGTTGGGCCATTGAAATGGGTGCCTGGCACTTCATCGTCATCGGCGTGCTGCAAGGTTTTGGCATGGGCGTCACCTTCATGCCGACCAATGTGATCGCCTTTTCGACCCTGCCCCTATCGGTGCGCACCGATGCATCAAGCCTGCTTTATCTCGCGCGCAGCCTGGGCGGGAGTCTGGGCATTTCGATTAGTGTTACGATGCTGACGCGGAGCATGCAGGTAAATCATGAAGAGCTTGGCAGCCGGATCACATCTTCAAGTTTCAACGTTATCGATCCGTCCACAGCTGACCGGTTCGGCGTGCTGGGCGACGCCTTCATGCGCATGCTCGATCTGGAGGTGAACCGCCAAGCGGCGATGATTGCCTATCTGAGCGATTTCAGATTGCTCTTCTATATGATGATCGCATTCCTGCCGCTGGTTTTGTTGATCAGACCCGTCAAACCAGAAGTGGGCCCGCCGCAGCAGATGCCCGATTAGGCCTCGCGTGTCTGCAGCCCCTTTTGCTGCATCCGCCAGAGTGCCATTTCGATCCGGTCTTGCCCGAAAAAGGGCTCGCCTTCGAAGACCAGCGTCGGCACGCCCCAATGACCACCAGCCTCAAGTGCCGCCTGATTGGCATGGATTTCGGCATCGAGCGCTTCTGCATCCGCAACAGCTTCCGCATCAAGCTCGGCCAGATCGAGTCCCGCGCGCTGCGCCGCCTCCGCGAGATGATCGCCCTCATGCCAGTTTTCCGCACCGCCCCAGATGAGCCGCCCTGCCTCATGCGCAAAGGCCGTACCCTTGCCACGCCGAGCCGCAGCTTGCCCCAGTCGTGTCAGGCGAAAGATATAGGGCTGCTCATCCGCAATCTTGCGCGTCATAACATTCTGCACGATCGGATCGGGCCGTGGCGGGCCAAAAGGGATTCCGTGAAACTGTGCCACACGGAACATATCGGTGAAGGTGTAGCGCAGCCAGTTCGGCGGATTGCGCTCAAAGAAATCGGGTTCGCGAATGGCGAGCGGATAGACCGGACGTAGCGCGATATCGACATCCCATTCCTCTGCCATTGCCCGGTAGCGGCCAATGGCGAGGTAGGAATAGGGTGAGCGGAACGAGAAAAAGAGATCAGCTGTCAGTTTCATAAGCTGACTATAGCAGCGCGTTACCTGCTGCCAAGCCAAGCTGTCACTTGCCTATCTGTGTTATTGATATAATACAGGTGCCAGAGGAGAGGCGCGATGACCAACAGCAATCTCATATTTGCAGCCGTCATGCTGGCAGTTTTGAACCTTAGTACAGCAGCGCAAGCAACTGAGTCTTTACAACAGAGCTACCCCGATAATATCGACGGCGAAACCGTCGCGTCACTCAACGAAAACAGCCTTGCCATCAACATCCACATTGATGGCACCTATTCAGGCCCCGGCTGGGACCACTTGATTGCTGAGAGCGAGAAAGCAGGCATCGTGATATTGGGCGAACAGCACGCAACCGCGGACATCCCGGCTCTCGCCAACCAGCTACATGAAACTCTCAAATCCGATGCGTTAGCGATCGAAGTAGGCCCTTGGTCCACCCGATATGCGGTCGAGTTGATTAAGAACGGCGCTGGCACGCTAGAGACCTGGCAAGCGCGCAGCGGCCATGGTTTCGCTTTCCCATTCCTATTCTTCGCGGAGGAATCCAAAGCGGCGGAGAAGATGGCCTTGCGTTCACCGGACAAAATCGAACCACTATGGGGTCTCGATCAGGAGTTTGTGGGATCCGGCGCTTCGCTTCTGCCGATACTGCAACGCGAGGCAAAGACTGACGCGCAAAAAGCGGCAGTCGAAAGCTTTGGCGCGGCTCAAAGCAAAGATCCGATGATGGTCGGAGCCATCGACGGTCCCGCCATCGACTCGTTGGCGAGCGCCTTTGCCGGCAATGCGATCGTCGGCGAGATCATGACGGCACTTCGTATGACAAGCGCCATTTACGCGCCCTATACGCGCCGCACCGGCAGATTTTACGAGGCAAATCTCAAACGCGAAAACTATATGAAATCCAATTTTGTCGCCGCCTATAATAGGGCAAAATCAAAACTGGGTCGGGATCCCCGGGTTTTGGTAAAATTGGGCGGGAACCATGCGATGCGTGGGATCAACGACACAAATTTACCGGCATTTGGCAATTTCGCTGCCGAATGGGGGCATGGTCAGAATATCCGCGTAGTCAATATAATGGTCGACTGCTTTGGCGGTCAAGCTCGCTCGCCCCAGAGCAACAAAGCAGAGCCTTGCGAATCCATGGCGGCCAAAGCTCCTGCTCTTATGGCGATCGAGAAAAAGGGGCCGGTCACGTTTGTTGACTTCCGGCCAATGCGATCCAAACTCGGTAAGCTCAAAAACATCGATGCGAGATCGCGCGAGTTGATCCTCGCTTTTGATTTCTATCTGGCGATTGCTGACGTTCGACCGGCGACAATGATACAATCCAAATGAACGATTGGCGGCTGTTTGCCGCCAATCGCCCAAATTAGATTCAGCCCTTTTTCAAGTGCCTGCGGCCCAGAAGTTCGGCAATTTGCACAGCATTGAGCGCCGCACCTTTGCGCAAATTATCGGACACGCACCAAAGGTTGAGGCCGTTATCGACCGTCGAGTCATCGCGCACGCGGCTGATGAAGGTTGCATAGTCGCCGACGCACTCCACCGGTGTCACATAGCCGCCATCCTCGCGCTTATCGACCAGCATGACACCGGGGGCTTCGCGCAAGATGTTCTGGGCTTCTTCCGCGGACAGCTCATTCTCAAACTCGATGTTGATCGATTCCGAATGACCGACGAAAACGGGAACGCGCACGCAGGTTGCGGTTACCTTGATCTTGGGATCGAGGATCTTTTTGGTTTCAACCACCATCTTCCACTCTTCCTTGGTCGAACCATCCTCAAGGAATTTGTCGATGTGCGGAATGACGTTAAAGGCGATCTGCTTGGTAAATTTGCGCGGCTCGGACTGGTCACCGACGAAGATGTTGCGCGACTGTTCGAACAGTTCGTCCATGCCTTCCTTGCCGGCGCCCGAAACCGACTGATAGGTCGACACAACGACGCGCAGGATTTTAGCCGCATCGTGCAACGGCTTCAGTGCGACGACCATCTGCGCGGTCGAGCAGTTTGGATTGGCGATGATATTGCGCGCTGTATAGCCGTCAATCGCGTCAGGGTTCACCTCTGGCACGATCAACGGCACATCGGGGTCCATACGATAGAGCGAGCTGTTGTCGATCACCACACAGCCTGCAGCGGCAAAGCGCGGCGCGTGGATTTTGGTCGCGTCAGATCCGATAGCAAACAGCGCCATATCCCAGCCTGTCGGATCGAAATGATCGATATTCTGGATTTTCAGAGTTTTGCCGCTTTCGCCATATTCGATCGTCTGGCCAGCCGAACGTGACGAAGCGACTGCAGCGATTTCGTCTGCCGGAAATTCGCGTTCCGCCAAGATGTTCAGCATTTCGCGCCCAACATTGCCCGTGGCGCCAGCGACTACAACTCGATAACCCATTTTCAATTCCTCAAATTCGAACTTGCTATCGGGACAAAGAAAAAGGCCGGGGTCCCTTTAGCGGATCCCGGCCCTTTCGGTATCTTGGTTATATGCAACCAGACGGGATCAGCCTCAGCCTTCCTGTTTGGTAGTAATGCGGGGATCACGGCGTTCGGCAATACGTGCCTTCTTGCCGGTGCGACCACGCAGATAATAGAGCTTCGCACGACGCACGGCGCCGCGGCGAACCACTTCGATGCTTTCGACATTGGGCGAATACAGCGGGAATACGCGCTCTACGCCTTCGCCGAACGAGATCTTGCGAACGGTGAAATTCGATCCCATGCCCTTGTTCGAACGCGCGATGCACACGCCTTCATAATTCTGCACACGGGTGCGATCGCCTTCGATCACCTTCACGCCCACGCGGAGCGTATCACCGGCCCGGAATTCCGGGATGTTCTTCTTGGTGGCAAGTTCGGCAATAGCCTCTTGCTCAAGCGTCTGGATCAGGTTCATGGCCTGTCTTCTTCCTTCTTCACGCCGCTCGCCAGAGGCAGGTCAGTCCCGAGCGTTCTTGTAACGCTCCCAAAGGTCTGGCCTGCGTAACCGTGTGTCGTTCTCGGCCTGTTGTTTCCGCCAGGCTTCGATCTTCGCATGATCCCCCGATCGCAGCACTTCAGGGATCGTGCGCCCTTCCCAAATAGCAGGTCGGGTATAATGTGGATATTCGAGGAGCCCCTGTTCAAAGGACTCATCATCACCACTATCGGGCGCGCCCATTACGCCGGGAAGCAGCCGAATGCAAGCGTCTAATAGCATCAAAGCGCCCATTTCCCCGCCGGAAAGGATGATGTCGCCCATGCTAACCTGTTCGATTTGCAGGCGCGCCTCGAACAGGCGTTCGTCAAAGCCTTCAAAACGGCCGCAAATGATCGTTACGCCCGGGCCGGCTGCAAGTTCGCGCACGCGCTGTTGCGTCATCGGCTTGCCGCGCGGAGTCATTGCCAAAACCGGCAATATAGGTGCTTTTTCAATAGCATGATCCACAACTGCCGCCATGACGTCAGCCTTCAACACCATCCCTGCCCCGCCGCCTGCAGGCGTATCATCAACGGTGCGATGCTTGTCGATCGCAAAGTCGCGGATCTGGATCGGCGAACAGGCCCATTTGCCCTCGGCCAAAGCACGGCCAGCCAGCGATACACCTAGCGGGCCGGGAAACATCTCGGGATAGAGGGTCAGGATTTGGGCTTGAAAGGTCATTGGACGAACGCTGCGTCGACGACAATCCGGTCATCCCATTCTGGCACCGCTTTCGCATTCATCGGCACCATGAAGCGCTTTTTGTCGGGCTTTTCGATTTCCAATATGTCGCCCGCACCGAAATTATCGACGGCTACACAAAACCCCAGATCATCGCCTTCCGTGGAAATGCACGGCAAGCCTATCAAATCGGAATAGTAATATTCACCTTCTGCCAAAGCAGGTAATTCGACGCGTGATACGGTGAGGAGCGTGCTGCGCAGCGCCTCTGCGGCGTTGCGATCGGCAATCTCGACAAAGCGCGCGATAGCGCCGCCTTTATGGGCACGCACTGATTTCAGCGTCAGTGCGCCACCATTATAGCTTTTATGCCGTTTGAGGCTGTCCACGCTTTCGGCGAACAGCTTCAACCGGACTTCGCCCGTCACGCCATGCGCACCGGCAACGGCGGCAAGCGTGACGGTCTTTTCAGCCAAGGATCAACCCTCGGCCTTTTCTTCGCTGGCTTCTTCAGCAGCAGGCGCTTCTTCTGCAGCAGGTGCAGCTTCTTCAGCCGGTGCAGCTTCTTCAGCAACCGGAGCTTCTTCTGCGGCAGCTTCCTCTGCGGGAGCGGCTTCTTCAGCGGCAGGTGCTTCAGCGGCAACCTCTTCAACAGGCGCAGCTTCTTCAGCAACAGCTTCTTCAACGACCGGTGCAGCAGCAGCTGCTGCCTTGGCTTCTTCAGCTTCAGCAAGCTTTGCAGCCTTGTCTTCGGCGCGATCCTTCGCCTTCTGGCCAGGTTCGCCCTTGTTCGGGTTCACCGAAGCCTTACGCTCCTTGACGCCAGCGGCATCGAGGAAGCGAGCAACGCGGTCCGAAGGCTGTGCGCCAGCGGCCAGCCAATGCTTCGCACGATCCGCATCCAGAACGACGCGACCGGCATCGTCCTTGGCGAGCTGCGGGTTGTAGCTGCCGATACGCTCGATGAACTTGCCGTCACGCGGAGCGCGCGAGTCAGCCACGACGATTTTGTAATAAGGGCGCTTCTTCGAACCGCCACGCGACAAACGCATTGCCAATGCCATGATATTTACCTTTACCTTTCTGATTCAATTCTTTGAATTAATGTGAAAACCTATTTATTCTTATTCAACAATCTTGCGATGTCCGGTGGCAAGCCACCCGCAGCCCCGCCGGGCATTCCGGGCAAACCACCCATACCTTTGGGCATCGAACCCGGCGGCAGCCCGTGCATGCCTTCCATCGTCGCACCCAGATCGCCGCCCGATTTGCCGAACAGCGCAGCCAAGCCCTTGAGCCCGCCCATTTTCCTGATGCGCTTCATCGCGCTTTCCATCTCCTGATGCATTTTCAGAAGGCGGTTGACGTCTTGCACCGTGGTGCCCGAGCCATTGGCGACACGGATCTTGCGCTTCGCATTCAAAAGCGCCGGTTTTTCGCGCTCTTTCAGCGTCATCGAACCGATGATCGCATCCATGCGGACAAGAACCTTGTCGTCCATGCCGCTGCCCTGCATCGCGGCCTTGGCCTTTTTCATGCCCGGCATCATGCCGGCCAGCGCACCAAGACCACCCATTTTGGTCATCTGGCGCAGCTGGGCACGCAGATCGTTCAGGTCGAACTGCCCCTTTGCCATTTTGGCGGCGAGCTTTTCGGATTCTTCCTGATCGACAACCTGAGCCGCCCGTTCGACCAGACCGACAACGTCGCCCATGCCAAGGATACGGCCCGCAACGCGTTCCGGGTGGAATGCCTCGATTGCATCTAGTTTTTCACCGACACCGGCAAATTTGATCGGCTTGCCGGTAACCGCCCGCATCGACAATGCGGCACCACCGCGTGCATCGCCGTCCATGCGGGTCAGCACGACGCCGGTCAGATCAACCTGCTCGCTGAAATTCTGCGCGACATTGACGGCATCCTGACCAGTCAACGAGTCAACCACCAGCAGGATTTCCTGCGGCGTGGCGGTGTTCGCAACCGCCTTCATCTCGTCCATCAACTGCTGGTCGACATGCAGGCGACCCGCGGTATCGAGCATCAACACATCAAAGCCCTGCAGCTTCGCCGCCTGCATCGCGCGCTTGGCAATATCAACCGGCTGCTGACCCGCGACAATCGGCAAGGTCGCTACATCGACCTGGGTTCCGAGCGTCGCCAGTTGCTCCTGAGCCGCCGGGCGGTTGACGTCCAAAGACGCCATCAACACCTTCTTGCGTTCTTTCTCTTTGAGAAGCTTCGCAATTTTGGCGGTAGTCGTGGTTTTACCCGAGCCCTGCAGACCGACCATCATGATGATCGCTGGCGGTGCAACGGCCAGGTTCAACTCGCTCGCATCCGAACCAAGCATCTCGACAAGAGCGTCGTTGACGATCTTGACGACCTGCTGGCCAGGTGTAACCGACTTGAGAACCGACTGACCAACGGCCTGTTCCGTGACTTTCTCGACAAATTCGCGGGCGACAGGAAGCGCGACGTCGGCCTCGAGCAGGGCCACACGCACTTCGCGCATAGCCTCTCGAACGTCATTTTCGTTCAGCGCACCACGACCGCGCAGGCGATCAAAAACGCCTCCCAACCGGTCGCTCAGCTTGTCGAACATCTAACTTCCTTCAACACTGCCCACGCAGAAACGCACAAAACGCCGGTGGGCGAAACCTCGCTGACCGGCGTGTGATGTTGCTGCACATCGATAAAAAGGGTCGAAACCCCGTGTGGCTGCGCCATTAGTCCCGGCAGCATGGAAATGCAAGCCAGTTGTTGCTGGCCACTATTCGCCCGTTCGTGCAACCCAGCGATTAACCCAATATTGACCTTTCCGATGCAGAAAGCCTGCGAATATAGGGGCAATTTTGATATGCGAGCCACGCTCAACAAGCGTCCGGAAATCGGGGAAGACGGACAGGTAATCCGGGGCAGTTCGGGTTCGCTGGCCAGTATGGCGCTGATCTTCGGCGCGCTTGCAATGTTTGTTTACATTGGCGGGTCGGTCGGCACCCAGCTGGTAACACAATATTTCGGAAAAGGCGCTACAACCGATCAGGCGATGGTTTCGGCGCTTCTGCTCAACGTCGCGCTCATTCTGCTCATCTGGCGCCGCACCACTGCGCTCAGTGAAGAAGTTGATGTCTATCGCCAGGCCGAAGTGCGCGCCCAGCATCTGGCCATCACCGATCCCCTGACCAACCTGTTCAACCGCAGGGCGATTAAGGAGAAGACGGCGGAGCTTACGACCCGCGCTTCACGCCGCGGCAAATCGGTCGCGTTCCTGATGATCGACCTCGATGGCTTCAAAAAGATCAATGACCTTTACGGGCATGACAGTGGTGACCAGCTGTTGCGCGAAGTCGCCGATCGCATGCGCGATACCGTTCCGCCTTCCAGCGTGCTTGCGCGGCTCGGTGGGGATGAATTCGGTATCTGCATGGTGTTCGAACCCGAATTTCCCGAAACCGTCGATCGCGTTGCAGAGGATCTCATCGAGGTTCTGTCGCGTCCG
>JAGNSY010000229.1 GCA_017987825.1 Sphingorhabdus sp. | reverse complement strand
GCGGCGAGGAAGATCAGCGTGAAACGCCCCGCCTCGCTGTCAAAGCGGCGCACCTCTTGAAGGCCGATCAGTTCGAAAAAGGCGATCGTCGCTTGCGGGTCGGTCACGCGGATCATGCTGTGCAGATATTTGGTGGTCATTGCTCAACTCATCGATATTAAGGCACGGTTCATCGCAGCCATCTTATCCGACGAACTGCGCTGGGTCGGCGCGAACATGGACCGGCAAGGCAGCCGACGCAAGGGGCGGACGGGTGCCACGGCTCATCATTTCGGGATGGGTAAGATGACAGACGAATATGCAAATAGGGGCTGGCTGGGCAAATTGACCGCCAATCAGGGCA
The DNA here is from genome assembly GCA_017987825.1 of Sphingorhabdus sp. Classification (GTDB taxonomy): domain Bacteria; phylum Pseudomonadota; class Alphaproteobacteria; order Sphingomonadales; family Sphingomonadaceae; genus Sphingorhabdus_B. The sequence continues at coordinate 2,392 of JAGNSY010000229.1, read as the reverse complement.
AGGCTTGGCTCGCTGGTACCGGGCTGCTCGCAGCCGGACTGGTCGGCGGAGGCTATTTGATGGGCGACGGGCTCGTCCGCATGAAGCAGGCTGATCGCGCGGTGACCGTGCGCGGGCTTGCCGAGCGCGAGGTGACTGCGGACTTGGCCACGTGGACGATCAGCTATTCGGCCAAGGCCGGCGACCTGCAAAGCGCGCAAGCCAAGGCGGACGCCGATACCAAGGCAATTCGCGCCTTTTTCGGATCGGTCGGCTTCGATGGCGATGCCGTGCAACCCACGGGCGCCAATGTCTCGCAATATAGCAATGAAGGCATCACAACCTACACGGTCAAGCAGCGCATGTCGCTGCGCACCACTGATATCAAGAAGGCCGAGGCCGCGATCAAGCGCCAGTTCGATCTCGTCAAACAGGGGGTCGAACTGGAAGAGGGATCGGGCATGTCGTTCACCTACACTAAACTCAACGCCATCAAGCCCGAAATGATCGCGCAAGCGACCAAGGATGCCCGCAAGGGTGCGGAACAGTTCGCCAAGGATAGCGGCACCGATGTCGGCAGCATCAAATCGGCGAGTCAGGGTTATTTCGAAGTCACCGCACGCGATGGCGACAGCGAAGGCGGCTGGGGTGCGTCGGACACGCCCTATAAAAAGGTACGTGTGGTAACGACTGTGGAATATTATCTCGATTGAGTGTTGTTCTCGTGCCGCATTGGTTGAAGCCGATGGGTCAGGACTTCTGGATTCGCGCAGAGGCTCAGAGATCGCAGAGATTTTCTCCGAGCCGAAGGCTCGCTTTCTTAGCGCTAGATGAAGTCGCGGAGCATGTGCAGTTTGAAGACGGCTGCGCCGCAATAAGATTCTCTGCGATCCCTGCGCCTCTGCGCGAACCAAATAAATAGCATAACCTCTCCTTGCGAGCGCGTCGTCGAAGCGATACGCCACCGGCAGGAGACCCAACATGCGCAAATCGCTTACCGCCCTCACCGCCCTTTTGACTGCAACCGCTTTATCGGCACAGACCGCGCCAAAGGATCAGGGCGACCGTTATTCAGGAGTTCCCGGTGCCAGCCGCTCTTCGGTCATCGCGCAGAACGGGATGGCGGCGACCAGTCAGCCGCTGGCGACGCAGGTGGCGCTCGATATATTGAAAGCGGGCGGCAGCGCAGTCGATGCGGCGATTGCCGCCAATGCGACGCTCGGGTTGGTCGAGCCGACGGGAAATGGCATCGGCGGAGACTTGTTCGCGATCATCTGGGATCCGAAAACGCAGAAGCTGCATGGCCTCAACGCCAGCGGGCGCGCGCCGATGAGGCAGAGCCTGAAGCAGATGCAGGAGCGCACGAAAAAGACGCCGCGCTCCGCCCGCGACGTCGATGGCACCATTGCCGATTGGGGTGCCGCCTCGGTCACTATACCCGGCACGGTCGATGGCTGGTTCGAAATGCACGGGAAATTCGGTAAGCTGCCGATGCGGCAAGTGCTCGCCCCGAGCATCCGTTATGCGCAACAAGGCTTTCCGGTGAGCGAGCTGATCGCACAATATTGGAAAAGCAACACCGCCGGCTTCGAGGCGCTGCATAAGGAAGGTGTGATCGAGGAAATCGACAATATGCGCCGCACCTATATGCCCGGCGGCAAGGCCCCGGCAGAGGGGGAGATTTTCAGGAATCCCGACCTTGCGCTAACCCTGATCGAGATAGCAGAGGGCGGGCGCGATGCGTTCTACAAAGGCTCGCTCACGCAATCGATGGACCGTTATTTCAAGCGCATCGGCGCGCCGCACCGTTATGCAGATTTTGCCGCGCACAAGAGCGAATGGGTAGAGCCGGTCTCGACCAACTATCGCGGCTATGATGTGTGGGAGATCCCGCCTAATGGTCAGGGCATCGCCGCGCTCCAACTCCTCAATATCCTCGAAGGCTATGACCTGAAGGCGATGGGGCGTGGCAGTGCCGATTTCTGGCACGTCTTCATCGAGGCGAAGAAGCGCGCCTTCGCTGACCGCGCCAAATATTATGCCGACCCGGCCTTTGCCAAAATTCCGCTGAAGGAATTGCTGTCAAAGGATCGCGCGGCCAAGCAGCGCGCCGATATCGACATGGGCAAGGCTGAGATGGCCGACCCCGCGCTACCCGTCGATGGCGGCAATGACACCATATATATGACCGTCGCCGACAAGGATGGCATGATGGTCAGCCTGATCCAGTCCAATTATCGCGGCATGGGTTCGGGGCTGGTAGCCGACGATGGAAATGGCCGCACATTGGGCTTCATGTTCCAGGATCGCGGCGCGCAGTTCAGCCTCGATCCCAAACATGCCAATGCCTATGCACCGGGCAAGCGCCCTTTTCACACGATCATCCCCGCCTTCATGACCAAAGACGGCAAGC
>JAGNSY010000071.1 GCA_017987825.1 Sphingorhabdus sp. | reverse complement strand
CCTTGGTGGGAAGAAGCGGTATATAAATGATCGATTAAAGGGTCGGGGCACAAGTCCCGGCCTTACATCCCCGGGGGAGTAAAACCGTGGCAACAAACGGTCCAAAACTGGCCAGCGCCAATGAAACGCAGAGCGGTGCGCGCGAACAACTGCTTGAAGCCGCAAGCGAAATCATGCGCGAGGGCGATACTATCGACCTTTCGCTTTCCGAATTGTCGCTGCGCGCAGGTCTCAACAGTGCGCTGGTCAAATATTATTTCGGCAACAAAAACGGCCTGATGCTGGCGCTTCTTGATCGCGACATGGGAAATATCGTGGTCCACCTGAATGCGTTGGTGGCGAAGGATATGCCCCCCGAAGAGAAGCTGCGCCGACATATCAGCGGAGTGATCGACACCTATTATACTTTCCCATACCTCAACCGCCTGATGATGCGCATGGTGCGCGATGCCGCGCCGATTGAGGCCGCGCGCATTGCCGAACGCTATCTGAAGCCGCTGTCAGACGCCTATGATGTGCTGATCGAGGAAGGCGTGAAAGCCGGAAAATTCCGGCCGGTCGACCCGCAGCTTTTCTATTTTTCATTGACCGGTGCGGCTGACCGCTTTTTCTCGGCTCGGTTGGTGCTGCGCCATTGCTATGACCAGCACGACATTTCACCCGAAATGCGCGACGCCTATCGCGAGCATACGATCGAATTGATCATGCGCGGATTGCTGGCGGATTAGCCGCGCAACCCTTATTTGGGTTGCGGTAGCGCGCTTTCCTGCAGTTCCTGTTCGGCGGCTGCATCGGCCTCTGCCTGTATCCGCGCTTCGCGCTCTGCCCGTTCCTTTTCGAACTGCAAAACGCGCTGTTCGACCAGCTCTGCTTCTGCATCGATGGCGGCAAGGCGTTTCTTGCGCTCCGCCGAAATCATGCGACCGAAAGCAAGCCCGGGGTCCTGATCCTTCTCGGCATAGGCCGCATCGATTTCCTTAAGCCCGCATCCGGTGAAACCGCCGGCACCTGTTGCTGAGCAGCTCATCGTGCCGTCGCGGCCAACATATTCATAGGCGAGCACACGGTTGGTCCAGGCTTCCTTACGCGGATCGTTGATGTCGTCGCGCAACTGGGTCGGGATGCGATAGCGATCGCCTTCGGAAAGCCGCGCACAGACGTTGATTGTATCGGCGCTGCTTTCTTCGCATTTGTCCTCGCCATAGACGATGACCATGTTGATCTTTTCGGCATCGGGCGCCGCAGCGGGGGCCTCGGCCTCTTGCGCAATAGCAGGGGCAGCCATGAGTGCCAATGCGGCACCTAGAATGAGGGCGGTACGATCAATCATTGGTTTACTCCAGAATCTGCCTTGGGCTTAGGCGCTGCTGCATGAATGGCAAATGAAATCCCGTGCTGCATTGATGGCGGTCAAATCCGCTTCGAAAGTGCAATCGCCGCGCGGCAGCCCAGCCGGATTGCAGCGCTCAACAGCGGATAGGCCGGGGCCTGTTCGGCACCGGCCGCAAGCGCCGCCTCCTTATGCTCGACCTCTTCGAGCCGGAATTCCTCAATCATTTCAGATAAGGCGGGGTCGCTACCACCCAGTTCGGCAAGCTGTTCGCGATAATGGGCGTCGATTTCGGTTTCGACGGCAACGGTGCAGGCCATTGCGGCTTCAGGGCCGATCGCCGCGGTCACCGCGCCCAGGGCAAAACCTGCGACATTCCAGAAGGGCTGGAGCGCGGTCGGCCGCACGCCGCGTTCGGCCATGATGCGGTCAAAGGCATCGAGGTGACGGCGTTCCTGTTCGGCCATATGCGCGATTTCACGGCCCATCGGATGGCGATCACCCAGCATGGCGAGTTGCCCCGCATAGATGCGGGTCGCGCCATATTCGCCCGCCTGATCGACGCGGATCATGCTGGCTTTTGCGGCGGCCTGGTTGGCAATCATGCTTTCGCCCCCTTGCGCAGCAGCGCGAAGATGGCGAGCGCACCGAATGACGAGATCAGGAAATTGTAACCGGCCAGCGAAATGCCAAATAGCGTCCAAGGCGCGATGTCGCAGCGGATCAACGGCGCATTGAGGATGGCGTCGAGCACATCTTTGCCGGTGCCCGGGGTTACCGTCGACGAACAGGTGGTGATGCCTTCCCACCAGCCATATTCGACCCCGGCATGATAGCTGCCGATCAACCCGCTGATAAGGATGGCCAATGCCGCCAACGCCGTGAACAGGCGCCGCTTGGCATCCCCCGGAAGTATGAAGGCACCTAGCGCCAAGGGAAGTGCTGCGAAATGCGGCCAGCGTTGCCACCAGCACATCTCGCACGGATATAATCCGCCCAGATATTGCGACGCATAGGCCCCGGCGAGGAGCCCGAAGGGAATGAGAAGCGCCAGCCAGCGCGCACGATCGAAACCGGTCATGCGCGCTTCCTAGCAGGCTCTAATTGCGCTTGCCAGCCTTGGCTTGGGTGTTTGCAAGACGCGGGCTGGTGCCGAGGCGCGCGATGGTTTGCATCGCATAGTGCAGCTGGAAGTCATCGATACCGAGCTTTTTCAGTTCTTCCGGCGATTGGGCAAAGCGCGGATCATCCTTGCCATCGCTTTCAAGGCTTTTGTCGTCGGCCAGATTTTCATTGACCAGATGGCGGCGCAAATCGGATTCGCGCACCGCGACGCGCTTGCGATAATCGGGATCGGAAATTTGCGGCACGGCGACGTCGGGCTTCACACCGCCTTCCTGAACCGAGCGGCCCGAAGGCAGGTGATAGCGCGCGACCGTCAGCCGCAAGCCGGTGTCGCGCGAGAGCGGCAGCACATTCTGCACCGATCCCTTGCCAAAGCTGCGTTCACCCATGACGAGCGCGCGGCGCTGGTCCTGCAAGGCCCCGGCCACAATTTCCGAAGCCGAAGCCGAACCCGCATCGATCAGCACGATCACCGGCTTGCCGCCAGCGACATCGCCCTTGACCGCCTGTTCGGCGAACCAGCGGTTCACGACAACCTTGTCGCGGCCGCGTTCGGAAACGATTTCGCCCTTGTCGAGGAAGGCATCGGAGACCTTGACGGCTTCCTCAAGGATGCCACCGGGGTTGGAACGCAGATCGACGACATAGCCCTGCGGCTTGCCACCCAGCTGGCGCTCAATGCCCTTGATCGCGGCGACCACATCTTCGCCGGTTTCTTCGGAGAATCCGGTGATGGTGATCACGCCAATCTTGTCTTTCACTTCCCACTTCACCGGCTTCAAATCGATGACCGCACGGGTGATGTTGACGTCGAACGGCTCGTCCCGACCGGGGCGGAAGATGGTGAGTTTGATCGAGGTGCCCGGCGTGCCGCGCATCCGGTTGACCGCATCGTCGACGGTGCCGCCGACAATCAGTTCGCCATCAAGATGGGTTATATAGTCGCCGGCCTTGATGCCGGCTTTGTCTGCGGGCGTATCGGCGGTGGGGGCGATCACCTTGATCGCGCCATCCTCCTGCGTCACCGACAGCCCGAGGCCGCCATATTCGCCTTCAATCTGCGTCTGCAGATCGCGGAAATTGCTTTCGTCGAGAAAGGCGCTGTGCGGATCGAGGGTGTTGAGCATGCCTTGAATGGCACCCTTCATCAGCTGCTCGTCATCGACCTTGTCGACATAATTGGCGCGCACCTTTTTATAGACCGCGATGAACTCGTCCATGTCGCGCAACGGATCGTCCTTGCGCTGCTGCGCACCGATCGACGTCGAGGCGAGCGCGCCAACGACAAAGGCGGTGATTCCGGTGGTGAGAAGCTTGCTCTTCATCGCGTTCATTCCTGCTTTCCCGAGTCCAATTCGGTATCGTCGGCTATATCCTGCGTTTTCGATATGGTGAAAGCCCATTTACCACGAAAGAAGGTTAACCGCCGACAAGCGACACACTCGCCCGATTTCGATGAATAGCGGCTGACTCTATCGCGCGATCAGCCAAGCAGTGCGGCGATGTCGATAACCCGCCCGTTGCGGCGCAATTCGACCATGATTTCAGGCTCTTCTTCGCCCGCATTGCCGATTGCAGCGCCCTGCCGCACCTGCGCACCCGTTTCAACGCCCAGCCGCTCGATCCCGGTCACCAGAGTCGCCCAGCCACTGCCATGTTCAATGATCACGATATTGCCGAAACTGCGATAGCGCCCGGCGAAGGTGACTTTTCCAGCCGCGGGTGCGACAACCCGTGCGCCTGGTTCGACCGCCAAACGGATCCCGCGTTCGCGATAGCCAGTGGGGTTGATCTCGCCAAAACCCGAAACGACACGGCCCGCAACGGGCAGAATGAACGCGCTGGCAGCGCCGGAATGCGCTCTGCTGCCACCCAGCCTTGGCTGCGGCCCTGCATATTCGGCCAGTTCGGCAGCCGACTGACCACTTTCGCGTTCGGCATCGATGCGCTCGACCAGATCGCGGGCGCGTTCGCCCTGCCCGATCGCGCGTTCATATTCGATCGCGGCATCGGCGTTCAGGCTCAGCGCCTTGCCACGGCTGTCGCTTTCCAGCGCGGCCAGCGCCTTGCGTCGGCTGCCCAGATCGATGCGCGCCTTTCCAAGTGCACCGATCGCCACCCGTTCCTGCTTCTGCAACTCGCGCTGCATCGCCATCTGGTCGCGCAGCGCCAAAGTCCGCGCTGCAATCACCGGCTGGATCGACGCCATTGCGGCACGCAGGCGGACATAGTCGCGCCGGTCACCGGGCCGCGCGAGCAGCAGTGAGACGGGTTGCCGTGTCATATTCTGGAGCAGCGCATTCAACCGCAATAAGGGAGCATTGGCCTCCCCTAACAAACTAGCCTGCGCGCGCTGGCGGCGTGAAATGACGACAATCCGGGCGCGGGCAGTGGCGATCTGCGCATTGGCCGCATCGATTTCCGCCCCTAGAGCGGCGCGGCGGGCGACAAGACGGTCGGCGGTCGCCTCTGCATTGGAGGCCTCCTGCCGCAATGTTTCGCTGCGCGCTTCTGCGGCGGCGGCGCGCTTCTTGGCTTCACGCAGCGCCTCGACGTCGCTCTGCCCGGCAGCCGAAGCCGCGAGCAGCCCGCCCGCCGCCATCGTCCCGACCAGAAACTGCGTCCATCCCATCACGCTATCCTTCGCGATGATAGGGGTGGTTGGCAAGTATCGATGTTGCGCGATAGAGCTGCTCGGCGAGCATCGCACGCGCCATCAGGTGCGGCCAGGTAGCGCGACCAAAGGCAATGAGTTTGTCGGCAGCATCGCGGTCGACATCGTCGAAACCGTCGGCGGCCCCCAGACCAAAACGCACTTCGGTCACACCCTCATCGCGCCAACGTTCGAGCAATTTGGCTAGGTCCATCGAGGAGAGCTGATTACCCTTTTCATCGAGGAGAACCGTCCGGCTGCCCCGTTCTGCAGGCGGCATATTGCCGCCGCGATCAGGCAATTCGGTGATTTTGTGCGGCCAAGTCAGCCGTTTCAGGTAGCGATCGACAAGCTCGCTTTCGGGGGAGCGCCCAATCTTGCCGCGCGCGATGATGTGCAGCCGCATGGCGATCCCTTCTCAAAAAACAGGGACAGTCCCTATTTAATCAGGCGCCCATAATATCAGGCGTTCGCAACCTCGGGCGCGTCGCCAAAACCCCACATCCGTTCAAGGTTGTAGAAGCTGCGCACTTCGGGCCGGAACAGGTGCACGACAACATCTTCGGCATCGATCAGCACCCAATCAGCGCTGGGCAAACCTTCGATATGCGCGTTGCGTCCGGCCTTTTTGATGCGTTCGGCGAGTTTTTGCGCGATCGCCGCCACCTGCCGACTCGAACGGCCCGATGCCACCACCATATAGTCGGCGATGCTGCTCTTGCCTTGAAGCGGGATAGAAACGACCTCTTGCGCCTGATCGTCGTCGAGCGATTGGAGGATGAGTTTGTGCAGTTCGTCAGGCTGCAGGACAGGTCCCTTTCTGGAGGAGGTCTTGCCCCCGGGGACTGTAGCGAGTTCGATCAAAATGGCTCCTTATTAGAAAAGCTTATGGGTAACGCCGTCGCTGACGCTTTTGCCGTCAAAGTCGAGATACCAAAGAGGATTGGCCTGGCGAACCGCCGTGGCCGAGCGTGGATCGGGGCGAAAGCGCAAAAATACAAGCGCCGGTGTGCTCCACATCGTCCAATTAAGCTGCTGGTCCGGACGCCGGACATACCGCCTGAGCCAGGCCATTGCGGGACCCGCAACAGCATGAGCATCATAGCCCGGACGCGCAATAACCGCAATCGGCATTAATCGGGCGATATCACGCCAGCGCCGCCAGCGTGTGAAATTTACCACATTGTCCGCCCCCATGATCCAGATGAAGCGGCGATTGGGGTAACGGCGGACCAGTTTGCGTAGAGTGTCGATGGTATAGCGCGTGCCCATTTGCGCCTCGATTGCAGTCGCGCGGATCGGGGCGCGCCGTGCCATTTTGCGCGCCGAGCCCAGCCGGGCCTTGAGCGGTGCCATATCCTTGGCACCCGCCTTCAACGGATTGCCGGGCGACACCAGCCACCAGATTTCGTCGAGATCGAGCGCGTCGAGCGCAAACAGGCTGATCGAACGGTGCCCGCCATGCGCCGGGTTGAACGAGCCACCGAGAAGGCCTGTCAGCATTTAGGGCCGCATCTGCCCCGAGCCGTGCACCAGCCATTTATAGGTGGTCAGCCCTTCGAGGGCGACTGGGCCGCGCGCGTGCAGGCGGCCGGTGGCGATGCCGATTTCCGCGCCCAGCCCGAATTCACCACCATCGGCATATTGGGTCGAGGCGTTGTGCATCACGATCGCGCTGTCGACGCCCGACAGGAAATCCGCCGCCGCTGCATCATCATTTGTGATGATGCTTTCGGTGTGCTGCGAGCCATAGCGGGCGATATGTTCAATGGCTTCATCGACGCCCGAGACCATTTTCGCCGAAACAATCGAATCGAGATATTCGGTGCCCCAATCGGCTTCTTCTGCGGGCACCGTACGCGCGTCGAGTTCCATCAGCGTATCATCAGCGCGCACTTCGCAACCCGCATCGAGCAATGCACCAATCAGCCGCGCGGGTTCGGGATAATCCTGATCGATCAGCAGCGTTTCGGTGGAGCCGCAAATCCCGGTGCGGCGCATCTTGGCGTTGACCGCAATCGCCTCTGCCATCGCCGGATCGGCCTTGGCGTGGATATAGGTGTGGCAGATACCGTCGAGATGCGCGAGCACGGGGACGCGTGCCTCATCCTGCACACGCGCGACCAGCGATTTGCCACCGCGCGGGATCACCATGTCGATCTGCCCCTGCGCCTTCAGCAAGGCCCCGACAGCCGCACGATCCTGCGTCGGGACGAGCTGCACCGCATCAGCAGGGAGCCCGGCCTTGACGATACCTTCGACCATCGCGGCGTGGATTGCGCGGTTGCTGTGCACCGCCTCGCTGCCCCCGCGCAGAATGACGGCATTGCCCGAGCGCAGCCCGAGTGCAGCCGCATCGGCGGTTACATTGGGGCGGCTTTCGTAGATGATCGCTAGCACGCCGACGGGAACGCGGACGCGCTCCATGACGAGGCCGTTGGGCCGTTCGCTGCGATCAATCACCTGCCCCACCGGGTCAGCAAGATGCGCAACTTGTTCGACCGCTGAGGCGATACCCTCTATCCGGCTTTCATCCAGTTTCAGCCGGTCAAGCATCGCCGCCGAAAGGCCGTTCGCCGCGCCAGCTTCCATATCCTGTGCATTGGCAGCAAGAATATCCGGAGCTGCTTTGCGCAGGGCCGCAGCGGCAGTCAGCAACGCTTCCGCTTTTTGCGCGTCGGCGGCGCGTGCAACTATACGCGCTGCGGCGCGGGCCTTTGCCGTCATTGCGGCGACGATCCGGGTGGTATCTTCACTCATCGCCTTGCCTCCTAGAGCGCACAGCCGGGAAGCGAAAGCCGCAGATTCCAGCATTTCCGCCAGAATTTGGCCTGTGCACCGTTGATTCGTGATATCTCATTGTAAATTCTGTTCTTTTGTTCAAATTTCAGCTTCGCGTAAGGCGTGGACAGCACAGCCCCGCAACCGATTTCATGTAAAAACTCACAACTCACCGCACGACTCCACCGACTCGGCACGAGTCGCCACAAAGCGATTCGTCAGCGGCGAATCGCTCTGCTAAGCGCCCGTCACTAAATAAAAACGGGGTGGGTCGTGTCGCAAATGGCCAAGTTCGCCGGTTGGAAAAACCGGGTGGCCGGATGGTTCGTTGATCGTGAGTTTTTCATGCGGTCAAACGGGCAAGTCCGGTTCATAAAAATCAGTGCAAAATTGCAGCGCCGCGTCGCAGGAGCGATTGCAGGCGTCGTTGGTCTGTGGCTGATCGTCACGCTGGGCATGATGATCAATCAGGTCAGCGTGTCGGCCGAACGCATGATGCTGACCGCCAAACAGGAAAAGATCGAAACCGCCGAAGAGCGCGTCGCCAAATATCGCGATGATATGGAAGCCGTGGCCAGCGACCTCGAGGCACGCCAGAAGGTTATGGAAGGCGCGTTCGAAGAACATTTCGGCGATATGCCTGCAGCCGAAGCTGCAGCCCCCGCCACTGGCGAAGCCGCCGAAACGGCCAAGAAGATCGGCCTAGCTGTTCCCGAAGCCGCGCAACTCGCCCAGCTTGAGGCCCGCCAGATCGCCTTTGCCGAACGCATGACGCAGATTGCCATTGCCCGCTCGCAAAAAGCCGAAGGGGCAATCCGCGAATTCGGCCTGAACCCCGACCAGCTGGCGCGCGAAGCCAAGCACGGTATGGGCGGCCCCTTCATTCCCTTTTTCGGCAAGAAGCAGAAGCAGGTCCGTGACCCGCGCTTCACCCGCATGCTAACCGCGCTCGAGCGGATGGAAGCGATGGAAATGGCGCTCGCCGGCATCCCCACCAGCATGCCCGCCGCCGTCGGCCTGATGTCGAGCCGTTTCGGCTATCGCTCTGACCCGTTCACCGGCGGTGCCGCAATGCATGCAGGCCTTGATTTCAAAGGCCCCATTGGCACCCCGATCCTCGCAGCCGCCGATGGCAAAATCACCTTTGCTGGATGGCAGGGTGGCTATGGCAACTGCATCGAAATCACCCATGCTAATGGGCTTGTCACACGCTATGCCCATATGACCGGCTTCACTGTCGCGCTCGGACAGGACGTCAAACGCGGCGTCCAGATCGGACGTATGGGTTCGACCGGTCGATCAACCGGCTCGCATTTGCACTTTGAAGTGCGTATCAACGGGTCAGCTATCAACCCGCTCAAATTCTTGGAGGCCAATCCCGATGTTCTCGAAATCCAAGCCGTCGCCGGAAACCGCACTGCCGGTCGCAGCGACGCAGGGGCGTAACAGCGTGCGTGGGGGCGGACATACATTTTCGGTGATCGCATCGGATGTCGAAATCACCGGCAATCTTTCGGCCAAGGTCGATCTGCATATCGATGGCAAGATCAACGGCGATGTCACCTGCGGTTCGCTCGTCCAGGGCGAAGGCAGCGTGATCAGCGGCAAGGTTGTCGCTGAAACCGCACGGCTTTCGGGCAAGGTCGAGGGCTCGATCGAAGCGGGCGATCTGGTGATCGAGGCGAGCGCGCGTATTTCGGGCGATGTCGTCTATCAGAGCCTGACTATCGCTCCCGGCGGAATGGTCGAAGGCAAGTTCAAGCATCGCGGCAGCAATGTGCCCAATATCGGCAAGGCGACGATCGACATCGGTCGTACTGACCCGCTGATTCTGGGCGCCGATACCAAAGTCGGTTGAGCTAAACCAGCATCTCCAGTGCAGCACCCTGGCCCAAGAAATTGGCCGGGCTCGCGCTGGCTCCATAGGCCCCGGCACAGAAAATCGCGACCAGATCGCCTACCTCTGCATGCGCTAGCTGCGCACTGTCCGACAGCCGGTCTAGCGGGGTGCAAAGGCATCCGACCACCGATTGCACTTCATCCGCAGGCGCATCAAAGCGCGTCGCTATCGCGACCGGATAGTTGCGGCGGATGACGGTGCCGAAATTGCCCGATGCTGCCAATTGGTGGTGCAGACCGCCATCGGTGACGAGGAAGGTTTCGCCATGGCTGATC
>JAGNSY010000228.1 GCA_017987825.1 Sphingorhabdus sp. | reverse complement strand
TGCGCGATTGCGGTTACACCTGCGCCAAATTCGATCCGGTCGCCCGCGCGAAGCCTTTTGGCGTTGCGGATGAAGGCCTGCCAGCGGCGCAGATCGATCCGCTTGTGCAGCGTCGCACCAATTCGTGCCTCGTCGCCTTTGAAGGTCCGGCGCACGCCTGCCAGCTGTGCCGGGATCACCTTGGTGTCATTGAAGACGAGGCAATCGCCCGCGCGCAGCCGCTTGGGCAGATCAAGAACCTGCGCGTCCTCCATCTGGCCATCGCCCGTAACGCACAGCATGCGCGCGGCATCGCGCGGTGAAACCGGACGCAGGGCAATCCGCTCGGGCGGAAGCTCGAAATCAAATAGGTCGACGCGCATACCGCGCCTATCCCTTCGCCAGCTATCAGTTCAGCGGCTTGCTGAGATCATCGAGCGTGATCTGGGCCTCAGCCGATGCAGCGGGCTTTGCCTGTGCCGCAAAATCAGGCGGCGGGATATTGTCGGCGCCGATCGATGCCTGCAATATTTTGTCGGGCGTCGCAGGCGGCTCTCCGCGCTGGATGGCATCGACATATTGCATGCCAGCAATCACGCGACCGAATGCGGTATATTTGCCGTCAAGCGCAAAGCGTGGCTGGAAGCAGATGAAGAACTGGCTGTTCGCACTATCATCGCTCTGGGCGCGGGCCATCGATACCGTCCCGCGCAAATGCGGCACGGCGTTGAATTCAGCCTTTAGATCAGGGAGCGGCGATCCGCCAGTTCCGGTCCCCGTTGGGTCGCCCGTTTGCGCCATGAAGCCGTCAATCACCCGGTGAAAAACAACGCCATTGTAAAAGCCCTGCCGTGTCAGCGTTTTGATGCGGTCGATATGGGCCGGAGCGATATCTGCGTATAATTTGATCGAAACACGGCCACCGGTCGACAGATCAAGGTGGAGGATATTCTCGGCTTCGTTGGCCACCGGTGCTGGCGCCGCAGCCACCGGTTCCTGGGCGTTCGCCCAAGCCGATGCGAAAAGGGATGCCATGAGAAAAATGAGATTGCGCAACATATTGGAGATCACTCCCAGACTATAGTTCGCGCTTCCTTAGCTGCATCATCTGTCCTTGTCATGAACGAAGCGCAGTCGTCGCAAAACGGTTGCCTTGTCAGTGGTTTCACGACAAACAGATGGAGGGTAGCTTATTCTTTGGAGGGATGCAGATGCGGAAATTCCTGGTTCTGGGCGCAGCTAGCGCCATGTTCGCAATTACGGCTTGTTCGGACAAAGGTGCCGACACGGACGGCGATGGCAAGGTAACTGCCGCAGAAGCGCAAAAAGAGCTTTCTGCAGGCGGCGCAATGGCGATGAAGCCGGGGATGTGGGAAGTCAAAATCAGCTTTGACAGCATCGACGCGCCGGGCATGCCCGCAGCCGCCAAAGCGCAGATGACCAAGGCGATGGGTAGCGGCATGAGCGTGAAATCCTGCCTGACCAAGGAGCAGGCTGAAAAGCCGGGCGCTGATTTCTTCGGTGGCGATGCCAGCGCCAATTGCAGTTTCGAACAACTCAACCGCTCCGGCAACACTATGAGCGTCCAGATGACGTGCAAGCCGCAAGGCGACATGGTGATCGCCAGCAAGATGGATGGCAGTTTCGAAGCCGAAACCTATTCGATGACGATGGAGCAAAAGACTTCGGGGACGCCGATGGGTGCCATGACCATGAAGGGCAAGATCGAAGGCAAGCGGATTGGCGATTGCCCGGCTTGATCATGATACAAAAGACCGAACGACTTGCAGCAGTCGCGCTGCTGGCGCTTCTGGCAGCTTGCAGCGATAATTCCGATGTTGACGGCGACGGCACCGTATCGCGCGCCGAACGCGCGACTGAAATGCGGCGCGATGGCTATCTGGCAATGCAGCCGGGCCGTTGGCGTATGAACTTCACCTTCACCGATATTGAGGTGCCCCGCCTTGGTGAAGGCGAGAAAGCAAATATCAAGGCCGAACTCGCTAAGGGTGCATCGGGCCTGTCTTGCCTCAGCGAGCAGGATGCCGCCAAACCCGGACCCGACTTTTTCGGCGGCAATGGCGCAGAAGACTGCAGCTATAAACAGTTCGATATTGCCGGGAACCGGGTGAATATGGCGCTCGTGTGCGGCATGGGCGATCTGGGCAAAGCCGATATGAAGCTCGACGGAACGATTGGCGACAATGACTTCCAGTTTGATACCGATCTGATGGTGCATGTGCCGATGGCGGGGAAGATCAAACTGAAAGGCACGATGACTGGCAAACATGAGGGCGAATGTCGCGGCGACGAATAGCATTTGCAGCGATCGTCGCCGGGCTGGCTGTTGCGACAGTTGGTAGCTCTGTTGCCATAGCCCAACCGAAACTGCCCGAGCCAGCAAGGGTCCGCGTCGATTTTACGGCCACGTCTATCACCACTCGGCAAGCTGAGGGCGAGGCCGGAGTAGTTGGCCGCAAGGTAGGTGCAGAGCATCCGGTCCGCGTTGCTTCGATATCGAAGCTGGTCACCGCAATCGCCGTGATGCGACTGGTTGATGAAGGCCGGATCAAGCTCGACCGCGACATAAGCGCTTATCTGGGATTTCCGGTTCGCAATCCTGCTTTTCCGGATCGCCCGGTGACATTGCGCCACCTGTTGAGCCATACGTCGGGCATCCGGGACAGCATCGACTATTTGCTGCCGCTTGATGGCAGTCTGGAAACGACGCTTGCGAACCCGGCCGTCTGGCATGGGGGCTATAAACCGGGGGACTATTTCAG
>JAGNSY010000070.1 GCA_017987825.1 Sphingorhabdus sp. | reverse complement strand
GACTCAATGTCGGCGACGGTAACGGTGAGGCGATAGGCCCGCTTCAGGCCTTCATTCTGGGTTTCCTGGGCTTGCATAACTAAAACTCTAATCCTCAACTCTGCGCAGGGTTGCGCTTCAAAAATCTGTGGACGGACTTGGCTGGGAAGCCGGGCGATTGTGAATTGGTGCGGGCGAAGGGACTCGAACCCCCACATCTTGCGATACTGGTACCTAAAACCAGCGCGTCTACCAATTCCGCCACGCCCGCTCCGCCACACCCGTATTGGCCGTGCGGTCGGGTGCCTCTAACGGCAAAGTCGGCCTAGGGCAAGTGCCGAAAGCGGCGGGTTTGCTTGCCCTTGCGACAGCCCGTTTTCAAGGCTGCGAAGGTTCCGGCGGTCTCAGTTGCAAGGTTGCAACCAACTGCCTGACCTCTTCGATATCGCGATCAAAATAATGGATTTCAGGCGCGATGAAATTGACGAGATAGAGCTTGCCATCAACAATCGCGGCAACACCCTCCCCCTTGCGGGTCAGGCCTTCATCTTGCGCGGCATAGCTATAGGCGAAACGCACGCCTTCATGGGTTCCCAGTTTCGCGGGCTCGACCGCATCGACCGAAAAAACTGAAGAATCGAGCAAGATACGGTTGCTGTTCTCGAACAGTTCGACAATCTCGGTCGCCAGCATCGTCGAGCGGAATTGGGGCAGTTTTTTCGCCGAACCATAAGGTGCGTTGTACAGTGTACTGCCATCTGGAATGGCGGCAAAGAATGTGAGTTCGTTGAGCGCGAGGCCATCGCGGGTCCAACGTTCGCCATGATCGGAAGGGCGCGCTGACGATCTGTTCCACCCTGCTTTGGGCGTTGCAAATATTAGCTTCCCCGCGACATTCACACCTTGGTCGGCGACCAGTGCCTTCCATTCGGCAAAGGCGGGTACAGCGGCACTGACAAGCGCCAGCAGCGAAATCGCGATCGGAACCAGCCTCATTTCTGCGGCTCCCTTGCGATCGCGTCGATCATCGGTCGATCGTTCGCTGCCGGGGCAGCTTCCAGATAGCGGCGTAACGTCTTTCGGCCCTCAACCGATTTTCCCTGCCGCAGCAAGAGCATACCCAGACTGCGCCAGCTGTCGGCGAGTGCCGGGTCCTTCGTAAGCGATTGTCGGTAAAAGCCCTCGGCCTTCGCCAGATCGCCCTCTTTTCCGCGTGCGCGATACAGTTCGCCACGGGCGTAGAGCAAGTCCGCCGTCCAATTTCCGCGTGCCAGCCCTTCGAGCAGAAATTCGGTCGTTGCGAAATCGTTGAGCTTTACCTGATCGTCGATCAGACGTGGCCACCAGCGGGCAATGGCCGCGCGATAGCGCCCTGCCCCATCATCGCTGCTGGGGGCCTTTCGCCGGGCAGCAGCGCGCAAATACTCCATACGAACGCGGGTATTGGGGTGCGAGGAGAAAAAGTCGCTCGCCTCCTGCGCCGCGGCTCCGCTTTTGTTCGCCTTGGCCTGCACGTCCATCTCGCCAAGAAGCTGTTCCCAGATTTTGGAAGGCGCCATCGGGTCGTATCCACTGGCACTCAGATAATCGAGCGCGGCCATATCGGCCTGCTTTTCCATTTCGCGATTGAAGCGGAAGACCGATCCCATAAGCCCGATCTGCGCCAGCATGCCGCCAGGTACAAAACCCAGCCAGGTAATCGCATCTGACTTGGCCTTTATGTCTCGGAAGGATTTCAGGCTGTGCTGCTGTTCAAAATGGACGAATTCATGGCCCAGCACCGCCGCCAGCTCGGCCTCATTACGCGCCCGCAACAGCAGCCCGCTCCATACCAGCATCATGCCATTGGGGGCCATCGCGGCATTGAATTGCGGTGTGCGCATCAGGTAGATGCGCGCCGCGCCGCATTTGTCAGTGCCGACCGCGCGGCAGAGCACACCTTTGACATAGGCGTTGAGTTCGGGATCATCGATCAGGAATTTGGACGCGCGCATCTGTTGCTCGGCCTCGTCCATTTCCAGCCATAGCCCTTGTTCCACCGCATCCTTGGGTTGATAGCCCGCGCTGGTCGGCAATAGTTCCAAAGGCTGGGCTGCGATTGGAGCAGTAACGGCCAATGCCGCAAGCGTCAGGCTGTATCGAAGACGCTTCATCGGGCAACTGTCTTTACAGAAGCGCGGGCGGGAAAGCCGTTCAGCAATTGCTCGACGCGCTGCGCGGCTCCCTCCGCCGTGCGAACGTCGCCTCCGGCCTTCAAATCGACCCCCAGCCAGACAATGTCGCCATTTTTCAGATCGACCAATGCGGCATAGCCGAAATGCGTGCCCGCAATATCGCCATTGCCCATCAGCGCGGCGACCAGTTTTGCGGCGCGGCGACCGGCCGATTCAAAACTGTCATGGCTGAGAAGGAACAGGCCATAGTCGGCCTGTGCCGCAGGCGCGATTTCCGCAACGCCACTGCCCAGGCTCCAGTCGAAACTGTCGGCCTTGGATGGCAAAGGGTCTTTGCCAAACAATTTGTGCCGGATGATTGTGCCCACCACCAGCCGGAACAGCGCACGATGCTCCGCCAGCAGCGGATTGGCAGCGGCCTGATCGTCATGCAGCACCATTTCGATCCCGCGCTTGCCACCCATAGCCACCAGTGCCACGCTTAATTCACGCGTGGCAGCGGCATGCCATTCGGCATTGTTCTGGAACAGGCCGGCCGTGGTCTGCTCCCCGATCTTGATTTCGGGACGAAACACCAGAATGCGCGGCGGCGTTTCCGGCGCGAAGGCAAAGCCTTCACGCACCGCATATTTTTCGGTCGCCACAGGAGTCTGCGCCAGAATCGGGTTGGCAGCGAGCATGATCGCCAACGCCAACCCTATTCTCAAACCTCGCGCCATGACTGCTCCAGACGGCCGACTGCCGCTATGCAGCATTTCTCGCGCCGATAAGGCCGCTGCGCAAGGGGCTATTTGACGCGGAAATTGTGAAATCGTCTCACACGCAGATCAGCCAGCCAGCGCCTTTTTGAGCAATTCGTTGACCACGCCCGGATTGGCCTTGCCTTGCATCGCCTTCATCGTCTGGCCGACGAAGAAACCGAAAAGCTGTTCCTTGCCTGCACGATATTGTTCGAGCTGGCCTGGGTTGGCGGCGAGGATTTCGGCAATGACGGCTTCGATGGCGCCCGTATCGCTGGTCTGTTTGAGGCCCTTTTCCTCGACGATTGCCGCAGCGCCTTGCCCCGTTTCGAGCATGATCTCGAACACCTGCTTGGCGATGCTGCCCGAAATGGTGCCATCAGCGACCAGTTTGAGCAGTTCGGCGGCCTGTGCGGGGCTGACCGGGCTTTCCTCGAGCGACTTACCGAGCTTGTTCAGCGCACCGAACAATTCAGACAGCAACCAGTTGGAGCCCTGTTTCGCATCAACGCCGTGGCTGAGCAGGTCTTCGAACCAGAAGGCTGTTTCGGCCTCGGCGGTCAGCACAGCCGCATTATAGGCCGTCAGGCCCAGTTCGTTTTCATAACGCGCACGTTTGGCATCGGGCAGTTCGGGAAGCGACGCCTTGCACTCCTCCAGAAACGCGTCGTCGAGTTCGAGCGGCAGCAGGTCCGGATCGGGGAAATAGCGATAATCATGCGCGTCTTCTTTGGAGCGCATCGAGCGGGTTTCCAGCTTGTTCGGATCGAAAAGACGGGTTTCCTGCACCACGGTGCCGCCATCCTCGATCAGATCGACCTGACGCCGCGCCTCGACCTCGATCGCTTGCATCACGAAGCGGATCGAGTTCACATTTTTGGTTTCAGTGCGGGTGCCATATTCGGCGCCGGGCTTGCGCACGCTGACATTGACGTCGGCGCGCATGCTGCCTTCTTCCATATTGCCGTCGCACGAGCCGACATAGCGGAGAATCGATCTGAGTTTCTTCACATAAGCCCCTGCCTCGGCAGGCGATCGCATATCGGGCCGCGAAACGATTTCCATCAACGCGACGCCCGAGCGGTTGAGATCGACATAAGACATGGTCGGGTGCTGATCGTGCATCAACTTGCCCGCATCCTGTTCGACATGGATGCGTTCGATACCGATAGTCTTGCGCGGGCTATTGGCGTCCTTCTCGTCGAGAATGACCTCAATCTCGCCTTCGCCAACGATCGGGTGATAAAGCTGCGAAATCTGATAGCCCTGCGGCAAATCGGCGTAGAAATAATTCTTCCGGTCGAAACGCGAATATTTGTTGATCTGCGCGTTGATCGCCATGCCGGTGCGGACCGCCTGACGGATGCACTCGCGGTTGGGCACAGGCAACATGCCCGGCATCGCGGCATCGACCAGCGAAACATGGCTGTTCGGCTCCCCACCATAAGCGGCAGAAGCGCCCGAGAAGAGCTTGGCGTTGGAGGTAACCTGCGCATGGACTTCAAGGCCGATCACGACCTCCCACTCGCCTGTCATGCCCTGGATGCGGTATTCGCTCATATTACCACCACTTCTCCGCTTCCGCCGTGAACCCGGCGCGTTCCTCAATTGCCAGTCCTGCGTTCAACACGCCCTGTTCGTCGAGCGCCTTGCCGACGATCTGCAGGCCCAGCGGCAGGCCCTGCTTGTGTATGCCACCCGGCACCGACATGGCGGGCAAGCCTGCGAGCGAGGCGGGAACGGCGAACACGTCGTTGAGATACATCGACAGCGGATCGCTGGTCTTTTCGCCCAAACCAAAGGCTGCGCTCGGCGCGGTCGGAGCGAGGATCAGGTCGCATTGCTTCCACGCATTTTCAAAGTCGCGGGCGATCAGCGCGCGGACCTTTTGTGCTTGCGTGTAATAGGCGTCGTAGAAACCCGCCGAAAGCACATAGGTGCCGATCATGATGCGGCGGCGGACTTCAGCACCGAAACCAGCGGCGCGGGTAGCGGCATACATATCCTGCAGCCCTGCCCCATCGGGCAGGTCACGTAGACCGTAACGCACGCCATCATAGCGTGCGAGGTTCGACGAAGCCTCGGCGGGGGCGATGATATAATAAGCCGGCAGTGCATATTTGGTGTGCGGCAGGCTGATCTCGACGATCTCCGCGCCCGCATCCTTCAGCCAGGCGATGCCATTGTCCCACATCGCGGCGATATCTTCGTCGATACCGTCGAGGCGGTATTCCTTAGGGATACCGACTTTCTTGCCACGCAGATCGCTGTTGAGGCCAGCCTCCCATTCGGGCACTGGCAGGTCGAGCGAGGTCGAATCCTTGGGATCGAAGCCCGCCATTGCCTCGAGCATGATCGCACAATCGCGCACGTCGCGCGCCATCGGCCCTGCTTGGTCGAGCGAGCTTGCAAAAGCGACAATGCCCCAGCGCGAGCAGCGGCCATAGGTCGGCTTGATGCCGCTAATGCCGACAAATGCGGCGGGTTGACGGATCGAGCCGCCGGTGTCGGTGCCGGTCGCAGCCGGGCACAGTCGCGCTGCAATCGCGGTCGACGAACCGCCCGATGATCCACCGGGGGCCAATGCGGCATTGCTGCCATCATTGCGCCGCCAGGGCGAAATCACATTGCCGAAATAGCTGGTCTCGTTCGACGAACCCATGGCGAACTGGTCAAGGTTCAGCTTGCCGAGCATCCCTGCCCCGGCCTTCCACAAATTGGCCGAAACGGTCGATTCATAGGTTGGCACAAAGCCTTCGAGGATGTGGCTTGCGGCGGTGGTCTGCACACCTTCGGTGGCGAACAGGTCCTTCATGCCAATCGGCACGCCCGCCATTTTACCCAGCGGCTTGCCCGCCGCGCGATCGGCATCGACGGCCTTGGCGGCTTCGACGGCCTTTTCCGGCGTCTCGACGATGAAGGCGTTGAGCACTTTGGCAGCGGCGACATTGGCGTTGAACGCTTCGGCCACTTCAACGGCGGTGAATTCGCCATTGGCAACGCCCGAACGGATGGCGGCTACGCCCAATTTGGTCAGGTCGGTCATCACTCAATCACCTTCGGCACGCCAAAGAAGCTGCCTTCGCGAGCGGGTGCATTGGCGAGCACTTTCTCACGCACATCGCCATCGGTGACGACATCGTCGCGCAGACGCAAATGATTGGGGATTACAGCGGTCATCGGTTCGACGCCGGTCACGTCCACCTCTGCCAATTGCTCGACCCAGGCGAGGATGCCGTTGAGCTCCCCGACCATCTTGTCGGCTTCTTCGTTACTGATCGCGATGCGGGAGAGCCGCGCGATCTTGTTCACGGTATCTTTATCGACTGACATGAGCGTGCCGCTAGCATTGTGCAGTCGCAGCATCAACCGCCAAAGCTGCGCTTTTCAGCCCCCGTTCAAATATCCGGTGCTATTTTATGCCAATTCGCTAAATGCCGCCCAAAGACTGACACAAACGGATATCGCAAACGTGGCCCGCAAATTCCTTTACCTTATCGCCGCCATCATCACGCTGGTGATCGCAGGTGGCTTTGTTGTTCGCATTTATGAAAAGGAACTCACCGAGTTCGCCTTTGTGCCAACGACCGAATTTGAAGAGCAAAAGGCCTTCGCCACCAACAAATATGACGACCCCGCCATGTGGTTCGCGCGTGGGCGGAGCAGCGTGGACAATGTGACCAGCTGGCAGCCGGTTGGTGCGGAGAAAATCGAGATTCCGGGTTCGGCCGCGATCTTCTTCATCCATCCGACCTCCTACATGGAAAAGGCGCATTGGAATGCTCCGCTTGACGACACGCTGTCACAGGATCGGGCGAAGCTGTTCCTCCAAGGCCTCGCCTCCCCCTTTGCTGCATCGGGTGAAATCTGGGCCCCGCGTTATCGCCAGGCCGCGATTGGTGCCTTCCTGACCGACAAGGCCGAAGGGAAACAGGCATTGGATGCTGCCTATCAGGACGTCCTCCTCGCCTTCGACGATTTTGTTGCCAAGGTACAGAAAGACCGCCCGATCATCCTTGCGGGGCACAGCCAGGGTGCGCTGCACCTGACGCACTTGTTGAAAGACCGCGTCGCGGGCAAGCCAATCGCCAAGCGCATTGTCGCCGCCTATGCGGTCGGATGGCCGGTTTCGGTCGATACCGATCTACCCGAAATGGGCCTGCCCGCCTGCACCTCGCCCGACCAGACCGGATGCCTATTGGGCTGGCAGAGCTTTGCCGAGCCCGCCGAATATGAGCGCATCCTGAAAGTCTATGATTCGACCACCGGCTTCAACGGCCAGTCGCGCGCCAACACTAACATGCTGTGCACCAACCCGCTGACCGGCGGCGCTGCTACACAGGCTGGCGTTGAGGCCAATCTCGGCACGCTGAAACCATCGGACGACATGAAAACCGGCGAACTGGTGAAAGCCGCCATCCCTGCTCGCTGCGACCAGCGCGGCTTCCTGCTGATCGGCAACCCGCCCGAAATGGGCCCCTATGTGCTGCCGGGTAATAATTACCATGTTTATGACTATCCGCTCTTCTGGGCGAATGTCCGCGCCGACGCCTTGTGGAGGGTGCAGAAATTTCTGGCGCGGTGATCACGACCTCCGCCCCCGAATTTCGCTCCGCCCTGCCCGAAGGCGGGGTGCTGATCGGGCTGGATGTCGGCAGCAAGACCATCGGCACCGCCTTTTGCGACGCAGGTTGGAGCTTTGCCTCCCCCGCTGACCTGATCACGCGCAGCAAATTCGCCAAGGACAAAGCGTTGTTGCAGGCAGCGATTGCCACCCGCCCGACCGCAGGCATCGTCATCGGCCTGCCAATCAACATGGACGGCAGCGAGTCGCCTCGAAGCCAATCGAGCCGGTCCTTCGCCCGCAACCTGCTCGACCTTGGGCTGCCCATATTGCTGTGGGACGAACGCTGGTCGACCGCCGCCGCCGAACGCTTCATGATCGAAGCCGACCTGAGCCGCGCCAAACGCGCCGAACGCATCGACAGCGCAGCGGCAGCGCATATTTTGCAGGGTGCGATTGATGCGTTGGTTGCTTGATATCCCTCTCCCATTGGGAGAGGATACGAAGCCTTGTCGCTTTGGCGACTAGGCGAAGTTGGTGAGGGGTTTTGCCCTACCGAAAGCACACCCCCCTCACCCAGCTCCGACTAGGCAACAAGTTGCCGAGTCTGCGCAACCCTCTCCCAACGGGAGAGGGGTAGTCTCCCGCTTGCTAAGCAGGCCCAGTGCCGCTAAGGCACTGGCTTTAATGACATCGCCACCAACAGCTTCACCGGGCCGCTTTCCAGCAGGTTCCGCCGCTTTCCCGCACCGGCATTTGCTGGGCATCGCAGGACTGCAACCTTGGGAAATCGAGTTCATCCTTTCAGAGGCAGAACAATGGGTCGCGCTCAACCGTTCGGGCGCTGCCAAGCGCGACGACCGGCTGCGCGGGCTGACCATCATCAATGCCTTTTTCGAGAACAGCACGCGCACGCTGCTGTCGTTCGAGATTGCCGGTAAGCGGCTCGGCGCGGACGTGGTCAATATGCATGTCGCGCAGTCGAGCACCAAAAAGGGCGAGACGCTGATCGATACCGCGATGACGCTAAACGCAATGCGCGCCGATGCGATTGTCATCCGTCATGGCAGCTCGGGCGCGGTTGACCTGATTTCGCAGAAAGTGGATTGCCCTGTCCTCAACGCAGGCGATGGCACGCATGAGCATCCGACACAGGCTTTGCTCGATGCGCTTACCATCCGCCGACGCAAAGGCCGGATCGACGGGCTGACTGTCACGATTTGCGGCGACATATTGCACAGCCGAGTGGCTCGTTCGAATATGATCAGCCTAACGACGCTCGGCGCGCAGGTGCGTGTGGTGGCACCCCCTGCCCTGATGCCCGAAGGCATTTCCAGCTTTGGCGTCGAAGCGTTCAACAATTTCGATGCGGCATTGCCCGGCAGCGATGTGGTGATGATGCTGCGTCTGCAGAATGAACGGATGCAGGGCGATTTCATCCCCTCCCCGCGCGAATTCTTCCACCTGTACGGGCTCGATTCGCGACGGCTGGCGCTGGCCAAGCCCGACGCGCTGGTCATGCACCCCGGACCGATGAACCGCGGCGTCGAAATCGCCAGCCACATTGCCGACGACCTCGAACGATCCGCGATCACCGAACAGGTCGAAATGGGGGTCGCGGTGCGCATGGCCTGCCTCGATATATTGACGCGACGAGCGCGCGGTGTGGAGGGCTGGTCATGAGCGGCACCAATATTCTCGGCGGCCAGGTCATCCTTCCCGGCAAGGCGGCGCCCGAAACCGCGCATCTGCATGTTTCGGGTGAGCGTATCGAGCAGGTCGGCAAGGCCGATCCGCTGGGCGAACGTATCGATGCAGACGGGTTGATTGTTGCGCCCGGCATCATCGACCTTGGCGTGTTCGCGACTGACAAGCCCGCCTTCCGTTTCGGCGGGATTACTCGCGCCGCGCTGATGCCCGACCAATCGCCTGCCCATGATGACCCCGCGACGATCCGTTTTTCGGCACGCAAGGGCAAGCCCGACTTCTGGGTCCACCCGCTTGCTGCAGCCACCAAAGACCTGGACGGCCAGCATATGGCCGAAATCGCCTTGATGAAGGAAGCTGGTGCACTGGGCGTTGCCACAGGGCGTGGCTGGATTGCCGATTCGGGCGTGATGCTGCGCTTGATGCGCTACTGCGCGATGCTCGACGTGCCGCTGTTTGTGCATAGCGAGGATGCAGGGCTGGCTGGCAATGCCGTTGCGACAACGGGCCTCAACGCGACGCTGCTTGGGCTTCCCAGCGCTTCACCTGTCGCTGAAACGCTCGCCATCCAGCGCGACCTTTCGCTCGCCGCTGAAACCGGCGCGCAACTGCATTTCCGTCAGGTGACGACATCTGCAGGGCTAAACCTGATCCGTGCGGCTAAGGATAAGGGTCTCAAGATCAGCTGCGGCATAACTCCCGCGCATCTTTTCCTGTCAGACACGGCCCTCTCCGGCTTCCGCACTTTTGCCCGGCTTTCTCCACCGCTGCGCAGCGAAGACGACCGTTTGGCCTGCATCGCGGCAGTCGCCGACGGCACCATCGATGTCATCTCCTCAGGCCACGACCCGCGCGGGCCGGAAGACAAGCGGCTGCCCTTTGCCGATGCGGCACCCGGAATGGCGGGAGCGGAAACGCTGCTGGCCTTGACGCTCAATCTGGTGCGCGACGGCCACATCTCGATGGGACGCCTATTCGAACTGCTCGCCACCAATCCGGCGAAGATA
>JAGNSY010000069.1 GCA_017987825.1 Sphingorhabdus sp. | reverse complement strand
GTTAGGCGACTATTCAATAGGCCATATGGGTTCAAATTTCATTACGCTTTGTCGTTGGACATGGCTTCTCTGACCGACTGCAGGTTCCCAAAATTATTGCGTTTTAAGATATGTTTACATTTGCGTTTCGCGCGATAGCATCGACACATGATAAAGGAAGCGAAGCCCAAAGCGGAATGGAATGGCAGTATGGCCATCGCTATTTGCATCGGAGCCTTGCCACTGATGATGGCGCTCGCACCGCTTTCCTTTTCGCCTAATCCGGCAGGATGGCAGTTATTTGTTCAATTTCACTCTTTGATCGTCCCACTGATCCATTTTGCAATTGTACTGGTTGTGATGTCGGAAGGCGGCTCGGTAGTTAAGGGTTGGCAGGGATTCCCGCTATTGTCTCGCATCGCGGTCTTGGCATGGATTCCGTTGGTTTTGTTTACGACTTTTCGGACAGGAAACGATCATCTGTCCGCCGCGATAGGTGTGCTGAGTCTTGGGGCAATCGCGCTGCTTTTTCTCTCAATGGCGCATTGAAGCAGCTACGCAACCGATGATTTTCAAAGAAAAATGTGGTTGGCGATAGGTTTTGGCGCGTTTGTATATTTTGTTGTTTTCGCGACTTACATACTGTCGAACCATATCGAACCTGCCAAATGGTATGGCCCGTTTCCGGGATTCCACAACATACGGCACGTCGCATTCCTCGGGTTTGTGGCCTATGGTGCAGGCCTGCATAGTTTTATGACTGCGTCAAATCGTCACGCACAAAATTGGGTTTTGGTTGCAGCACTTGTGCCTTCTATTGCCGGATTGGTTGTAGTCTTCTGGACAGGATCTCAGGGACCGACACTGGCGTTGTTGTTGCTGACGATATCGATATTCGCGATTGTGCCCGAAAAGCGCAAAGCCATTGCGGGCTTTGCATTGATGACAGGCGTTCCCGCTTTGCTGATCGTATCGGTGTTGCCGTTGCCCATTCCTATGTTCGGACTATTTTCCGCACTTGGTATATCCGACGTCAATTCCGCAACTCTTGACGATGCCAGCTCAGGTCGGCTTCAAATCTGGCTCGCGACATTTGATAGCATTTGCGAACGGCCCATATTGGGATGGGGTTTGGGGCAGTATCTGAAGTTCAATCCACTCGGAGAAGGGGCCCTCGCGCATCCACACAATTCGATTTTGCAGATGACTTTTGTCGCCGGTATTTCTGGAGTGATATTCTCTTTGTTAGTCGCTGTCCCAATGATGTTTTCCAGATTCAACTTTAGTAATTTGCCGTCGGCAAGATTTCACCTCGCCATGCTGTTCACATTGTTGATTTACTCGCTGTACGATGGAATATTATTCTACAATTTTCCCATAACAATTTTTACTTTGACGGTGATTGGCATCTTGAAGAAACCATTTCTTGCGCAATCTGGCTGATCGATCGAGAGAGCCTTCGTGATTGAAAAAAGTGATAGAAAGCTGTGTGTTCGAATGTAAGAGATGCGTTAGGGGCACAGCAATTAATTCGACAAGTTCAAAGGGGGATGCGTGCAACAGGCAAAGCTAACAGCGTCACAAATCGGCACCATTTTCGCCATCGCATTTTGCCCGGTCTTCATGACCATTCTGCCTTGGGAATTCGGACCGGAAATCTCTTTGTATCGCGGCGCGATCCGCAGCCTGTCGGTCGCGCCGACACTGCTCCAACTGGTCATTATCGTCATAGCGATGGAGAATGGCATTTCGATTTTCCGGGAGTGGAGACGGCTGCCGAGAATTACCCGGGCGGCACTTTCAATTCTGGCCTTGCTTTGCATCATCCCGCTCTACATGGGGGTCGAGGATCCTATCCGCATCCCCATCGCGCTCATTGCCTTCTTCGTGCATGTCGTTTTTGCTCTGACCATCTTTGAACTGGTCGCAAGATTTTCAATCGCGCAACGAAGGATATTGGCTCGGTGGATCGCTATCGGGGTCTTTGCCTATTGTGCCATCTGGGGTTTGTCCTTTTTATACTTCATCCCCGTTGGCGATCAGTGGAAAACGCATGTACCCGGCGTGACGAATGTCCGTTGGGTTGGTTTCTTCGTGGTAAGCGGGTTTTTCATGGCTTTGGCATCGCTACCCGAAGGCGGAGAGGAGCGACCGAAAACTTCGCAAATGGCCTTGCCGTTGGCGCTTGCGTCAGTCGCCATATTTCTCGCCTTTTGGTCAGGGTCGCGAGGGGCGATATTTGCCACTTCAAGCGGTATCGGCCTTATCGTCCTGTTTGCTCCACGATATCGAACTCAGATCTTCAAATTCGCCGCTGCAGCCATGATCCTTGGCGCAATTGCCAGTGTAATTGTGCCAATTCCACCATATTATGCTTACGGCATTTTCCGTTTCTCGCCCATTTCGGAACCCGGTCAGGACTTGTCGAGCGGCCGGATATCAATGTGGATCGAAGTCGCCGGAAAGGTCTTTGAGCGACCGATGCTCGGTTGGGGGCTCGACCAGTTTCAACTGATAGATTTCAAAGGCTTCCCCGATTATCGTCAACCGCATAATGTGATATTGCAGGCACTGATATCCATCGGTTTTCTGGGCAGCGCTCTATTGGCTGCGGCGATGTTGCCGGTCGTTAAAATGGTAAAGCTGAACTTTGATTCTCTAAACCGGGTTGCTGCCGTCGGCCTCGTTTTGGCAACACTGGTTTACTCGCTGCACGATGCGGCACTCTACTACAACTACCCACTGATGATGCTTGCCGTTGCAGCGGCTATGGCATTTGCGCCCGTTAGGCCGCCAGCCGCCCCCGATAGGTCAGATTGACCCGATCTGACAGCAGCAGATAGGGGAGCCATATCGCGATACTGATCGTCACTTTCTTCACATTGCCGCTCAGCAGATCACCCATCGCATCCCCGACCGGCACCGGCAGGTTTGGCGCGTTGCTCACAAAATGCGCGATGCTGACCTGCGAAATTATGTCCACCCCCCACACCATCAGCAAAAAACGCGGGAACCAGGGGACGTTGCGCAACGCCATCATGAAGGCGATCATGTAGAGAAAGTTCATGATGACGACATCGGTTGTCATCGCGGCAAACAGCATCTGCCCCCACAGCGGCGCGTGGCCGTTCATTGCGGGCACAGCGGCGAGGAATTCAAGGCTCCGCACCGGCACATTGATCATCATGCCGATCACCAGCGAGGCCATAATGCCGGTCGGACCGAACAATTTATGCTGTCTAGCGGTCAGGCAGTCGACGGCGTTCCATTTGCCATAGCGGGCGAGGCGGATCTGGGGCTGTTCGAACAGGGCGCCGCGCGGGAAGAGTGCGTTGCCGATCAGGCATGCCGCAACCGGCGCGCCGATGACGAGGATATAGGGCAGCAAGGTTTGCAGCAGCGCGACCGGGCCGTCTATCGGCGAGGCGGCGAAGGCGATACGCAATGCGGACAAGGCACCAGCAACCACCAGCCAAGCGATCATCAACCGCCCGATGCCATGCTCCAGCGAGGCTATCGCCCAAACGCTCTTGCGGTGAAGCTGTTCGCCGAATTCCTTCATCCAGCCCTGCATATTGCCTTACCCCCGAAATATCACCCTTGGGTGGTTCGGGAGCAAGGCTAAACGGACAGGGTTAACAAAGTCTTTCGGCGGGTGGGGCTTGGGGTGCGGTGAGACGATGCTTACTTCACCAATTCCAGCCGCGCCGCAAAGCCGCCGCCGGGCGCGATCCAGACTTGCATCTTGTCACCCGCTTTCACCATTTTGGTTTCATAGGCGATATTGTGCCGCGCATCGGTCGCATAGGTGGCACCGGGGCCATCCTTATAGATCGTGGCACGATAGGTCTTGCCGGGTTCGAGGAAGGCGAAGTCGATATCGACCATCCGCGCGGTGGCATCGTTGACGCCACCAGCGTACCAATCCGCACTGTTGCGGTCTTTGCGCGCGAAGATCGCGAACTCGCCGACTTCGCCTGCGATCAGCTTCGATTCCGCCCAGTCTGCCGGAACTTTCGCTATAAATGCCAGTTCATTCGGATATTTGGCGAGGTTCTCTATCAAGTCCGCCGCCATCTGAATCGGGGAGTAGAGCGCAAGGTAGAGGCCTAGCTGTTTGGCACGGGTGGAGGCGAGGGCATTGCCCGTCGGGCTGGTCAGCGACAGCACACCGGGGGTGAAATCCATCGGCCCGGACAGCATGCGGGTATAAACCAAGGTCGGCTCATGTTCCGGCCCGTTCGCGAACTCACCCCATGCGTTATATTCCATGCCGCGCGCG
This sequence comes from Sphingorhabdus sp., assembly GCA_017987825.1. Classification (GTDB taxonomy): domain Bacteria; phylum Pseudomonadota; class Alphaproteobacteria; order Sphingomonadales; family Sphingomonadaceae; genus Sphingorhabdus_B. The sequence goes on along the minus strand of JAGNSY010000069.1, from coordinate 5,928 downwards.
CCTTCGCGGGCGACCCAGTTGGGATAAGTGCGGCGCAGGCCGGTATCCTTCACCGGTTCGTGCGGGTTGACCGCGACCTTGTATTTCGCTGCCGTCTCGACGACCTTCAGATGGTGCTGCACCTGCCGTTGGCCATCATGCCATTCCTTGCGCACCTCGCCCGGCTTGTCGCCGGGGGCGATGATCCCGCCGGCATCAGCGACATAGCCGGTCTTGACCACATCGACGCCAAGCTCGCTATAGAGCTTCATCGCATCATCCAGTTGCGCCTCATACACCGCAATATTGCCGCCGGTTTCATGATGCCCGATCAGTTTGACGCCCTTTTTGCGGGCATAGTCGGTGACTGCTTTCAGGTCGAAATCGGGCACGGCTTCGGTGAAGCTGAACTCGTCGCCATGGCCAAACCATTCGCCGTTCCAGCCCTTGTTCCAGCCTTCGACCAGCACCCCGCCAAAGCCGTGCTTGGCGGCGAAATCGATATGCTCTTTGGTGCGTGCGGTGGTGGCGCCGTGGTTTGGTCCTTCGGCCCAGCTCCATTTGCCCGAGATCATGCCCCACCAGATGCCGACATATTTTTGCGGGCGGAACCAGCTGACATCGCCCAACTTGTTGGGCTCGTTGAGGTTGAGCTCCAGATCATTCTCGACAAGGTTGGCCGCACTGTCGCCGATGCGGATCGCGCGCCAGGGCGTTGCGAAAGGCGTGTCACGGATAACGCGCGGGCCTTTGGACGAAGGCGACAGCGTGGTGCGGAAGGTCTGCTTCTCGCCGCGCTTGAACCAGAAGGCCGAATAGTCGACCAAGGCCGCTTCGTGGAACGACAGATGCGTGCCATCATCCAGCCGCATCGTGATCGGAGTATGTGCGGTCGACACAGCATCGATCGGCGTCTTTTGGTAGATCTGTTCGTAGCGGTTCCACTCACCGCCGGTGATCCACCAGGCGGTGCCGGGGCTGGCGATTGAAAATTCGGTGATCTCGTCAGCGATCTTCATCGTCTTGAGATTTTCCTGTTCCGGAATCTCGTAACGGAAGCCGACGCCGTTATCGTAAATGCGGAAGCGGACGTTCATCGCGCGCTTCAGATAGGTTGGCTGGCGGAAACGGACGATCAGGTCGTTATAATGGTTGCGCACGAAACGGCGCTCGCCCCAGGGCTGCTCCCATTTCTCGTCGACCGTCGGCTTGGTCTCGGCGCTTTCGAATTTGAAGCCGCGCACCATGTCATAACTGTCGGTCAAGATGAAGCCGAGCTTTGACGGCGCAATCAGCAGCTTGCCCTTGCGGCTGACGCTGTAATGGGCGCGCCCGTCGCCATCCAGTTCGACACTGACGGTAATTGATCCGTCGGGCGAGCTGCCTTTGGCAAGCGGAGCCCCTTGAACCGCGCTATGCGCGAGTAACGCCACAACTGCTGCCTGAACTGCTTTTTTCTGCATCGCTGGCTCCTCTCGGTCGGCCACGCTTGCTGCGCGGACCTGTTTTTGTTGGCGCTATTCATTGCGGTAAAGCGGATGACTTACAACTGTGCAGAAGCTGGAATACGTATGTTAAAAAACGGCGGGTACCTGCGGAATGCGTATGTCGAATGCAATTGTCATCCGCTCGCCTTCGGCAAAGGGTTCGGTGCCGTGCCACAGGGTCGACGGGAAGAGGGCGAGGCGACCCGGTTGGGGCTCTATGTGCTGGTATGCAGATAGAGAAAGTTCCAGCTCAGGCGGAGGTGCGCCGAGCGCCAGATGTCCTGCTGGGGCGGAGCCTGCGGATATGGGCTCGGGAACTACAATATAGAGGGCGGAGCTGATCCAGCCCATCACATGCGTGTGCGCCGCATGATAGCCAGCTCCCGCCAGTCTTACCGACCAACTGCCCTCGAACAACACAGGCTGGTCGCGTGCCGGGCCGAGCAGCGGGTGGCTGGCGTCGACGGCGGGCAGGGCTTCGACATAGTTTCGGACGGCTTCGGTCACCTTCCGCCGCGCGCTCTGTATTGCCGGATCGGGGTGGAAGAAGAGCTGCCGGTCGGTCTGCGTCCCGCCGCGCACTGACTGGTCGGGATAAGGGGCTTTCAGACGGTGCAGACTGCGCAGCACTTCGTCTAGCTCTGCCAATTCGGCAGCGGAGAAATCGAGGTCGATTGTATCGGCAAATATGGGTGCTCCATCAAGCCAGCCAGCGCGCGGATCATCCAGCAACCGCCAGCACAGGCTGAGATAGGGCCAGAACATGCGGGCTGCCGGCCCGTTGGTGTGGCGCTCGGCAATCGCCATCGCCCTTTGCGCATCGCCGTCACGCAAATGGTGACGCACGCGGCAGAGATCGATGCCTAGGTCTGCCAGATCGGCGATCGCATCGAACAACTCCGCATCGTCGCGCGCCGAACCGGACTCGCTGGCGAGATACAATGTGGCCAGTTCAAGCCAACGGTTGCGGGTAATCTGCGCCATAGCATCGCGCAGCACTTCACCAGCCCGGTCCCAATTCTTGCGCTGGGCGTGCAATTGAAACCATCCCATCCAAAGCGCAGTATTTTGAGGTTCGGATTTTACCGCTGCGGCATAGTTGCGATCAAAACCTGCTTCGTCACCCTCGGTAATGCGCTGCACAGCCAGAATTCGGTGGCCATCGACCCAGCCGGGTGCGGCTTTCAGGGTATCTTCCAACAGCCTCCGGGCCCTCGCACCATCGCCTTCCGCAGCCAAGGCCAGCGCGTGGTTGCGGATAATATCGGGATTGCCGGGAACGAGCGTGCGGGCATGGGCAAATAGTGCGGCGGCAGGACGCCAGCTTTCAAAACTGATCTGCGCTAGCCCGAATGCAGCGCGCGGATCTTCGGGGTGAAGCTTTGCGGCTTGCGTGATCGTTTCCAGCGCCTCTTCCATCCGCTGCGCCGCGCGCAGTTCGGCAGCCCGCTGGATCAGGTCGGTCAAATTGCCGGGGCCTTGCAATGCTGGTCGATGAATTGCTGGTGCGTCGGTTGCTGCACCGCCGCCGATGCCATTGCCGCGCGCAGTTTGCGCAGCCATTCACGGCCTTCGTCGTTGCGATAGGCGCCGATGGGGTCGCTCGCCTTGGGAATATTTCCCTGGCCGATATGCACCGCGTGCCAGCTAGGCGCTCCGAACAGGTCCATGTCGCGCGCGATATGGCGGCCATAGCGGCGGAAATGGTCGATTTTGAACTGCAGCGTGTCTGGGATTTCCATCGCGGCGCAGTAACGCCACAGCTCGCTGTCGTCGCGCGTGGTCAGCTTGTAGTGGAGGATCAGGAAATCGCGAATGCGCTCGAATTCGGTGATTGCGATATGGTTATATTCGTCGATCAGCAGCGGATCGAAATCCCGATCCGGGAACAGTGCGAGCAACTTGGAAATACCGGCCTGGATCAAGTGCAGGCTGGTCGATTCCAATGGCTCCATGAACCCGCTCGACAGGCCGATGGCGATGACATTTTTGTTCCAGAATTTGCGCCGCATGCCGGTGACGAAACGGAGCTGGTTAGTATCTGCCAGCGGTTCGCCATCCAGATTGGCGCGCAAGATTTCAATCGCTGCGTCGTCCGAAAGAAACTGGCTCGAATAGACATAGCCATTGCCCGTGCGGTGCTGCAGCGGGATGCGCCATTGCCAGCCCGCTTCTCGCGCGGTCGATCGGGTATAAGGGGTGGGCTCGCCGGCTTTGGCGCAGGGCATGGCAACGGCACGGTCGCAGGGCAGCCAGTGCGTCCAGTCTTCATAGCCGGTCTGCAACGCGCCTTCGATCAACAGCCCGCGAAAGCCGGAGCAATCGATGAACAATTCAGCATCAAATGTGCGGCCATCCTGCAGCGTGACGCCCTCAACAAATCCGCTTTCGCTATTCAGCCGGACGTCGGCAATCTTGCCTTCAACCCGCCGCACGCCGCGCTGTTCGGAATAGCCGCGCAGATAACGGGCATAACGGCCAGCATCGAAATGAAACGCATAGTCAAAAGTGGACAGCACGTTACGCTGATCGGGGCTGGGCAGGTTGAACCGCCCCGCCTTGGCCATGTGCCAGGCCATGCTCAGATCGTCAAAATTACTCGCTTCGCCAGCATCGCGATCGCGCAGCCATTGCTGGTGCACCGATAAAATGTCGTAGGGTTTTCCGTGCGGGCCAAAAGGGTGGAAATAACGGTTGCCGAGACTGCCCCAATCGACAAATTCTATCCCGAGTTTGAATGAACCCTGCGTTTCACGGACGAACTCGCGCTCGTCGATGCCGAGCATCTGGTTAAATGTGCGGATCGGCGGGATGGTCGCTTCGCCGACGCCGACGGTGCCGATTTCCTCGGACTCGACCAGCGTTATCGTGCAACCTTGCGTCAGCACGTTGGACAAGGCAGCCGCCGTCATCCAGCCGGCAGAGCCGCCGCCAACGATCAATATCTCACGTATCGCCTTGTCCGAGTGTGTCACATCCGCCTCATCTCAAAAATGCGCGCGCTGCGCCAATAAAAAAGGGGATTGCAAGGGCTGGGCCGCTGCAATCCCCATATGTCTCTGCAGACCGTGGAGGCAATCTGCGAGAGTTAGCCTGATCGGTCGAAGGCGCGCCCGATGCGACCCGGCGCGCCTTCGCTCCCCCGATCAGAAGCTGAAGCGCAGCGAGCCCGTAAAGGTCTGGCCGATCACCGGCGTGCCGGTGATGCCTGCCGGCGTACCCGTCTGGAACACGCCCACACCATTGCCGCGTGCGTCATAGGTGTTGAACAGGTTGTAGACGTTGAGGCCCAGCTCAAGATTTTCCATCGGACGGACCTTCAAATTGGTGTTGAAGACCGTTTTGCCGGGATATTCGAGCGTGCCGTCAAAGGTTCCCGTCTGTCCAACCGCAGTCACACCCAGCGTTGCGATTTCGGCAACGTCATAGGAAGCGGTGAGCGAGTAGCTGAGATCGGGGATGCCGAGTGCGCGACCGAAATTAGCCGAACCTGCCACCTGCGTGCCGTTGCGGGTCGAGGTGAACTTCTGCTTCGCCTTGGTGTAAGTCGCATTGGCGATGAAGTTGAAATCGCCAAAGTTCAAAGTCGCGAAGAATTCCGCGCCCTTGGTCTTGAAGCTGTTGTCGATGACGCAGCCGCCGCCCGGGCAGATGCCTGTCACGGTCGGTTCAAAGTCGCTGCGCTTGAAATCGCCCTTCAGCAGGGTGAATTCAACCGAGTAACGACCGCCGCCGAGCGAACCACGGTTCTTGATGCCGATTTCATGCTGGGTGACGAAGTCGACCGAAGGCGTGACACCGTCGGTGCAAGCCAGCGCGGTCGCCTGTGCACGGGTGCAAAGGCTGCCATCGGCGTTAAACTTACCGCTGACGGTCTGGCGGTCGCTGTTGAAGCGGCCGCCCTTTGAAGTGCGACCAAAGAGCGACAGGTCAGGCGAAACCTTCCACAGGCCACCCACGGTCCAGCTGGTGTAGCTGCGGCTGTAATCGAGGATTTCGCGCGCGCCATTCGCGGTCATTGTTGGGATCAACACACCGTTTGAGTTGATGTTGAACTCAGCACCACCACCAATGGTGTAGCCAGCCGCTTTCACCCGTTCAAAACGGACGCTGCCGTCGAGGTTGAAGTCGTCATTGTCGAGCACCAGCTGCGCATAAGGCGCGGTGTTGGTGTAGGACAGGTCATAATCACGAGCGCAGCAATTGCCCCAATTATTGTTGTAACCGGAGATGCCTTCCTGCGTGATCTTGTTGGCGACACCGGTGAGTGTGGCGCTGTCATAAAGATCAAGCTGTGAAGGGCTGTTGCCGCTCAATTCGCGCAGCGACTTGTTTACATGCCAGTCCATCGCAATGTCCTGATCCATGTAGAAATAGCCGACGCGTGCGGTCAGTTCGGCAAAGCCAGTGTCGAACTTTCCAGCCAGTGTCAGGTCATTCACCAGACTGCCCAGATCGCGGA
>JAGNSY010000068.1 GCA_017987825.1 Sphingorhabdus sp. | reverse complement strand
GGATCGTCCCCAATCGCGCAATCCGGCACAGCCGCTTGACTTGAGGCGGCGTATTCCGGTCCTTTTCAATTCCGCGCAACGCCCCGTGGCGCGCCAATATGCGGCCCCATTTGAGCAGGCGGAGGATATGCGTGGTCGGGCGCGTCATCGCTAGAGCGTCAAACCTTCCAGCCGCTATGGATCGCGACCAGACCGCCCAAAATCGGCTCCACCTTGGTCTGCACGAAACCAGCCTCACCTATCATACGCTGGAAAGTCGGCATATCGGGGAATTTGCGGATCGATTCGGCGAGATAGCGATAGCTGTCTTCGTCCCCCGCAATCATCTTGCCCATTTTGGGGAGAAGATGGTGCGAATAGACATCGTAAACTTTCGACAGGCCCGGCCATTCGACGGTCGAGAATTCGAGACAGAAAAACCGCCCGCCATAGCGGAGAACGCGATGCGCCGCGCGCAGAGCGGCGGGGATGTCGGTGACGTTGCGGATACCGAAAGCGATCGTATAGGCATCGAAATGCCTGTCTGGGAAGCTCAGTGTTTCGGCATTCTGCTCGCTCCAGACCAGAGTGTCGATGCCACGCTCGACCGCGCGTTCCATGCCGACCGACAGCATGTCGGGGTTGATGTCGCTGACGGTCACATTGGCGCCCGCCTTTTCCAGCCGGAAGGCAATGTCGCCGGTGCCGCCCGCCATGTCGAGAATATCCTCGCCGGGGCGCGGTTTCACGCGGCGAATGAACTGGTCTTTCCACAGCCGGTGCATCCCGCCCGACATGGCATCGTTCATGATGTCATATTTGCTGGCAACGCTTGAAAAGACGCCGCGCACGCGGCTGGTCTTTTCTTCGGGGCTAACCTGTTCATAGCCAAAGGAGACGGTATCGGTCATGGAGAGCGCCCTAGCCGATAGTTGCGCGCGCCGCAAAGGCTGATAGGTGCAAAATACGATGCCTGAATTACCCGAAGTCGAAACCACCGTTTCCGGCCTGCGCGCCGTGCTCGAGGGCGAAACCATTGTGCGCGCCGAACCCCGCCGTGCCGACTTGCGCTGGCCGATTCCGGTCGACATCCGCCAGCGGCTGACGGGCGCACGGGTGACCGGGCTCGGGCGGCGGGCAAAATATGGACTGATCCATACCGATCGCGATGACACGCTGATCTTCCATCTCGGTATGTCGGGGCGCTGGCGAGTCGATCCGGAAGAAATCGAGAAGCACGACCATTTCATCCTACAAACCGGATCGGGCAGGGTGGTTGCCCTGAACGACCATCGGCGTTTTGGTTCGCTCGACATAGTGCGGCGCGATGAAATCGACGCCTTCCGTCATTTCAAGACTATGGGGCCGGAACCGCTGGACGACGCGTTTGACGCGCAAGTGCTCTATTCTGCGCTAAAGGGCCGGAAAGCACCGATCAAGGCGATGCTACTTAACCAGTCAATCGTGGCGGGGCTCGGTAATATCTACGTGTGTGAGGCGCTGCATATGGCGGGGATTTCGCCGGTTATACCAGCGACTTCGATCAGCAAGCCGCGCGTGGATAAGCTGGTCGTTGCGATCAAGGAAGTACTCGCGGCTGCGATCAAGGCCGGTGGATCGACCCTGCGTGATTTTGCGGCACCCGATGGTGAGCTCGGCTATTTCGCAAAGGACTGGCGGGTCTATGGCCGGGAAGGCGAATCTTGCCACTGCGGCACAGCGGTCCAACGGCGCGTTGATTCGGGCCGATCGACCTTCTTTTGCCCGAAATGCCAGCGTTAGTGCGGCAATTGGCAGTTGACGAATCTGTGGAGCATGGCTAAGGGCGGCGCTTCATCGGGTCCGGTCGAGAATTTTCTCCGGTTCTGGATGCCCGTAACTATCTGATTTTTTGAGGACTGAAATGGCCAATACGCCGCAAGCAAAAAAGCGTATCCGTCGCAACACGCGTCGCAACGAGATTAACGGCAACCGCGTCAGCCGTATCCGCACCTTCGTCAAGAAGGTCGAAGCCGCTCTCGAAGCTGGTGACAAGACTGCTGCCGCTGCCGCATTGGTTGCTGCCCAGCCCGAACTGGCCCGTGGCGTTTCCAAGGGCGTTCTGCACAAGAATATGGCATCGCGCAAGTTCAGCCGCCTCACCAAGCGGGTTGCTGCACTCGCCTGATTCGGCTTCATTGCGGAGGTGAAAACCACCTTCAAAATTGTAAACACGGTTAACGGCCCGCCCTCGATTGGCGGGCCTTCTTTTTTGTCTGATCGTTGCGTTGCAGCAAAGTGAGCATTTCCCGCGATTCGGCAGGTGTTGACAGCGGGTTAAGTAGATAAAACTATATAAAACAAAGCGATAAAAAAAATTCTACGCAATTTCAGCGCTTGAATAGAGTCAATGCGATTTATTTCACTTTTTTTGCAGTCGGCCCCTTGATCGACTCAAAGGCGCATGGCTAAACAAGAGTTTCCAGCAGCGTGCGATCAACGTCGCGCCTGTCTCAATCGAGAATGACATGTGAAGGATCTCTGCACCGGATGTGGGGATGCGGTGGGCCTGTGTCAGGCGATGGGAGAGGTGTGAGCGCAACAACATATAGCGCGTCGCTGGTGGGGTGAAAGGGGTGGCTAGTGACGCTGAAAGTCGTGCGGTCGGAGCAAGAAATTATGGGGGGCTCCGCTTTTGAATCAGATTGGCAAAATGTAGCATCGCGCTTGCGCCGTGATCTGGGAGCCCAGATTTACGGACAGTGGATTCGTTCGATCGCCTTGGGCGATTTCTGCGAACTCACCGGCACGCTGGAACTGCTGACGCCTTCCGACTTTTCGGCAAGCTGGGTATCGGATCATTATGCCGATCGCATCCGTCTGGCTTGGTCGAGCATCAATCCCGCCGTGCGCCAGCTGAAAATCCGGACCAAGCCCGGAGCAGCCCGTGTTGAAATGCTGCAGGGCAACGGTCTCGCCGAACGTCCGGCAGCTGTTCACGTCAACGATGCACTGCCGGTTCGCAGCCAGCTTGACCCGCGCATGACTTTTGCGAATTTCGTTAAGGGCCAGACCAACGCACTGGCGCTGAGCGCGGCCGAACGTGTCGCCGCTGCTGAGCGTCCGCTGTTCAATCCGCTTTACCTGCAAGCTGCAACGGGGCAGGGCAAGACCCACCTGATGCATGCTATCGGCCATGCCTATGCCGAGGTAAATCCCGACGCGCAGATCCTCTATATGTCGGCGGAAAAGTTCATGATGGAGTTTGTCTCCGCCATGCGCCGCAAGGAAGTGATGGAGTTCAAGGCCCGCCTGCGCGCGGTCGATGTCCTCCTCATCGACGATATCCAGTTCATCATCGGCAAGGTTTCAACGCAGGAGGAATTCCTCCACACCGTCGATGCCATCATCGGCGCGGGCAAGCGGCTTGTCGTGGCTGCAGATCGCGCACCGCAAGCTTTGGACGGTGTCGACCAGCGCATCCTTTCGCGCCTGTCGATGGGCCTTGTTGCCGACATCCAGCCCGCTGATCTCGAACTGCGGCGCTCAATCCTGAACCAGCGGCTGGCCAACATGCCAGAGACGCAGGTCGGCGAAGATGTGATCGAGTTTCTCGCGCGTACCATCAGCCGCAATGTCCGCGAACTCGAAGGCGGTCTGAACAAGCTGATCGCCTATTCGCAACTGACCGGCAAGCCGATCACCCGCACGCTGGCGGAAGAGCAGCTGAAGGACATCCTCAGCGCCTGCCGCCGCCGCATCACGATCGACGAAATCCAGCGCGCCGTGTGCGAATATTACCGCATTGACCGCAGCGAAATGTCGTCGAAGCGCCGTGCGCGCGCCGTGGTTCGTCCTCGTCAGGTGGCTATGTATCTCGCCAAGGTGATGACGCCGCGCAGCTATCCCGAAATCGGGCGCAAATTCGGGGGTCGTGACCATTCAACGGTGATTCACGCCGTGCGCCTGGTCGAAGACTTGCGCCGGATGGATAATGACATGGACAATGATGTCCGTGCACTGCTTCGCCAGCTAGAGGCCTGAACTGTTTACATAAGCGCCTTCCCTTGGGGCAGGCGTCAGACTATCCCGGGGACAAGATGGACTCGGGAGGTTCTTGATGGCGAAATTCTGCATCCAGTGCGGTACGGCCCTGAATGAGGTGGCGCGGTATTGCGGCAATTGCGGTGCAGTTGTGCCTGCCGTTGACAACAGCGTGCCCTCATCGGCCTATGTGCCTCCGGCTGCACCGGTCATGGAACAGCAGAGCTATGCAAGTGATGAGGTCTCCGAGAGCAAGAAGGGCCCGAACTGCCTTTTAATTGGCGGCGGGGTGGGCCTTTTGCTGCTCCTCCTGCTCTATTATTTCCTGTTCTTGCACGACGATATGGCTGGCAACAGTCTTGAGGATCGCGTTCGGCCAGCACCAGTTGCCAAAGAGGCTGCAATAGATAAGCAATATTATGCCGTTGCCGATGCAAATATCCGTGACAAGCCGACAACGCAGGGCAGCACGGTAACAGGCAAACTGCTTCGTGGGACCGCGACCACAGGGAAGATGATCGTCGGCGAAGATGGCACGAGCGACTGGCTCGAACTGGCCGACGGCAAGGGATATATAGCCACCGTCAACTTGTCCGAAATTCAGCCGCCCGAAATCGTCAAGTCGCTTGGCGACAAAAGCTGGACAACCGACCAGTCGATCGAAATCTGGGCGCAACCCGATGTTGCATCGACACCGATCGACCGTGTCGCGGCAGGGACCACGCTGTCGTTGTTCGGCTTGACTGCCAATGACTTTATCGAGGTGAAGCTGAAAAAAGGCGGCGTCGGCTATATTGCCGATGGCGCCCGCATTGCTGCCCTCGCCAATGGCAAACCCATCGCGATTGCGTTCAATCCCAATAGTTGCAGCTTCGGCCCCGAAATCGACGCGATGTTTAGCAAGATTGGTGACAAGCTGCGCGCGAACTACAAGGCCTTGGAGAACAAGGAATATCCGAGCGAAGAGGCGCGCGGAAAGGCGCTGGCATCGATCGAAGGCAAAAGCAGCTATGAAAAGCTGCAGCGCAACTATGAAGGGCTAACGGTTACCGCGATTGCGCAACATTATGAGTCGCAGTCGGTCTATTTTGACGAACCGGCCTCAAGGGTGATCGAGGTTCTGCGTTCGAAAGGCTATAAGGTTGGCAAGGACGGCAGCATTCCCAGTAGCGATCTTTTTGCGGGGATCGGCGCTACTTCGGGCGAAAGTGCGCGCTATGGGAAATCCGATCTGACCTGTGGTGTCTGATACAGAAAACCCCGCCCTTTTTGGGGACGGGGCCGTCTGGACCAGTTGAGAAACCGGAACTATTTCTTCTTGCCCGTTTCTTCCGGCGCGACCGAAATGCGGACGGTTTCTCCGCTGTTTCCGGGGAAACCAGTGAACATGGCGGTGACCAGGTTCGGCACCAGATAGGGCAGACGGTTTGACCGCGACTTGGCCTCGGCCTTGCCTTCGAACAGCCGCTCGCCAGTGGCGCCATTCTCGATCTTCATCTCGATACCGCTGGTGTAAACGGTGAAGCTGCGCACGTCATAGCCACGGCCAAAACCCGAGCCGTACAGGAACGGATCGTGCCAGCCATAGACATAGCGCGCGCCGCGCGGGGTGCGCACGATATAGGGGCGGTAATAGCCCCGACCGAATCCAAAGCGGCCATAGCCCCAGAAGGGATCGTAAAAGGGGTCATCATAAACGACCGTGCGTTCCTTGCCCTCATCAACCCCATAGTCGAGCTTGACCACCAGATCGGCGGCGCCTCCTGCAGGGGCCGGAACATAGCCCGCCTTGGACATCTCGGCGGAAACCATTGCGGCATATTGGCCGAATTCGATCCCGCCATCATCGGCCGGGTCAGCGGCCTTCACAGTGAAAGTCTGGCCTTGTGGCGCAGGCATCTGTTGGAAACGTGAAACATCGGCCTTGAATGGGGTCGCGCATGCAGCCAGCGTTAGCAACAGTGCGGGGGCCAGAATGGAAACAGCTTTACGCATCGAAACTTTACCTCCGTTACCACCAATATAGGCGGGCATGCGGTGATAGCTATCCGAAATGCGCTGAACTGTCGTTGAACAACAAAGCGTTCAGCGGCGGGACATGTAAATAAATGTCAGCGCAGCAGGCCCAGCGCCTGATAGGTGCGATCCAGTGTCGGCTCGGCCAGTTGGCGCGCTTTGGCCGCCCCTTTCTGCAGTGCCGCATCGATTGCAGCCGTATCGCTGCGCAGCGCGTTCAGCCTTTCGGCGATTGGCGCGAGCTTGCTGACGAGCAACTCGCCGAGCGCGGGTTTGAACGCGCCAAAGCCCTGGCCGCCATATTGCGCCAGCACAGCGTCGACGCTGCTGCCATCGAGTGCGGCATATATGCCCACAAGATTTTCGGCTTCAGCGCGACCGGCCAGACCGTCCTTTTCGCTCGGCAGCGGTTCGGGGTCAGTCTTCGCTTTGCGCACCTTCTGCATGATGGTGTCGGCATCATCGGTCAGATTGATGCGGCTCATATCCGAGGGATCGGATTTGCTCATTTTCGCACTGCCATCGCGCAGGCTCATGATACGCGCGGCCTCGGGCGGGATGATCGGCTCGGGCAGGGTGAAAATCTCTTCGCCATTTCCGAAATCATTGTTGAACTTCTGCGCAATGTCGCGGGCCAGTTCCAGATGCTGTTTCTGGTCCTCACCAACGGGGACGTGCGTGGCCTGATACAGCAGCACATCGGCGGCCTGCAGCACCGGATAGGTGAACAGCGCGACAGAGGCCCCCTCGCGGTTCTTGCCGGCCTTGTCCTTCCACTGCGTCATGCGGTTGAGCCAGCCCATCCGCGCGGTGCCGTTCAAAAGCCATTGCAACTGGCTGTGCGCAGGGACCTGCGTCTGGTTGAACAGGATCGACTTGTCGGTATCGATACCGCAAGCGATCAACGCCGCCGCCATCTCGCGGGTATTGGCGGTCAGTTCGGAAGGCACATGCGGCTGCGAAATGGCATGCAGATCGGCAAGGAAAAACAGGCATTCCCCCTCATCTTGCATCTTCACCCAATTCTTGATCGCCCCCAGATAATTGCCGAGGTGGAGGTTGCCGGTGGGCTGGATGCCGGAGACGACACGCATGACTTGGGTGCTTTCCTAGTTACTTGGCTGCAGCGCGGTTGCGCCGTAGCAGTCGGTTGATGCGCTCACGATCCAGCGCGCCAACCATATATCCGACGGCGAAATAGACCGCCATGCCGCCGCCGACAAGTATTGCTAGCGCCGCAACCCGCGTCAGAATGTCGTCGGAGAAATAGGGCATCATCCAGCCCATCAGCCACCACAGCAGCGCAGACATAGCCGCTGTCGCCAGCAACTGCCGTGCTATGCGGTTGCCAAGCGCCCCGGTGAAATGGAACCAGCCACGACGGTGCAGCACGATATAGAGCAGCAGGCAGTTGAGCGAGGCCGAAGCCGCCGTCGCCCCCGCCAGCCCGACAATGCCCCATGGCCGCACGACGAAGACGTTGAGGATAATGTTGAAGATCAGCGAGATCAGCGCAGTATAGACCGGCGTCTTGGTATCCGAACGGGCGAAAAAGCCCGGGTTCAGGATTTTGACGATCACATAGGCCGGAAGCCCAGCCACCAGTGCCGCCGTGATACTGGCCATGATCGCACCGTCGGCCAGAGTGAATTTGCCGCCAACGAAAAAGGCGTTGGTGAAGGCCGGGGCGCAGATTGCCAGCGCCGCCGCCGCAGGCAAGGTCAGCAAGGTTGCCATTTCAAACGCATCGGCCTGCAAATCCTGCGCGCGCTGTAGGTCGTCGCTCTGGATATGTCGCGACAGCATAGGCAGGATCGCCGTGCCCAGTGCGATACCGACAATCCCCAAAGGCATCTGGTTCAGCCGGTCGGCCATTTTTAGCAGCGTCAGCGAACCCTGAGGCAGCGAGGTGGCAAAGAATGTGTCGACGAACTGGCTGATCTGATAAATCCCGGCGCCAAAGGTCGCAGGCAATATCACCATGCCCAATTGCTTCACCTCGGGGGTAAATTTGGGCATCTGAAGGTGGAATTTCAGTCCTGCACGATGCACTTCCCACCAGAGGTAGATGAGCTGGACGAGCCCCGACAGCGACACGGCGCCACTTAGCGCATAAACCACCCAGCGATCATCACCGCTGGTGCCGCGCCAGTAATATCCCGTCCCGATTCCGCCAATCAGCACGATGTTGAACAGGATCGGCGCGATTGCTCCAGGCGCGAATTTGGAGCGGGCGTTGAGCAGTCCCGTGAGCATCGCGACGATGCTGATGAAAAACAGATAGGGGAAGGTCATGCGGCTGAGAAATACCGCAAGGTCGAATTTGCCCGGAACCGACTGGAATTCACTCGCCAGCAGCCAGACGATGCCCGGCATGACGAGCATTGCGAGCCCAGAAAAAACCAGCAATATCCAAATGAATACCGACATCACATCGTCGGCGAATTTGGCGGCCTCGGCCTCTCCATTCTCCCCTGCCAGCCTGCGCGAATACATCGGGACAAAGGCAACCGAAAAGGCGCCTTCGGCAAATAGACGACGGAAGGTGTTAGGCAGTGTGAAGGCCAGCTGATAGGCGTCGCCCGCCAGCCCGGCACCGAGAACGCGCGCGAGCAATATGTCGCGCACAAAGCCGAATATGCGGCTGATAATCGTGAATCCGGCGATGGTGGATGTGTGCCGAAGCAGACTCATCGCCGGTTCACTTCAAACAATCTTGAAATCAGGCTTCGCCGGCCGGTTGGGCTTCGGCAGTTGCCTGTGCCTGGGCGAGCTGCTGCAGGTAGAGGCCGTTGAAGTCGATCGGGTCGAGCACCAGCGGCGGATAACCGGCATCGCGGATCGCATCCGCCACGACGCGGCGCGCAAAGGGGAACATAAGACGCGGCGCTTCGCCGAACAGGAACTGGTGCGCATAGCCTTCATCGACATTGCGCAGGCCAAACAGCGTCGCATATTCGAGTTCGACATTGAAATGCACGCCTTCATCCGCTTCGGCTTTGACGCCCAGCTTCAGACAGACTTCGTTGACTTCGTCATTGACAGGGTTGACCTCGATATTCACCTGAACGTCGATCTGCGGCTGGCTGTCCCAACCATAGCTGTTCGGCGCATTCGGGTTTTCGACCGACAGGTCCTTGATATATTGGCTGAGCATGCCGACTGCAGGTGCGGTGTCTTCGCCATTTGCCTTCAGCGTGTCGGAAACGATATTGCCTTCTTCGGCCATTTTGATGTGCTTTCCTTAGTATATTTCGGGCCATCCCCATGGCCGCGCTTCGGCAGCGCGCCTAGCAGGGGGATGGGCAAAGGGCAATGCTTTAGCAGGGGTCAAACCGCGCTTTGGCAGCCGTAACAAAAGAATTGCGCCAAGCCATTTGAATCTGGTGGGGGAAATGCCTATGTTGACGTCAATGAAGCTGGGTTTCATGCCGTTCAAACTGGATTAACCTGGATTTTGGTTTTTCGGGCTAAGCCGAACTGGCTCGATATCTTGAGGCGCATATTATGGTGACTGTCGAAATCGTTTTGCTGGCAATGGTTGCAGCCTTTCTGGGCCTGCGCCTTTACTCCGTGCTCGGCAAGCGCACCGGGCATGAACAGGAGCCTGTCGCCCGCCCCGCCATCGACGAACGCCAGCCTGCCGTTGTGCGCCAGCCGGTCGGACAGCGCGAAACGCTCGCGCCCGTTCCGACAATGGATAGCCCGCTGGCCGATAGCGCCGCACAAAGTGGCCTGCGATCAATCGCCAATGCCGACCGCACCTTCGACCCAGCATTGTTCGTGGAAGGTGCTAAATCAGCTTATGGCATGATCCTCGAAGCCTATTGGAAGGGCGACAAGGAAAATCTCCGTTTCTTGTGCGACGATGATGTCTATGAAAGCTTCGCCGAAGAAATCGACGCCCGTTTGGCGCGCAACGAGACGCTCGAAAACAGGCTGGTCCGTATCGACGAAGCCCGAATCGTAAATGCCAGCTATGACCATCCGGTGGCGCGCATTTCGGTGCAATTCGATGCCGATATTGCGGCGCTGGTGAAGGATGCCAATGGCACCATCATTGGCGGCTCGCTTTCCGACGCGATTGAAACGCACGATATCTGGACCTTCTTCCGCGACGTGAAGTCGGGCGACCGCAACTGGAAGCTTGACGAAACCGACACGGTCTGATTCACCCCGGGGCATGAAAAGCCCC
>JAGNSY010000067.1 GCA_017987825.1 Sphingorhabdus sp. | reverse complement strand
GAACTGGTTCCGCCACCGGTAGCGGTAGGCGCACAGGCCAGTTCCGAACTGCAAAGCAATATGGCGACCAATCCGGGGATCGATGTCGGCGAAACCGCCAAACGAGCCTGGCGTGGTGCGGAGATTCCGGCCGCTGGCGGAACGGGTAACGCCCGTTCTGTCGCCGAAATCCATGCCATATTGGCCAATGGCGGCGTCGCGAAAGGCAAGCGCTTTCTCTCAGAGGCGGGTTGCCGTCGCGCGCTCGAATGTCAGGTCGAAGGCACAGACCTCGTTCTCGGCATTCCCGTCCGCTTTGGCATGGGCTTTGGCCTGCCCGGCGGGATGGTACCGCTGCCCAATCCCAATAGCTGCTATTGGGGCGGCTATGGCGGCTCGATCGCCATCATCGACATGGATGCGCAAACGACCTTTTCCTATGTGATGAACCGGATGGAAGGCACGACCACCGGCGATGCGCGCGGTTTCGCGCTGGTGATGACAATGTGGCAGGCAATGGCCGCCTGAAACAATAAGTGCACAAGACGCAATTCGAGGTCAGTTGCATTCTTTGCAACTGACCTTTTTCTTTTCGCAATTGCACAATGAACCGCCAATCGCCAAATGCCTTTCAACGAAAGCGAAACTTTCGAGACATTGATGGGCCGGGCATTCTCCTCCTCCTCTCCCCCGCCCGCCCGTCGATACGAACGGCCTTCATGCACAGCGTGGAGGCCGTATTCGTTTGTGGCTTAATGTCGCATAGGCGATGCATTATGTCGCGGCCACGACATGCTTCTTCTTGTTCTCCATTTTGTCCACCGCAAACCCCTCGCCCTGTGGATAAGTCGCAAGATTCCCGTTGCCCGACTCGGTCTTCGATGAGACTTTGAACTCGTCAGGCAGGAAAGCCGGAAAGCGAAGCGAAACGGAAACGGGAAGCAGAGCTGAACGAAAGAACTGTCAGATACCTCGCCAGAGCGTTTCAGAAGCGAAAGTGGAAGAAGCAGGAAAGCAGAGGTTGCTGCCGGACAACGAACGCCATGTGCGGGCCGAGGCCTCACCGCCAAAAGCCAACGCCGGGGAGGATACCGAAAGCAGTCAGGCAAACTGGCGACCCTTCGGGGCCGCCAGCGAGCCGGACGCCGGAAAGCGGAAAGAATGGCCCTAGTGGCCAAGGACTTCCAAGATCAGGCGCAGTGGGCGCTGGTAGCAATACCAGCGCCCATTTATTTTGGGGCAAGGCTAGGGACTGCCCCCGAACGGGGACAGCCACTTCCCGGATTTGTCCGCGGACAAAAACCGAAAGCCTAACCAATTCTTCACCGCCACGATGCTATCGGGCATGCGATGATGAATCCCCGATCCTTCGGCAAATTGGGCAATCGCAAAATGGCGCGGCTGGCGACGGAAATCGACGCCGGTATGGTGCTGCCCGAACGATCGGAGCGCTGCAGGCTGGAAAACATCTCCCGCACCGGATGCCGCTTGCAGCTAGGCGGGCCGCCACGCGTCGGTGCAACGGTGCTGATCCGGGTCGAGCGGATCGAAGCAATGGGCATAGTCGCCTGGGTCCGTGGCAATCGCTGCGGCGTGAAGTTTCCGGAACCCTTGGCCATAGGCGAGCTCGAGCGAGTGCGCTGGATTGTTGAACATGCCAACGCGCATGAGCAAAACAGTCTGGCCCATGCGACGGCTGTTTGGCGATAAGAGCGGAAATAAGCCGCGACAATTTTTCGGATAATCTGGGAAGCGTGACGCCCGTCACGCTACGCATTCCCATTCACATGCCAATCGGGCTTTGCGACCCGGTTGGCATGGATCTCCCTATGCCAACATCCTGCCGAGGGCGGGGTTCACACCACCCCGCGCTCGGCCTTTTCTTTTACACGCCGGACTTCAGAAGCCAGTCGTGAAAGATTCGGACAGCACGCTGTTTCAGCGCGCGCGGGCGGCAGACAAACCAATAGCTGTAAGGGCTTTCGACTTCAGTATCGAAAAGGCGAACAAGCCGCGGATCCTTGGCGTCTGAAAAATGGCTACCGTGCATGATCGCCACGCCCAACCCGTTGGCGGCAGCTTCCAGCATTAACGGGCCGCTGTCGATATGATCGATCGCTGCAGGCTTCAGCCGCGGTTCCCCCACGGCATCGCGCCAGGCGTTGAATATCAATGGCATGTCGCTGTGCACCAGCACGGTCTGATCCTTAAGATCGGCAGGTTTTTTTAGATTATGGTCCTTGGCCATATCCTCAGAGGCGATGGCATAGACATTGTTGCGATCGAGCCGGACGGCATAGAGGCGCGGATCGACCTGATCGGCGATGATGATCGCCGCGTCGACAACATCGCCGAGCAGATTTTCCGCATGCGCCGAAGTGTCGACATCGATGTGCAGCTTTGGAAACAGCTTCCGCAATTCGGGCAGCTTTGGAATAAGGCGTTGCGAACCGAATAGCGGCAGCACGCCCAGCCGCAGCCGATATTCACCACCCTGGCCGGACAATTCCTCGACAGCATCGGCCATCGCCTCCAGCGCAGGCTCGATCGCTTTCAGCAGGGCATTGCCATCGGCGTTCAGGATCATCGCCTGCGCCTTTCGTTCAAAAAGCGGTTTGCCCATGAAATCTTCGAGCGCCTTGATTCGGCGGCTCAAGGCCGGTGGCGACAGCGCCATTTCGGATGCTGCCGCCTTGGCCGAGCCCAATTTGGCTATCCGGACAAAGGCTTCGAGCGAACGCAGCGGCGGCAATCGGCGCATTTGGGGAGGTCTCACTTATTTGTGCGGCGCAAAAATGAAGCGAATCGAGCTTCTCTCCAGAATTTTGCCTGTTTTCGTTGAGTTGAAAGCTAATTCGGATTGCAAAAATTGCAACCCCGATTGTTCTCTTCGCACTTGCACAAAAAATGAGCGAGTCACATAAAGGTGCGGCCTTACAGGCATCCTCTCCTAAAGTAAGACTTTCCAAGGCCGGGTTCATCCCCGGCCTTTTTTTTGCCCGTTGCCCCGTCCGGCCCTCCACCCTATCTTGAAAATCAAGCGCTTGGATCAAAGGTGTCGGATATGGCAAAGCAGAAAAACAGCAAACTTCAGGTTGCCAACGCCCGGCCCGAAGATTCGGGGCGCGGGCTTGCCCGCCTGTCACGCGAATTCATGGCCGAACATGGCCTGCAACAGGGCGATGTGATCGAGATCGCAGGCAAACGCACGACGGTCGCGCGGGCATTTGACCCTTATCCCGAAGATGAAGGGTTGGAAGTCATCCGGCTGGATGGCCTGCAACGCGCCAACGCAGGTTCCGGGGCGGGCGATCATGTCGAAGTTAAGAAAACCACATCGATTGCGGCCAAGCGCGTGGTTTTTGCGCCCGCCCAACCCGAAATCCGGCTCGAAGGCCCGGGTGATGCGCTGAAACGCAATTTCATCGGTCGCGCGCTGGTTGCTGGCGATGTCGTCGCTACGCATGGCCAGCAACGGGTGGCCCCCGAAAACATGCCCCCGCAATTGGCACAAATGCTAGCCGCACCCGCCTTTGCCCTCACCGAAATTCGCCTGACGGTGGTGTCGACCACGCCCAAGGGCATCGTCCATATCGATCAGGATACCGAGGTCGAGCTGCGCGCCGAATATAGCCATGACGGCGATGTGCGCCGCGCCGATGTGACTTATGACGATATTGGCGGCATGGCGGACACGATCCGCCAGCTCCGCGAAATGGTCGAGCTGCCATTGCGCTATCCCGAGCTGTTCACACGGCTGGGGGTAGATCCGCCACGCGGCGTGTTGCTGCATGGCCCGCCGGGAACTGGCAAGACGCGGCTCGCCCGCGCGGTCGCCAATGAGAGCGAGGCTGAGTTCTTCGTCATCAACGGCCCCGAAATCATGGGGTCGGCTTATGGCGAATCCGAAAAGAAGCTGCGTGATATTTTTGCGGCAGCGACCAAGGCCGCACCCTCGATCCTGTTTATCGACGAAATCGATTCGATCGCACCTTCGCGCGACAAGGTGCATGGTGAGGCCGAGAAGCGATTGGTTGCGCAATTGTTGACGCTGATGGACGGGCTGGAACCGCGGACCAATCTGGTCGTGATTGCGGCAACCAACCGGCCCGAAGCTATCGACGAAGCGCTGCGCCGCCCGGGCCGTTTCGACCGCGAGATCATCGTCGGCGTGCCCGATGAGAGCGGTCGGCGCGAAATCCTTGCCATCCACACGCGCGGCATGCCGCTCGACGCCAAGGTTTCGTTGCGCGAACTGGCACGGACGACTTATGGCTTTGTCGGCGCTGATCTCAATGCGCTCAGCCGCGAGGCGGCGATCGAATCGGTCCGGCGCATCATGCCCAAGCTTGATCTTTCGAGCGGCACGATCCCGGCCGAAGTTCTCGAAAACCTGAAGGTCACGCGCGACGATTTTCTGGAGGCGCTCAAACGCGTCCAGCCTTCGGCCATGCGCGAGGTGATGGTGCAGTCGCCCAATGTCCGCTGGGAAGATGTTGGCGGGATCGACGAGGCGCAGGCGAAGCTGAAGGAGGGGATCGAGCTCCCGCTCAAAAACCCCGACGCCTTCCGCCGCTTGGGCATCCGCCCGGCCAAGGGCTTCTTGCTCTATGGCCCGCCGGGCACGGGCAAGACCCTGCTCGCCAAGGCCGTGGCGCGCGAGAGCGAGGCCAATTTCATCTCGACCAAATCGTCCGACCTGCTGAGCAAATGGTATGGCGAGAGCGAGCAGCAGATTGCCCGTCTCTTCGCCCGCGCGCGGCAGGTTGCGCCAACAATCATCTTCATCGACGAGATTGACAGCCTCGCCCCGGCACGCGGTCGAGGAGCCAGCGAACCGCAGGCAACCGAACGCGTCGTCAACACACTACTTGCCGAAATGGACGGGCTCGAAGAGTTGCAATCGGTGGTAGTTATTGGCGCCACGAACCGGCCAACACTGATGGATCCAGCCCTGCTCCGCCCCGGGCGATTCGACGAACTGGTCTATGTCACCGTTCCCGACAAGGGCGGTCGCCGCCGCATTTTGGGCATCCACACGGCGAAGATGCCGCTGGGCAAGGATGTCGACCTCGACGAAATCGCGGAGCGCACCGAGCGCTATACCGGCGCCGACCTTGAGGATCTTGTCCGTCGCGCTGGCCTCTTCGCGCTGCGCGAGGGCGGGAGCGATGCCGATGAAGTGCGGATGACCCATTTCAGCCAAGCTTTGAATGCCAGCCGCGCGACGGTATCTCCTGAAATGGAGGAGGAGTATCGCTCGATGGAAACCAAGCTCAAACAGGCGGCTTTGGTGCCCGAAGGCATGGGTTTTGTAACGCCAGGGATGATCAAGCCGATCAAGGCGTCAAAACACGAGCCCTGATCAGCTAAGGCTGAGTTCGACGGTGTCGCCAAGACCAATCGCGCGGACCAGCACCATGCCCTCTATCGCAACCAGCAATCTGGCGGCATCGCGCGCGCGGGCCTCTTCGTCTTCCGCTGCCAATTGCGCCTCGCCCCAAGCAAGGAAGCCCTGCCCGATTGCCTTGGCAATGGGCGTGTAAAGCGGATCGCCGCGCGCAGCCCTGCTCGCCAGCTCGATCCAAACGCACATATAGGGCCAGAAGCGCTCCTCGAAGAGCATGGCCGCCAGTCTTTTCTGAAGGGCTTCAAGTGGCAACGGTTCGGGTGAGACCTGTTCGACCATCGCCCCAGTCATGCGTTCGGCGATGCGCTGCAGCGTGGCAGCCAGCAATTCGGATTTGTCGGTAAAATAATAGAGCAGCATACGGTCGCTGGTGCCTACGGCCTTTGCCAATGGACGCAGGCTGGCCGAGACCAACCCATGCGCCAGCACATGGTCGGCCAGCCGGTCGACAATCGCCGAACGCCGTTCGTCTGTTTTGCTCAATTCCATCCCGTCCTGCTTATGCGCAATTAATGCTTGTAGCGACTGCTACGTTAATGTAGCATATGCTACATAGTTAGACGATCAAGAAAGGAAATGCTATGACAAGCTTCTGGCAAAATTGGCTCAAGCTCTGGGCGTGGGGCGTCATCATCTTCGGCGTGGCGCTGGCAAGCGGCGCTTTTGCCGCGACCGAAGCGCTGGCGCGACCAATATTCGATCTGCTCGGCAACCCCTTCCCGGCAGAACCAGATGCACATCACCGTTTTTCGCTGGGCCTGATGGGAGCAGTCAGCATTGGATGGGGGCTGACCCTGCTGGGTGTGTTCAAAGCGATATTCGGCCTGACCCGCGACAGTGCCGCGCCTTTCTGGCGGGCAATTCTGGTCGCGACGCTGGGCTGGTATGTGATCGACGGCTATATTTCTTACGCGACCGGCTTCGCGCTCAACATTGTGTCGAACACGCTACTGCTGGCGCTGCTGTTAATCCCGCTGGCCAAAAGCGGCGCGCTGCGTGACGGCAATCCGGCCTAGAAATCGACCTGTTCATAATAGGGTGGGGGCGTGATCGCCTCCATCCGTTCGGACAGCAGTGGCCGGAAACTTGGGCGACTTTTGAACATCGCATACCAGCTCTTGGTCTGCTCGTGCCCGCTCCAGTCAATCCCGCCTAGATAGTCGGCAACCGAAATCTGAGCCGCCGCCGCCAGATCGGCCATACTCATCGTCGGTCCCGCCATCCAGGCACGGTGATCGATCAGATAGTCGATATAATCGAGATGCCCGTTTGCCAGCCGCATCGCTTCGCGCAGCACGGTGCTGTCAGGCGGTTGGCGGTGGACCAGACGTTTCTTCATCCGCTCATGGAGTAAAGGCGCGGTGACATCACCGTAAAATTGCTGGTCAAACCATGCGGTCAGGCGGCGGATTTCGGCACGATAGGCGGCAGAACCGCTGATCATCGGCGCGGTGTCGCTGACTTCCTCGATATATTCGCCAATCGCCACGGAATCGCACAAGGTCAAGTTGCGCGCCGGATCAACCAGCACTGGCGTGCGCGCGGCAGGATTCATATAGAGAAATTCGTCGCGATGCTCCCACGGGTTTTCGCGCACCAGACTATAGGCAATGCCCTTTTCGCCCATCTGCAGGCGCACCTTGCGCGAGAAGGGACATAGGGGGAATTGCAGGAGCTGCCACATGGCGGCCCTGTTAGGGATTCTGTTCAGGAAATGGAAGCGCCAGTTGGCGCTTTTTCAGTGGATCGTGCCCAATGTAGTTTCGAGGTTGAGGAGGATCACCAGCCGCTCAATCTGACGCCAGCGGCAATAGTGCAGGTGATTGCCGACATTGCGGCTTTTCTCCGCACGCTCTGCCGCTTCAAGCCCGGCCTCAAACCCGAAACGGGCGATAAGGGCTTGCGCCTCGCTGACATCGCGGGCGTTAACGTAAAGCGGCAGATACATATATGAGTGCGACCTCTTGGTTGTTCGGGTGGCAGGCCGACCGGGGTGTGGCCCGCCTGCAAAACCGGTTCTACCTGCAATCGGTGGAGGAAGCCTTCCGGCACTTGGTTACCGAAACGTTAGCCAGTTTTTCCAGATGCGATTGCGCCTGCTTGAAGGCTTGCCCCCGCCCC
Source organism: Sphingorhabdus sp. (assembly GCA_017987825.1). Lineage (GTDB taxonomy): Bacteria > Pseudomonadota > Alphaproteobacteria > Sphingomonadales > Sphingomonadaceae > Sphingorhabdus_B. The sequence goes on along the minus strand of JAGNSY010000067.1, from coordinate 2,750 downwards.
CCATATGGTGGCAAAGGCACTTTCATGAACAATCCGGACAACAAGCCCTCATCTGATCGCCCCCGCTTTGGCGGCGGCATTTTCCTGTTCTTTGGCCTGCTGATCGGTTCGATCGTGGGCATAGCCCTGAACGAGGCTTCAATCGGGATGATCAGCGGCTTTGGGGTCGGCTGCCTGTTGGCGATCCTGGTCTGGATTTTTGACCGCAAACGGGCAGAGGAAGGGCGTTAACATGCGCAAACACATCTTTGGATTCCTGGCGTTTCTGCTCGTCCTGATCGGAATCGGTGGCTGGTATGTCACGCGGCCCGATGTCGCCCAGCTCTCGCTCGACAAGGTCACAGGGGCCAAGCCCGAAATCACAGAAGCGCGTGTGCAGATGATCCCGACCGTTTCGGTGGCAGAAGCCGATCGCTGGAAAGCGGGCGAAGCGCCTGTCGCTGCCGAAGGCCTGATCGTCGAACGCTTTGCCGAAGGTCTCGACCATCCGCGCAACATCTATGTGCTGCCCAATGGTGATGTGCTTGTCGCCGAAACCAATGCCCCCGCCAACCGCATGAAGGGCATCGAAGGCTGGATTGCGGCGAAACTGTTTGAAAAGGCCGGTGCTGCCGTGCCTTCCGCAAACCGAATCTCCCTGCTGCGCGACGCCGATGGCGACGGCAAGCCGGAGGTGAAGAGCACATTCCTTGAAGGGCTGAATTCACCCTTTGGCATGGCTTTGGTGGGAAATATTCTCTACGTCGCCAATACCGATGCGGTGCTGGCCTTCCCCTATAAGGAAGGCGACACCAAGATTACCGCCAAGGGCAACAAGATCCTTGAACTCAACGCCAAAGCGCCGAACAACCACTGGACGCGCAATCTGGCCGCCAGCGCCGATGGCAAGAAACTCTACATCGCGGTCGGTTCGAACAGCAATATTGCCGAAAACGGCCTTGATCAGGAAATCGGTCGTGCCCGGGTAATCGAACTCGATCTCGTTACCGGCAAAAGCGGCGCCTACAGCTCGGGCCTGCGCAATCCTGTCGGGCTCGATTGGGATAGCCAGGGGCAGCTGTGGACCGTGGTCAATGAACGCGACATGCTGGGTTCGGATACGGTGCCCGACTATCTGGCGCTTGTCGAATTCGGCGCGGACTATGGCTGGCCCCACCATTATTGGGGCGGCTATACCGACCACCGCGTCCAGCCTGGAAAGCCCGAGAAGCGCGAATATGAACGTCGCCCCGATTATGCGCTGGGTGCGCATACGGCGCCATTGGGCCTTGTTTTTGCCGACGGTGCCAAACTTGGCGGCGCATTTGCCAGCGGCGCATTCATCGCCCGGCACGGTTCGTGGAACCGCGTTCCCAAATCGGGCTATGATGTGATCTTCGTGCCGTTCAAAAATGGCATGCCGACCGGCCAGCCGCTGAATGTGCTCACCGGTTTCCTCGACAAGGAGGAAAAGGCACAGGGCCGCCCGACCATGCTCGCCATCGACAAGAGCGGGGCATTGTTGGTCAGCGACGATGTCGGCAACATCATCTGGCGGGTGCGCGCGAAGGCCAAATAATAAGCGAAGGGTTTTGCAGGTTCGTCCGTTGAGGGGGTAGGCCCCGCGATTTTCGGGGTATCCTTGATCGAGGAGGACGCCTGATGGCCGTTGAAACGGCGATTGCCATGAACCGCTTCGGATTGGGTGCGCTGCCCGATGCGGCGCCGCTTGCCAACCCTAGACGCTGGCTGATCGACCAGATGGCCAAATTTGACCCACGGCCTGCCCCGATTGCTGCGCTGCCGCCCAGGTCCGAGCTAATTGCCGCCATCAAGGATCTTCGCAGCGAAAAGCGTGAGCGCAAGGCAGCGAAAGAAGACGGTGCTGACAGTACCGAGCAGCAATCCAACAGCTATCGTAAGGCGGTGCGCGACCAATATGTCGCGGCGGTTGATGCCCGCCTCGCGGTTGCACTTGGCTCGCGGCAGGATTTTGCCGAACGGCTTGTGCATTTCTGGGCAAACCATTTCGCTATTTCGATCGACAAGATTGTCACTGTTGGCCTTGCTGGTAATTTTGAATTCGATGCAATCCGCCCGCATATATTCGGGCGCTTTGCCGACCTGTTGAAGGCGGCAAGCTGGCACCCGGCGATGCTGCTCTATCTCGATCAGGCGCAATCAATTGGCCCGAACAGTATGCTTGCGCAGCGCATCGGCGCGCGCCGCAACCGCGAAATCGGCCTCAACGAAAATCTGGCCCGCGAAATTCTGGAACTCCACACGCTGGGCGACAGGACGGCCTATTCGCAGGCCGACGTCACCGAATTTGCCCGCGCCATGACCGGCTTGACCGTTGGCGGGTTGGGCGAGCGTCGTTTACAGCGCGTCCTCGGCACCGATACCAAGCCGGGCGAAGGCATTTTCGTCGACGCGCTGCACGAACCTGGCAAGCGCACCATCGTTGGCCGGAGCTATGCCCAAAATGGTGCCAAGGCGCTGGATTCCATATTGTCCGACCTTGCCATCCATCCGGCAACCGCACGGCACATTGCAACCAAACTGGTCCGGCATTTCGTCGCCGACGATCCGCCGTCATCGCTGGTCCGGAAACTCGAAGCCGATTTCCTCAGGACCGGAGGCGATCTTGCCTCGCTGTACCGCATATTGATCGAGGCACCCGAAAGCTGGGCAAATACAGGAACCAAGTTCAAAACCCCATGGGAATGGACCGTATCAGCACTACGCGCATTGGGTGTCGAGTCCATGCC
>JAGNSY010000227.1 GCA_017987825.1 Sphingorhabdus sp. | reverse complement strand
GTTGCAGGGATGGTCGCGATGCTGGGCGGGTTGGCTTATTCGATCTGGCGCAATGGGCAGCAGATCAAAACCAGCGACGAACCGCTGAACCGTCGCGAAAAGCTGAACCAGCAAATCGTGGTTGGTTGCGGCATCGTCGGCGGGTTGATCGGACTGGCGATGGCCATAGGCGGCGATATTGGCGGCGGACACCCTGATGTCTTTTCGAACGGACCGATTGTGCCATCCATTGCGGTGTTGCTCGCCGTCCTGATCGGTTTCGTCATGCCCGTTATTTCATGGTATTGGCACAATCATGTGATCGATGAGCAGGAATCGGACGCTTATAAGAGCGGTGCCTTGCTCGCCATCTATGCTTATTGGACGATTTCCCCGGTCTGGTGGATTTTGTGGCGGGGCGGCATGGTCGCTGCACCGGATGGCGTCGCGATCTTCATGATTACGATTTTCACCGCACTCGCCGTCTGGTTCTGGAAAAAATACCGCTGAATAAACACCTCTCTCCCTACCAATTCCCATTACAAGGATAGCAAAATGAAGACCTTTCTCCTGAACAGTGCGCTGCTGGCCATCACCCTTTCGCTGTCGGCGGTTGGCGGGCCGACCGCCTCTCTCGCACTTGCAGCAGAGCCGATTCCCGCAGCACCGGCGGCAGTGCCAACTGTCGATGTCGATCCTGCGCTGTGGGTCGTAAAAGATGCCGACACGACGATCTATTTGTTCGGCACCGTCCACATCCTGAAACCCGGCATGGGCTGGTTCGATGAAGCGGTGAAGGACGCGTTCGAAAAGTCGGACCGTCTCGTCCTTGAAATGGTTGAGCCCGGGGCCGGCGAGGCGCAGCAGCTGTTTGCCAAATATGGCCTCGATCAAACCGGAAAGACATTGTCCTCCAAAATGACTGCGGATGAAAAGGCGATCTTTACCAAAGCGATGGAAAAGGTCGGTCTCCCAGCCGCTGCCTTTGAACCCTTTGATCCATGGGCGGCTGCTGTAACCATGCAGGTCATGGGCTTGCAAAAGGGCGGTTATGATGTGAGCAGCGGTGTCGAAACGCAGCTGACGGCTGCGGCCAAGGCCACGAAAAAGCCGATTGCGGGGGTCGAAACGATGGAATCGCAGCTCGCCATTTTCGATACGCTGTCACAAGAAACCCAGGTGAAGTTTCTGGTCGAAGCGTCAAAAGTGGTCGACGATATGAACAGCAGCATGGATGCAATGGTGGCCTTGTGGGCGAAACCCGATCCAGATGGACTTGCCCGCGTGATGAACGAAGGGCTGACCGATCCAAAACTCTATTCGGCGCTGCTGACCAACCGCAATGCCAATTGGGCGGCATGGATCAACGAGCAGATGAAAAAGCCCGGCACGACCTTTATGGCAGTCGGCGCGGGGCATCTTTCCGGCACGACCAGCGTGCCCAAATTGCTCACCGCTTATGGAATTGACGCCGAGCGCGTCGCTTACTGACACGCGCGCAACAGCGGACAAAATAGGGGCGGGGTGCCAAGCTCTGCCCCTTTGTTTTGCTCGATTGAATGCGCGATGACCGGCTTGGTAATCCGGCGCCAATCATGATATGGCCAGATCATCTGCAGGAGTAGGGACATGCCAGTCAAAGCAACCATCGGAATCAGCATCGCATTGCTCGCCACACCGCTTTCGGCACACAGCGTGGAAACAGCGAAGGGGAATTGGGCAGACATCCCGCTACTCGCACGCCACCACACCGTCCGCTTGAGCAACGATGCCATGGCGACCATCGATTCACTCGCGGCGTCAGGAAAATGCAGCGCAATCGGCGATGGCAAACGGATCGACCTCGATATGGATTTCCTTGTCGAATTTGCGCGCGACAACAGCATCAAAAGGGTGATCGTCGAACAAATCGGATGCCCCGAGGTTGAACAGATTGCGGCGACCGCAACCTCGCAGGCCGCCGTCAAAGGCTGGCTGAAACCGACGGGCGAAAATGAAACCGGCTGGTATCGCGGATCGATAACCTACCAGCTTAGATAGGTTATAGACTCTAACGCTTGCATTTGTGCGGCTTTCCGCCTAATGGCGCGCGCTTGCCGTGATGGTCATCCCTGGAGGCGTGACGGCAAATACTGAACTTATTTGGAGATTTATTATGAGCGATCAGCTGACTCTGTCGGCCGAGCCGCGCGAACGGGCTGGCAAGGGAGCCTCCCGTGCATTGCGTCGCGAAGGCCGAGTACCTGCCGTTATCTACGGCGACAACAAGGCACCGGAAACCGTCCACGTCGAGGAAAAAGCCCTCGTCAAGGCACTGATGACCGGCCACTTTTCGAACAGCATTGTCGAAGTGACCGTGAACGGCAAAACCGAACGCACCTTGCCCAAGGATGTGGCATTCCATCCGGTCAGCGACCGCCCGATCCATGTCGACTTCATGCGCCTGTCAAAAGACGCAACGGTCCATGTCGAAGTCCCCGTCGTCTTCGCCAACGAAGAAGCATCACCGGGCCTGAAGCGCGGCGGCGTGCTCAACATCGTTCGTCACGAACTCGAACTGATCTGCGACGCCAACCTGATCCCTGACGAAATCGTCATCGACGTGACCGGTTTCGACGTCGGCGATTCGATCCACATCAGCCACGTTACGCTGCCCGCTGGTTCGAAGAGCGCGATCACCGACCGCGACTTCACCATCGCGACCGTCGTTGCACCTTCTGGCATGAAGAGCCAGGAAGGCGACACGACCAAGGCTGAAGGCGAAGCTTGATAGCTTGAAATATCGCGCTGCCCCTGCGAATGCAGGCAGCGCG
>JAGNSY010000066.1:6640-10394 GCA_017987825.1 Sphingorhabdus sp. | reverse complement strand
TTGTGCACTGCAGGCGAACGGGCCTGAACTATGGTCGTGGCACACAGGGCGGCGGCGAATGCAAAGGCTGTTCTCATGCGCGCAGCCTAGCACTTGCGGAATCGGTTTCAATCCGCCATCGAAATGCCATGTCCAAAAAAGATTTCGCTTTCCGCTATCCCTTGCGCGTCCGCTGGGCGGAGACTGACGCGCAGGGTGTTGTCTTCAACGCGCGCTATCTCGACTATGCCGATGTCGCAGTGACCGAATATTGGCGCGCCTGCGGGTTGCGGCTGGTCAATCCGGATGAGCCACTGGAATTCCATGTCAAAAAGGCGACGGTCCTCTGGAACGCGCCGATCTTCCCTGACGAGTTGATCGAGGTGATGTGCCGCACCACCAAAATGGGCCGCTCCAGCATCACCAAGATCGTCGAAATCCACGGCGCGACCGAAGATGGGTCGGACGATCTGCGTGCTGAAGTCGAACTGGTCAGCGTCTTTGTCGATCTCGAAACCCACCGGCCAATGCCGTTCCCCGAATGGATCAAGGACGTGTTCCTGAAATTCGATGCCAAAGCCGAAAATGCGCCGAAGCTGGAAGAGGTGCCGGCAGAATGACCACACGCGTCGAATTTTTCTACGATCTGTCCAGTCCATGGACCTATCTGGCCTTCACCAATTTGTGGCCGACGCTGGAGCGTGCTGGCGAGCGGGCGGTGCTCCGCCCGATATTGGTCGGCGGCGTGTTCAACGCGGTGAACCAGTCAGTCTATGCCGCGCGCGAAATGACCGACAACAGCAAGCTCAAGCATAGCTGGAAAGTGCTCAATGATTGGGCTGCGCTCGCGGGGGTTGAGATGAATTTCCCCTCGCAATGGCATCCGGCAAAAAGCGTCAATGCCATGCGTTTTGCGTGCGCGCTCGAGGGCGATCAGGATGGGTTGCGCCGGTTTTCGAAGGCGACATTTGAAAGCTATTTCGGCGCTCAGGAAAATCTCGACGATGCCGATGTGCTGGCAGCAGTTGCCGATAGCGTCGGCCTTGATGGCGCGGCGCTGAAGGCCGCAGCCCAAAGCGATGATGTCAAGTCGCGCCTGCGCGCCAACACCGAAGAGGTGATCGCGCGCGGCGGTTATGGATCGCCATCGATCTTCGTCGACGGCACCGACATGTATTTTGGCAATGATCAGCTGCCCTTGGTTGAGGCGGCATTGAAGAGGCAGGTATCACCGTAGCCCTGAGCCTGTCGAAGGGCGCTTTACTGCTAGGCGTGCTTCGACAGGCTCAGCACTACGGTCTTAGGTGGAGAGATTTATAATGAACGACCGCATTTCAATCACCATGCTGGAAGATGGCATCGCCGACGTCCGCATGACCCGCGTCGACAAGATGAACGCGCTCGATGGCGTGCAGTGGAACGCGCTGGTCGAGGCGATTGACCAGTTGAAAGCCACACCCGGTCTGCGCGTCGTCGTTCTGTCAGGCGAAGGCAGGGCATTCTGTGCCGGGCTCGATCTGGCCAGCCTGCAAAGCGAGCGTGATCCCGGTGCCAGCAGCGCGGGTGGCTCGCTCGCTGATCGCACCAAAGGCATTTCGAACAATGCGCAATATGCGGCCTATGGCTGGCGCGAATTGCCGGTGCCGGTGATCGCGGCGGTGCACGGCGTCGCCTTTGGCGCGGGCAGCCAGATCATGGCGGGTGCCGATATACGCATCATCCATCCCGATACCCGGGTTGCGATCATGGAAATGAAGTGGGGGCTGGTTCCCGATGTCGGTGGCATGCCGCTGTGGCGCGGGCAGGTAGCCGACGATGTGCTGCGCGAAATGATATACACCAACCGCGAGTTTAACGGCGTCGAGGCGAAGGAAATGGGTTTTGCCACCCATGTGTCCGACGATCCGCATGCCAAGGCGATGGAGCTTGCCCGCGTGATCGCGAACAAGAACCCGCATGCCATCCGCGGTGCCAAGCGCATGTGCAACGCGCTGGCGACCGCAACCGATGCTGAACTGCTGCAGATGGAAAGCGACGAGCAGATTAAGGTCATCCGCACACCCAACCAGATGGAAGCGGTGATGTCGGAGATGCAGAAGCGGAAGCCGAATTTCGCGGATTGAGCACTTACCCCTCCCGCTTGCGGGAGGGGAGGGCTAGTCGACAGCCTTCGCCATCATCTCTTCCAACTCGGCAACCAGTTCGGCACGCAGCGGCTTCGCCTCATTGTCGGTGCGGCAGACGATCACGCTGTCGCAGGTGCCGATGCATAGGCCGTTCTGAAACATCGCCTGCACCACAGACCAGCTTGAATTGCCGATACGGCCTATGCCCGATCCGATGATAACGGGATCCGGAAAATTGCCCTCGCGCAGATAGTTGATCTCGACCGAGGCGACCATCGTGCGCTCGTTATCAGGCCGGTCGGCCCAGGGTCGCGCTTTGTGGTGCAACTGGACCCGGGCATTCTCGAACAGCGACGCGAAAGCGACATTGTTGAGATGCCCGTTGATGTCCATGTCCTGAAAGCGCGTGTCGCTTTCAAGGATGATGGGGTAGGCGGCCAGGTTCAGCCGCCACCCTTCGGGTTTCGCCATTACAGCTTGCGCCCGATCAGTTCCTTCATGATCTCGCTGGTGCCGCCAAAGATACGGGTCACGCGTGCGCCGCGGAACTGTTTGGCGATCGGATATTCGTTCATGAAGCCAGCACCGCCATGCAGCTGGAGGCACTTGTCGACGACTTCACCCTGCAGTTCGGTGTGCCATAGCTTGGCCGCCGAGGCTTCTTCCGGGGTCAGTTCTTTCTTCATGTGGCGTGCCAGCGCCCAGTCGATATGCGCCCAACCAACTTGCAATTTGGTCTTGAGGTCAGCCAGCACGAAGCGGGTGTTCTGGAAATCGAGGATCGGCTTGCCGAACGCCTTGCGCTCACGAACAAATTCGACCGTCTGGTCGAAGCTGCGCTGTGCGCCGGTCTGCGCGCCAATGGCGATCGACAGGCGTTCCTGCGGCAATTCGCTCATCAGATAGATGAAGCCCATGCCTTCCTGGCCGAGGCAGTTCGTGATCGGCACGCGGACGTCTTCGAAAAACAGTTCCGACGTATCGGCGGCATCGAGACCGATTTTGTCAAGGTTACGACCACGCTTGAAGCCTTCACGATCGGCTTCGACGAGGACGATCGACACGCCCTTATAGGCTGGGTTCGCGTCCGGATCGGTCTTGCAGCAGACGAGGATCAGGTCGGCATTCTGGCCGTTGGTGATATAGGTCTTGGCGCCGTTGACGACATAATGGTTGCCGTCCTTTTTCGCGGTCGTGCGCATCCCTTGAAGGTCTGAACCGGTGCCCGGTTCGGTCATGGCGATCGCGGTGATGACCTCGCCCGACACCATCTTGGGCAGCCACTGCTTCTTCTGTTCTTCAGAGCCATATTGGATGATGTAATTGGCAACGATATCGGTCTGCAGCGAAAAGCCGGTCGCTACATCGGTGTTGTAACCGAATTCCTCGTTGATGATGGCGTTGTAGCCAAAGTCGAGGCCAAGCCCGCCAAATTCTTCTGGTACCGTAGGGCAGAGCAGGCCAACTTCGCCAGCCTTGGGCCAAACATCGCGCGGGACGAGGCCTTCGGCATCCCACTTATCGGCATTGGGCTCAATCTCTTTTGCAACAAATTGGCGGACCGTTGAGCGGAACGCTTCATGATCTTCGTTATAAGCGGTGCGGTGCAATGCATCGAGCGACATGGCGCGAGTCTCCTATGGCTGGTC
>JAGNSY010000066.1:0-6540 GCA_017987825.1 Sphingorhabdus sp. | reverse complement strand
GGATCATCCACCAGGCAAAGGCGGCAATGGCAGCACCCGTCACAATGTTGATGACCAAGGCTGCCGGGCCCCGCTGCCACGCGCCCCAGATGGTGAAGGGGGGCACGATCATCGACAGGTCGCTGGCAAAGGCGCGGAAGGGAGTAGGCGAGCTTGCAGTCTCAACCCCGTCCATCGCGCCGCGTACAGGTTCGCGCAGCGTCGAAACCCAAAGGGCGACCAGCACACCGGGAATGCCAACGGCAAGGAACGCCGCCTGCCAACCCGCCAGCCCCATCGGTGCCCCAACAGGATAGGCATCATTCCATGCCTTGACGATCAGCGCGCCGATAAACAGCGAAACGCCGCCACCGATATACAGGCCTGACGAATAGATGGCGAGCGCGGTGGCGCGTTGACGCTTGGGGAAATAGTCAGAAATCAGCGAATAAGCGGTCGGGCTTGCGGTGGCCTCGCCCACGCCGACGCCCATGCGCGCCAGTGTGAGTTCAACCTGGTTGCGGGCAAAGCCGGATAGCGCAGTCATCATTGACCATAAGGCGAGCCCTACAGAAAGCAGCCGCACCCGACTCCAATTATCGGCGAGCCGGCCGAGCGGGATCCCGAACAGCGCATAGAATACAGCAAAGGCGGCCCCGCCCAGAAAGCCCATATCGGCATCAGTCAGGCCCAGATCGGCTTTGATATCAACGGCAAGGATGCTGACAATCTGCCGGTCAATGAAGTTCAAAATATAGACGACAACAAGAACAGTCAGCACATACCAGCTATAACCGGTCGCTGACTTTTCCCCTTGGGCGTTGGCGGTTTCAATCGACTCTGCATCGCTTGTTGCGCTCAACGTCATTCTCCTCAACCCTGTCTTATATTCGCGGCTTTGGCTAGCAGAGGTTCTGCAAAGCGCAAGCGGGTAAAGGAGTTTGCATGGCGGTTTCGGTGCTGATGGTCTGTCTTGGTAATATCTGCCGCCCGCCCTTGGCAGAGGCGGCGCTGAGGCATCATGCCGACCGGCTGAGGCTGGATGTTATCGTCGATTCCGCCGGAACCGGCGACTGGCATGTCGGCCATCCGCCCGATAAACGAGCGCAGGAAGTGGCGCGCAGGCTGGGCGGCATCGACATCAGCGGATTGCGCGCCCGGCAGGTGCATCACGATGATTTCCACCGCTTCGATCATATCGTCGCAATGGACCATGACAACCACCGCACGCTGCTCGACCTCGCTCCGGCAGAAGGTGTGGCAAAGCTCTCGCTGCTGCTCGACCACTTGCCGGGGCAAGAGGGACGGGCAGTGCCCGACCCTTATTATGGCGATGATACGGATTTCGAGCATGTCTGGCGGCTGGTTGACGCAGCAGCCGAACAGCTGATGGGGCGTTTGAGATGAAACTGAGCATCGGGCCGTCCGTCAATCCAGCGACATATTAATACAAATCAGAAGTGCTATCCGCGATGGTTTCCGCTCTCCGATTATGGCATCGGGGCGCCGAACATTTGGATAAAATACATTCAGTGAAGGGAAATTTGTGTGAATAAGGTGAAGCTTCGGAATTTGCTGGTTAAACTCCATCTCTATGGAGCCGCCTTGCTGGCGCCGCTTTTCCTGTTGGTTGCGGTAACGGGCGGTCTGAAAATGGCCGGGATTGAAGGCGGCACCACGGAAACGCCTTTGGCCATTCCGACCGGAACCAGCTTTGACACCAAAAACCCAAATTTCGAAAATGATGTCCGCACCTTCCTGAAATCGCAGAAAATCGACGTGGATTTTGATTATATCCGCGCACGCGGCAACAGCTTCACGACGCGGCCAACATCGCGCCCACATGTCGCCTTTGAGGAAAAAGACGGCCAACTCACCGCCAAATATGTCGAGCCCGATACGCTCAACGCGCTGATGGAAATCCACAAGGGACATGGCCCGCTGATCTACAAGACGCTCGGCTGGATTGCCGGACTGACGCTGTTTTTCGTCGTGCTCGGCGGCTTGTTTATCGGCTTGCTCAGCCCCGCCTATCGCAAACCGACGATTATCAGCTCGTTGCTGGGCAGTGCGGTATTTGTTTGGGCGGCATTTATCGCCTGACAGCGGCAATGCCGTAACGATAAGGTGGAGGTCGCGCCGGAACCGGGCTTGCTTGCTTGCGAATACTGCTAACGGGCCGGGCCGATTCCGGTTTCGCTTGAAATTGGAACGATTTCATCCAATATTACGGACTTAGGCGGCTATGGTGCCGCTGCTATAAGGAGACTTTCAAATGGCTGAATGGTCTGATCCGCGGGTAACGCAAACCCAGGCGGGCGTTACCATTGATGGCAAGCCGATTGCTTCGACAGCAGTCGACGCCGGGCTGCGCGCCCATATGCTCAAGGTTTACAACTATATGGCGTCGGGCGTGTTGCTCACCGGCATTGTAGCCTTGTTGTTCGCCAACAGCGGCATGGCGGCACAGGTGATGGCAACGCCGCTGCGCTGGCTGATCATCCTGTCACCGCTCGCCTTCATCATGGTGATGAGCTTTGGCATGAACAAGCTGTCGACTGGCGCATTGCAGGCAATGTTCTGGGCGTTCGCCACCGTCATGGGCCTGTCGATGTCGACGATTTTCCTTGTCTATTCAGGGGAATCGGTTGCCCGCACCTTCTTCGTGACGGCAGCAGCCTTCGCTTCGCTGAGCCTGTGGGGCTACACCACCAAAAAGGATCTGACCGGTTGGGGCAGCTTCCTGATCATGGGTGTTGTCGGATTGTTGTTGGCCTCGATCGTCAACATCTTCCTCGGATCATCAACAATGGGCTGGGTGATCAGCTTCCTTGGCGTGCTGATCTTCGCAGGCCTCACGGCCTATGATACCCAGCGTATCAAGAGCGAATATTTCTACTTTGCCGGCCATGAAGCGCTCGGCAAGATCGCGATCATGGGCGCGCTGAACCTGTATCTGGACTTTGTGAACATGTTCCAGTTCCTGCTCAGCTTCCTCGGCAGCCGCGACTAAATCAGGCATAATCGAAACTGCGAAAAGGCCCGGTGGGAAACCACTGGGCCTTTTTCTTTGCGCAGTTCGCCGATGGAGGCTTTATTTTTCGCTGTTAATCCTGTTGACAGCCTGAAACATATAATCGGGTTCGCGGGAGTGATTTGAATATGCGTAAATCGGGTAGGGGATCTCTGATCGTCGGCTTAACGTTGCTGGCTGCTGCATGTGCGCCGGCGCCAAAGCCCATTGTGGTAGCACCCAAGCCGGTGGCACCACCGCCTGCTCCCGTCATTCCGCCGATGCCCTTGCCGCCCGGCGGCGCTGCTGTGACGATGAAAATTCCGGCTTTTGGCGCAGATGGCGTGCGTATTACTCCCAATCGCAACCTCACGCGTGAGGAATATATCTGGCACCTGCGCTCTGGCCTCAATGTCGCCGCGCTCAATTGCCAGGGCCCGGTCTGGGGCGAGATTGCACAAAATTATAACCGCTATCTGCAGGTGCATAAGGCGCGGCTTTCGCAAACCAACAAGGCGGTCGATGCCGAATATGTGAAGCGCTTCCCAAGGCAGAACGCCTTGCGTGTGCGCGATACGCATTCGACCGACCTGTACAATTATTTTGCACTGCCGCCGGTGCGCGCGGAGTTCTGCGACAAATCGCTTGCGAAATCGCGTGAGATTGTCGCGATCCCCTCATCCGCGCTGCCTGAATACAGCTTTGGCGCGCTGGCCGATCTCGATGCAGTGTTCATCAACTTCTACAATGCGTTTGAGAAGTACAAGGTCGACATTGTCGAGTGGAACGCACGCTATGGCCCGCGGCCGGTTGTTCAGGCCTCGGCACCTGCAACTGCAACCACCGTTTCTACCAAATAGAGGTAGCGCTCAGGCCATCTGGATATAGTCGCGCATAGCCGACGCCTCGGCCTCGATCCTTTCGATGCGGTGTTTGACGAGATCGCCAATCGAGACGAAGCCAACGATGCGGTCATGATCGACCACGGGCAGGTGGCGAATGCGGCGGCGCGTCATCAACGACAGCGCCGAAAGGACGGGCGAATCCGACGTGACTGTGATCGCAGGTGCCGTCATGACATCGCCGACCCGTTTTGCCATCATCGCGGCTCCATGGCTTGCCAGACCGTAGATCACATCGCGTTCGGAAAATATCCCGATGACCCGATCGCCTTCGACCACCGGCAATGCGCCAATCCGTTTCTCTGCGAGTCGCGCTACGACGGCCTCGACCAGTTCATCCGGAGATGCCGTGAAAACCGCGCCTTCGCGTCCCTGCAGGATGATTGCAATCGTCATCGCTTCCTCCCATTCGTCTTGCCCCGGCAGTATTCATAGCATAGACGCGGCGCAGGATAAAATGACTCGACCTTCCCGCCTCGACAATCCCGAATATGCTGCCTTTGCCTGGGCACGCTATCGCCGCCTGATGGGCTGGATGTTCGCGTTCACGCTTGTGATTACCAGCGTAGCGCTCAGTCTGTTCTGGTTCCAATATGGGCTGATTTCGATCCATCTCTACATCGCAACGGCAGTGGGCATCATCTTCTCGGTGATGCTGATGTCGGCGCTGATGGGGCTGGTGTTCCTTTCTAGCGGAACCGGGCATGACGAGGCAATCGACGATCCCTTCGCCGATCTCGCGGATGACGAGAATGACCAGTACCGTCCATAATCTGCCTGTTCGGGGCGACCCGATCCTGCGCGTCGTGCCGCGCCCGGCAGATATCAACGCTAATGGCCATATCTTCGGCGGCTGGGTGCTGGCGCAGATGGATATTGCGGGCGGTATCGTTGCCGGACGCATGGCCGAAGGGCCGTGTGCAACGGTGGCGATCGAGAAGATGGAATTTATCGCACCGATCCTGCTGCGCGACATCATCTCGGTCTATGCTGCGCTCGAACGGCGCGGGCGCACGTCGATGGCGATCCGGATTGAGGTTCTTGCAACCCGCGACAGGGGTGAGCAGGAGGTCAAGGTGACCGAGGGCCTATTCACTTTTGTCGCGCTGGATGAGCAGCATCGGCCACGACCGTTGCCGCAGCAGGTTTGACAGTTCAGCCTTAGGTGGCTTTGCCCAACAGCGTTTCCTCGACCATTTTCCGATAGCCTGTCGAAACGGGTATCCGCGTGCCATCGATCATCAGCAATTCGATTTTGCGGCCCTGGCGGCTCAATTTCTCAACCGCGTTGCGTGCCACCCACCAGGAACGGTGGACTTGCAACCCATCATAATCGGAGAGCTCCTGCAAAGCATCACGGAAGCGGATCAGGATCAGATCGGCACCCTTCGCGGTGGTTGCGCGCAAATAATGGTCTTCCATCTGCAAATGCAGCAATTGCGTGCCCAGATGATCGGGTAGTCGCGAGAGAAATCGAATACCTGCAGCCGGTCGGGACCGCGCTTCGGACTGCAATCCATGCAGCGCGAGGATGAACAGCGAATTGACCCCGATTGCGATCAGATTGATTGCCAGCAACTGTGCGAAAAGCGCGATCAGGCCGGCGGTGTCGCGCGATGGGCGCATCGGCGTAACGGCATCGCCCAGCCGCGCCGCTGCGATCGACCAACCCCAATATTCGATCGCATGGACGATGAAAGTCATCGGGATAGTGGCAAAGAGCACACAGCCGAATATTCCGCTCCAGCGGCTGAAATCATCAAAGGCTCCAGTCGATCGGATGATTTTTGCGGTAACCGGCATCATCGCCATGCCGAATATCGACAAGATGGCGAACCAATAGCTCAGCCTTAAGAACGGCTGTTCGGGAAACATCCCGAAAGGCGAGACGAAAACCAGCAGCACTGCGATTAGCAGATATTGCGCAAGATGACGCAGCTGATGCCGCCAATCCAGCGAGCACCAATAATCCAGAAACCCGTGCAATGTCATGGGATTTGCCCCGCTTCCTGAGCTCTTTTACCAGCATCGGCCAGTATCTACAAGCTTGTGGAAAAATGCGAAACTCATTCGCGTTTCGTGAAATTGCGCGCGCCATTCGCGAACGTTTCGTTGTGCTTCGCGAATTCGCGATTGCGCACGCGAATGTGAGCTGGCATTTTCATAGGGTCGTTGGGTCTTAACCGATCCGGCGCCTCTTTTTCGATTTGAGAGTCGAACAACCTCAGAAGCGGACGAAGCCCCCTTCGTCCGCTTCAGTTTTCCAGCTTCAATTCATAGGTCAGCGTTGCTTCGCCATTCGCGGCGACGGTCGTCTTCCATGTCGGCATGCCATCGACCTTGGCGATCTGCTTGGGCCTGCCGCGCAGCTCATAGGGTATCTCGATTTCAATATTGACCGGCTCGTTTCGGGCATTGGTAATATCGACCTTGAACCGCTGCATCTTGCCGCTCTCGCTCAAGCGAGTGACCGCAAAACGCACGTCCGAGGATTGCCCGATCGCCATCTCGATCTCATTGCCCACCGCGCGGTCGCTGAGCGTCGATTGTCCGGCAAGCAATGGGCCATAATCGCTGTCTTCAAACAGCATGACCTGGCCGGATGGCATGGGGAGCCCCAACCCCTTCTCTTTACGATTTTCGCTG
>JAGNSY010000226.1 GCA_017987825.1 Sphingorhabdus sp. | reverse complement strand
GGTGCCGCGCGCACCCGAATTGGCGAGCAACTGGATATCGTCGAAAAAGATGCTTTCCGTTTCTGCTGGATCATCGATTTCCCCTTCTACGAATGGAGCGAGGAAGAGAAAAAGGTCGATTTCGCGCACAACCCGTTCTCGATGCCGCAAGGCGGGCTGGAGGCGCTTGAGACGCAGGATCCTCTGACCATCAAGGCCTATCAATATGATATGGTCTGCAACGGTTATGAACTGGCGTCAGGTTCGATCCGCAACCAGCATCCGGACCTGATGGTCAAAGCGTTTGAACTTACAGGTTTGACGCAGGCCGATGTCGAGGAACGCTTTGGCGGCATGTACCGTGCTTTCCAGTTTGGCGCACCGCCGCATGGCGGAATGGCGGCTGGTGTTGACCGTATGGTGATGTTGCTCTGCGGTGTACAGAATCTGCGCGAGATCACGCTGTTCCCGATGAACCAGCGCGCCGAAGACCTGCTGATGGGCGCTCCGTCGCCTGCGATGGTCAAACAACTTCGCGAACTGCACATCCGCGTCGTGGAGCCGCCCAAGGCTTGAACCAGCCGGTCGAACATCGCTTTGCCGCACCGGGCGGTGAGCTGTGCTGGTTCGAATGGGGCAGTGCGGGGGAATACCCCACGCTGCTTTTGCTACACGCAACCGGTTTTCATGCCCGCTGCTGGGATGCGACGATCAAGGCGTTGCCAAATGACTGGCACTATATTGCGCTCGACTTGCGCGGGCATGGTCGCAGCTATCGCCCAGATTCGCTCTCCGACTGGCTGGCGACCGCAGATGATGTAGCCGCCTTTGTGCGAGCAAAGCTGCAAAAGCCAGCCTTCACAATCGGGCACAGCATGGGTGGCTATGTCGCCGCGCGCACGGCTGTGCTGGTGCCAGACAAGGTCGCCGGTTTGCTGCTGGTCGATCCAGTGATGATGACGCCGGAAACCTATGCAGTCGAACCCGAAAACCTTATTGGATTACCTACTGACCACCCTGTCGCGCGCCGTCGCAACGCTTGGGAAAGCGCGGCGCAAATGACAGCACATTTCGCCAATCGCGAACCCTTTGCCCGTTGGCGCCCCGATGTGCTGGCCGATTATTGCCTTCATGGTCTGGTCCCGGCGACAGGCGGAGAGGGTTTCGAACTGGCCTGCCCCCCGGTGCTGGAGGCGTCTGCCTATATGGGGTCTTGGCGCAACAACCCTTATGGCTGGATAGGCGAAATCAATTGTACGACCACCGTGCTGCGCGCCCGCAATGCCGAGCGGGCAGGGCCCATGGATTTTTCGATCAGCCCCACCGCTCCGGATTTGGCCACATACATTTCCGGCGCGACCGACATCCATTGGAACGAGGTGTCGCATTTCATCCCGATGGAAGAGCCCGACCGACTGGCTGGGTTAATTGCGGAGCTAGTAATTTCAAGTTGAATCTTGTTTGAAGCTTGGGCCCACCGCGCCATAAGAGGCCGATATAAAGAGGCCCAACCGATATGGCGATCGACCTTTCCGACTTTGAAGATGGCAACAAATATGCCGGTGATTACGATCAGGACCTTGCCGATCTACAGGATCGACTGGCTGAATTGCAGGCGCTGCATATCGTTCATGGCTGCCGCACGTTATTTATATTTGAAGGCTGGGATGCAGCAGGCAAAGGCGGGGCGATCAAAAGGCTGACCGCCAATTGGGATCCACGCTATTTTCAGGTCTATCCGATCAGCGCCCCTACGCCCGAGGAAAAGGAACGGCATTTCCTCTGGCGTTTCTGGAACAAACTGCCGCGTGCCAAGGAAATATCGGTGCTCGACCGCAGCCATTATGGCCGCGTTTTGGTCGAACGGGTTGAGGGTTTTTGCAGCGATGCCGAGTGGCGCCGCGGCTATGACGAGATCAACGAGTTCGAACAACGGCAAACGGAAATAGGCACCAAGATCATCAAGATATTTCTGCACGTGACACAGAAGACGCAGGATAAGGTGCTGAAGGAGCGGTTAGAAACCCCGGCCAAACGCTGGAAAGTAACCGCCGAGGACTTTCGTAACCGTGAAAAGCGCGATGCCTATGTCGAAGCGATAGAGGACATGCTGGCGAAGACCGACACGCGCGGCGCCGCATGGAAGGTTTTCGATGGCAACAACCAGAAATCTGCCCGCATCGCCGTTCTGAACTATATTGCGGACGAGTTATCACAATCCATCCCGGATGCGTTTCCAGAGGTCGATCCCGAGATCAAGCAACTGGCCACCACATGCTTTGGCACTCAGGACGACGACGGATAATCTATCGCGACGATTTCCCATTCCTTGGGGCCGCCGGGCAATTGCACCGTTCGCAAATCGCCCAACCGCGCCCCTCGCAACGCTTTGGCGAGAGGCGAATTCCAGCCGATGCGTGAGGCTGTCGCGTCGGCCTCATCGTCGCCGACGATTGTCACGCTGCGCTGATTGTCGTCCTCGTCGGCCAATACCACCGTCGCGCCAAAATATACCCGGCTGCGGTCATCTTGATGGGAGGGGTCGATGACCTTCGCGAATTTCATCTGCTTCGATAACCGCCCAAGCTTGCGGTCGATTTCGCGCAGGCGCTGACGTCCATAGA
This sequence comes from Sphingorhabdus sp., assembly GCA_017987825.1. Taxonomy (GTDB): domain Bacteria; phylum Pseudomonadota; class Alphaproteobacteria; order Sphingomonadales; family Sphingomonadaceae; genus Sphingorhabdus_B. Next base: position 236 of record JAGNSY010000226.1, on the reverse strand, counting down.
TATAGTCGCCATTTTCGCTGCGGTCGCCATTGCCTGCGGCCCAACTGACGATCTCGACAACTTTCGGTCGCTCAACTGCGAACAATTGCTCATATTCGGCACGCAAACTCGCAAACCCCTGTGGGGTTATGGGGTTAGTCCGTTCGCTCATTATATTGGGTTCAGCCGACCGACCGGCGACCCAGATAGTGGCTCAACGGTGTATTGTTGCGATAGCGCGCCTTGTCCGGATTGAG
>JAGNSY010000065.1 GCA_017987825.1 Sphingorhabdus sp. | reverse complement strand
TCGTTGAGCCAGGCGCGCGCCATTTTCTGCGCTTCGGCGATTTCGCGGGCGGTCATCTCGTCAGAGATTTCGGCGCGGCAGTAACTGGCTTCTTCATTGCCATTGAGCGCTGCCAGGTTGAACCATTTATGCGCTTCGATCAGGTCGACGTCGATGCCGCCGCTGCCGGTCGAATAGGCGACCCCCAGATCGAACAAAGCGCTGGCACTGCCCCGTGCCGCGTCCGCAATCCGGCTCTCCATCAAAAACGTGGCGCTTTTCAAACTATTGGCCATGACGTTATTTCCCTCTGTTGTTGAGGGAGTGTTCGCCCGAACGTGGCTAATAAATGGTTAACGCGAATCGAACTTTTTTAATCCGGTGCGGAGTAAAGCTACTCAACGGCGAGATTATCGATCAGCCGGGTCTTGCCGATTTTGGCCGCAGCCAGCAGGCGCATGGGCCGACCGGCCATTGCCATTACGGGCGCCAGCGTCTGCGCATCAGCTAATGTAAAATAATCCACATTGGCGAAACCGGCGGCCAATATGGCCTTTTGGGCGTCGGCAAGAATCACCGCAATGTCGCCACCTGACATTATGGCTTCGCGCGTCTTCTGCAGGGCTTGCGGCAACGCCAGTGCCGCTTTGCGCTCGGCGGGCGAGAGATAGGCGTTGCGCGACGATAGCGCGAGGCCATCGGCATCACGCACGATCGGCACGCCGAGAATTTCGACGTTGATATCCAAATCGCGCACAAATTGGCGGATGACGGCGAGCTGCTGGAAATCCTTTTCGCCAAAGCAGGCTATATCGGGCTCGACCTGATTGAACAATTTGGTCACGACCAACGCGACGCCATCGAAATGGCCCGGGCGGGCGCCTCCGCAATATCCGGTGCTTGGGCCTGCGACATGGATTTTGGTGGCAAAGCCCTCCGGATAGACTTCGCTGACCGGCGGAGCCCAGAGCAGATCGACACCGGCGGCGCGCAATTTGGCGGAATCCTCCTCCAGCATGCGGGGATAAGCGTCGAGATCCTCATTGGGGCCGAACTGGGTCGGGTTGACGAAGATCGAGACGGCGACCGTATCGGCGCGCTTTTTGGCTTCCTCGACCAGTTGGAGGTGCCCGGCATGGAGTGCACCCATGGTCGGAACCAGTGCCAGAGACTTATCCGCAGCTTTTATGGCTCGGGTGGCAGCACGAAGCTCGGTTAACCTATTGATGGTTTGCACGTCATTTGGGCCTTGGTTATGGCAGGTTATCGCATACAGCGCCGCGCACAGCACTGTGCAAGACGAATTTCGGAATCAGGGGTAAAGCCGGCACATGGCCAAGGCACATCATATTGTATTTGCAAATGAAAAAGGCGGAACCGGGAAGTCGACCACCGCCATCCATGTTGCCATTGGCCTCGCGTCGCGTGGGGCCCGCGTTGCCTGTCTCGATCTCGATTCGCGCCAGCGGACCCTCTATCGCTATCTCGAAAACCGCCGTGACACGATGGCGCGACGCGATATCCACCTGCCGCTTCCGGTCTTTGACGTATTCGAACAGGAATCGCAGGCGCGCCTTGAGGAGCAGATTGCGAAGCTGGAGTCCGAAAGCGATTTCCTGATCTTCGATACGCCGGGTCGCGATGACGAATATGCGCGCTTCGTCGCCACGCGGGCGAACACGCTGGTTACGCCGATCAATGACAGTTTCATCGATTTCGATCTGATGGGCCGTGTCGACGCCGAAAATTTCAAGGTGAAGAAGCTGAGCTTCTATGCCGAACTGATGTGGGAAGCGCGGATGGCGCGGGCACGGTCTGATGGCACGACGATCGACTGGGTGGTGCTGCGCAACCGCCTGCACAATATGGAGGCGCGCAACCAGCAGCGCATGACCGATGCGATTGCCGAGCTTTCAAAGCGCGCCGGTTTCCGCGTCGTCCCGGGGCTCAACGAACGGGTCATCTATCGCGAGCTGTTCCCGTCCGGGCTGACGCTGGTTGATAAAGGCCATCTGGGCAATCTCGGCACCGCGCATATCGTCGCGCGGCAGGAATTGCGCGAACTGGTCTCGGCGCTTGCGCTTCCCGAATTCGCACAGCCGCAGCTGGACTGATGCTGCCCTTCCTCCTCCTCGTCGCTGCCGGAATAGGCTGGGGGCTGTGGTCGGGGAAATTGATGCCAAAACAATTGCTGCCGCTGGCGCTGGTGATTGCCGGCGCTGTGCTGTCGCTACGTGGTGCGTGGCTGCTGGGGCTTCCGGCCATCGGCGTTGGCGTTTTCTGGTTTCGCGGCATGACACTGCGCCTGTCCAAATTGCGCCAGATTCCGAGCAGCGAATATGAATTGGCTGCCGCCCGCTGGTTACTGGGCGTTTCGGCTCATGACGATGCCGACAAGATCAAGGCGCGTCACAAGGAACTGGTCACCAAGAGCGAACCCGATCGCAACGATGGCGAAGACCGCAAACGTAAATTGAACGAAGCCCGCGACCTTTTGCTGGATGATTTGAAACGGAAAAAGGGTTAGGGGCTTCCGCAAACTGCTAACCCGGAGTTCTCCCATGCCGCACAATTTCCACTCCACGTCGCTGCGTGAGTACGACATTCGCGGGATTATCGGCGAAACGCTGGGGGCAGAGGATGCTTATGCCATCGGGCGCAGCTTTGCGACTTTGCTCGGTCGGGCAGGCGGCAAGAAGGTGGCGGTTGGTTATGACGGTCGGGTCAGCTCGCCGATGCTCGAAGCAGCACTTATCAAGGGCATCAACGAAAGCGGGCTAGACGCGGTATCGGTCGGCATGGGGCCAACGCCGATGCTATATTATGCCGAGGCCGTGCTGGACGATGTCGATGGCGGCATCCAGATAACCGGCAGCCACAATCCCGCCAATTATAACGGCTTCAAGATGGTCTTCCAGGGGCGTCCGTTCTTTGGCGCGGACATCCAGCAACTCGGCGCGATGGCGGCGGCGGGTGATTGGGCCGAGGGGGCGGGTAGTGCGTCCTCGTTCGACATCATCGACCAATATGTCGGGCGCATCGCCGAGGCCGCGCCCGACAAGCCGTTCCGTATCGGCTGGGATACCGGCAATGGCGCTGCCGGTCCGGTCGTCGAGCGGCTGGTGAAGCTGCTTCCGGGCGAGCATTACACGCTGTTTACCGAAGTCGATGGCAATTTTCCAAATCATCATCCCGATCCTACCGAGGAGAAGAACCTCGTCGACCTGAAGGCGCTTGTCGCCGAGAAAAGCCTCGATTTCGGATTGGCTTTTGACGGCGATGGCGACCGGATCGGTGCGATTGACGGGCAGGGCCGCGTGATCTGGGGTGACCAGTTGCTGCAAATCTTCGCCGAAGATGTGCTCGCCGATGTGCCGGGCGCGACGATTATCGCAGACGTCAAGGCGTCACAGGCGCTGTATGACCGGATCGCGGCGCTGGGTGGCCAGCCGCTAATGTGGAAGACCGGGCACAGCCTGATCAAATCCAAAATGAAGGAGGTTGGCTCTCCGCTGGCGGGCGAGATGAGCGGGCACATCTTCTTCAAGCATGATTATTACGGTTTTGACGATGCGATCTATGCCGGGCTGCGGCTGATGCGCGCATCGGCGCGGCTGGGCAAAAGCGTCACCGAATTGCGCAGCGCGATGCCCGAGATGATCAACACCCCCGAAATGCGTTTCCAGGTCGACGAAAGCCGTAAGTTCGCTGTGATCGACGAGGTGCTGGCGCGTTTGTCCGCAGAAGGCGCCGATGTGAACGCAACCGATGGCGCGCGCGTGAACACGCCCGATGGCTGGTGGTTGCTGCGTGCCTCGAACACGCAGGATGTGCTGGTCGCGCGGGCGGAGGCGTCGTCAGAGGCTGGGCTGGAGCGGCTGATGGCACAGATCGACGCGCAACTCGCGGCGAGCGGGCTGGAGCGGGGGGAGACGGCGGGGCATTAAGAATGAAAATGTATCTCATCGGGCCGAAAACTCGTGCCAATGAAGATTCAAATAGTGCGCTAACAGCTGCAACGCGAACGACAAACTCGATCATCGTCGAGACGTTGTTCGCGTGCCTTACTTATGGTGCCGATAATAGTCACAACGGCATTTGGTACGGCTCCTTCAACCCCGATGGGAACCCGCCGGATGCGGAATACAATGGCGTTTCGATACGACACCTCGCAGACCCGGCTGCACTCCGGCAGTGGTTATCAGAAGCAATCGACTCCAAGCATGGACACGGTTGCGAAGTGCGGTCGACTATCAACTGCCGAGTCGTAACATTTGGATATGATGGGCAAGCGTTTCTTACGCTTCGGACCGAAGATCCTGAGCCGGTTGTATCAGACTCTGGAATTGTTACGATCGAAGAATGCTCGAAGTGGCTTATCGATACCGATTATCAAGATGGTATGATTCCAGACTTGAATTTCGGGTGATAGTTCCGTGGTGTTGCGGATGTGAGTAAACCCCAAATTCCTTTACCGATCACTAATTGGTTCACCCAACGCGGCTGGGCGCCGCGGAGGCATCAGTTGGAGATGGTCGATGCGGCGGCTGAGGGGCGGCATGCCTTGCTGGTCGCGGCGACGGGGGCGGGGAAGACGCTTTCGGGGTTTTTGCCGACTTTGGTGGAGCTTATTCCTCCCCGGAACGGGGAGGTGGCAGCCGGAACGGCTGACGGAGGGGGGGTAAGGCCTCAAGCGTCGTTTGATCCGGAGAGCCCCCTCCACCACGCTTCGCGCGGTCCCCCTCCCCGTTTCGGGGAGGATTTTCTCCACACCCTCTACATCTCCCCGCTCAAGGCGCTCGCGGTCGATGTCCGGCGCAACCTTTTGATGCCAGTCGAGGAAATGGGGCTGCCGATCCGCATCGAAACCCGGACCGGCGATACGCCTTCGGAACGCAAGGCACGGCAGCGGGTGCGGCCGCCACATATCTTGCTGACTACACCCGAATCGCTGTCGCTATTGCTCAGCCACGAAGACAGCCTGCTGATGTTTGCCGGGCTCAAGCGGGTAATCATCGACGAAGTGCATGCTTTCGCCAATTCGAAGCGCGGCGATTTGCTGTCGCTCAGCCTCGCGCGTCTGCAAAAACTGTCCCCCCAAATGCAGCGGGTCGGCCTGTCGGCAACGATATCCGACCCCGATGCCTATCGCGCCTGGCTCGCGCCTTATGGCGAGATCGGCGCGGTGCGGCTGGTCGAGGGGGAGCCTGCCGCCGATCCCGACCTGCAAATCCTGCTACCCGAAGGCCGCGTCCCCTGGTCGGGGCATAGCGGGCAATATGCGGTGCCGCAGCTGATCGAGGAGATTGGCAGGAACCGCACCACGCTCATTTTCTGTAACACCCGCTTCCTCGCCGAATATATCTTCCAGAAATTGTGGGACGCGAATGATCCGAAATATGCCATCGGTATCCACCACGGCTCGCTCTCGGTAGAGGCGCGGCGCAAGGTGGAAGGGGCGATGGCGGCGGGCGAGTTGAAGGCGCTGGTCTGCACCGCGTCGCTCGATCTGGGTGTCGATTGGGGCGATGTCGATTGCGTGATCCAGATGGGCGCACCCAAGGGCAGTTCACGGCTGTTGCAGCGCATCGGTCGGTCGAACCACCGCATGGACGTGCCATCGAAGGCGCTGCTCGTCCCCGGCAACCGCTTCGAATATCTGGAGGCGCAGGCGGCATTCGATGCGGTGGAGGAAGGCGTGCGCGATGGTGAGGTGTTTCGCCCCGGCGGCTACGATGTCCTCGCCCAGCATGTGATGGCCTGCGCCTGTGCCGCGCCGTTCAACGAGGCGGAACTGCTCGACGAGGTGCGTTCAGCCATGCCCTATAGCGGGATCGATGCTGCGACCTTCGGGCGGGTGATCGAATTTGTCGGGACCGGTGGCTATGCGCTGAAGGCCTATGACAAGTTCCGGAAACTGGTGGCATTTCTCCCCTCCCCTTCAGGGGAGGGGTCGGGGGTGGGGCTGTTCAGTTCTCGCGCGACATTGGACAGCCCCACCCCAACCCCTCCCCTAAAGGGGAGGGGCTTAAACTGGCGCTTATCGCATCCCAAATTTGCCACCCAGCACCGTTTCAACGCAGGCATCATCGTCGATGCACCGATGCTCGATGTGCGTTTTCGCAATGGCCGCAATCTGGGCAAGGTTGAGGAATATTTCGCCGCTCCTTTACGCCCCGGCGACAGCTTCATCTTCGCCGGCATGGCGCTGGAGGTTGAGGCGATCCGCGACCTCGACCTGATTGTGCGCGCCGCGAAGAAGGCAGCCCAGATCCCGTCGTACATGGGCGCACGCATGCCGCTGACCACGCATCTGGCGAGCCGGGTGCGCGCATTCCTCACCGACCGGGCAGGCTGGGCGCGCTTTCCCGATGATGTGCGCGAATGGCTGGAGATGCAGGATTACCGCTCGGCGCTGCCCGAACCGGGGCAATTGCTTGCGGAAACCTTCCCGCATGAAGACCTGCATTATCTGGTGGTCTATCCGTTCGAAGGCTGGAACGCGCACCAGTCGCTCGGCATGCTGGTGACCAAGCGGATGGAGATGCGCGGGCTGAAACCGATGGGCTTTGTCGCCAGCGACTATGCGCTCGGTATCTGGAGTTTGGAGGAGGTGTCCGACCCTGCCTCGCTCTTCTCATCCGACATATTGGAGGAGGAATTTGTCGACTGGGTCGAGAACAGCTACCTTTTGAAACGCGCCTTCCGCGAAGTCGCAATCATCTCCGGCCTTGTAGAGCGCCAGCATCCGGGCAAGCGCAAGACCGGCAAGCAGGTGACCTTTTCGACAGACCTTATCTATGATGTGCTGCGCAAATATGAACCCGGCCATCTGCTGCTCGAGGCGGCATGGCACGATGCGCGGGCGCGGCTTACCGATGTCGGGCGGCTCGGCGATCTGCTCGACCGGGCGGAAGACACGATGCTGCATATCCGGCTCGAAAGGGTCAGCCCGATGGCAGTGCCGCTAATGGTGATGATCGGGCGTGAAAGTGTGGCGCAGGGTTCGGTCGATGACGCGCTATTGGTTGAGGCGGAGAGCCTTGCGGGCATCGCGATGACGCCCTGAAATGCCGTTCGTCGAATAATCTACACGGCGCTTGTTCGCTGCTCTCGCGAGGCGTAGTATCGCGACAGAGGAGAGAGGCCATGCGACACTGGCTTGGAATTTCGATGATGGCGCTGTGCGCCGCGCCGTTAGTGGCCTTTGCCGGCGGTCAAGAGGTCAATCCGCCTGCAGAGGCGCCTTTGATCCCCGAATTGTCGGTCATCCAGCAGTTCGAGATTGACCGGAGCGACCGGATGACCGTTCCGGTGCGCATCAACAATAGTGAACCCGTCGATTTCATCGTCGATACCGGGGCCGAACGCACGGTGATCTCGGGCGATCTGGCCAAGCGGCTGGCGCTAGAGGCCGGACCCGAGCTCAGATTGGCCACCATAACTGGCCCCGCAGTCGCCCCATCCTTTTATATCGAGTTATTGTCGCTCAAATCGCACAATGTCGAAGGCATAGAGGCTCCGGCGCTCGAACGCAGCAATCTTGGCGGCAATGGGCTGCTCGGCATCGACAGTCTGGAGGACAGCAAGGTCTTCCTCGATTTCCGCACCCAGCATCTCGAAGTCTTGCCTTCGGCCATCGGCAAGCGCCCCGGCAAGCTCGAACAGGGCATGATCGTGGTCAGCGCCAAGAAACGGGCAGGCCGAATGATCCTTTCGAGCGCCGAAATTGACGGTTTCAAGGTGGACATCATCCTCGATACGGGCGCGCAAGCCAGCATGGGCAATTTCGCGCTGCGCGACCGGTTGCGCAAACGCCACCTGCGTTTTGATTATCAACCAGTGAAGATGAAAGGCGTCACGGGCAAGGAACTGCACGGCGATTTCAGCCAGATAAAGGAAATCAAGATTGGCAGTTTCAATGTCGCCAACCTACCGGTTACCTTTGCCGACAATTATGCGTTCCACGCGCTCGATCTGAACGATCGACCCGCAATCCTTTTCGGCATGGATGCACTGAAGCTGTTTGATCGCGTGGTGATCGACTTCGGCAACCGGCGCGTCGCATTTGATTTGCCGCGCGCTGCGCGCAACGAACCATTGAGCAGGCTAGCACTCGCCAGCCCTTAGGCGGCCTTGTCTTTGCGCAATTCAAGGCCGTGGCCGATCAGTTCGCGTTCGTCAAAGACGTAGCAGTCGCCCTGCCAGCGGCTTTCGGCGGAAGGCACCTCTTCCAGATATTTCAATATACCGCCTTTGAGGTGATAGACCTCCTCAAATCCCTGCGCGCGGACATAGGCGGTCGCTTTTTCGCAGCGGATGCCACCGGTGCAGAACATCGCGAATTTGGGTGATTTGCCTTCGGCGCGCAGCTTTTCCGCCTCGGCATCGAACCAGGCCGGGAATTGCCGGAATGATGCGGTTTCGGGATTGATCGCGCGTTCAAAGGTTCCGGCCTGAACCTCGAAATCATTGCGCGTATCGATGACGATTGTGTCGGGATCGGTAATCAGCGCGTTCCAGTCTGTCGGATCAACATAATGGCCGACGTCGGAGCGCGGGTCGATGCCCTCGACCCCCATGGTAACGATCTCGCGTTTCAGCCGCACCTTCAGCCTGCCGAACGGCATCGCCTCGGCATGCGAAAATTTGACCTCCATCGCTGCAAAGCCATCCCAGCTGCGGATATAGGCAACGGCGTCTTCCAGAGCCTCATGCGCACCCGCTATCGTGCCGTTGACGCCTTCCTTGGCGAGCAGCAGCGTGCCTTTGATCCCGCGTTCCTCGCAAAAGGCGAACAGCGGTTCACGCACCGCGCGCGGATCGGATATGGGTGCGAAATGGTAGAGGGCAACGACCGAAAGCATGATGGCGGCGCGCATAAAGCAAAAGCCGCCGCTTGTCAGCCCATCGCGCATTGCCCATAGCATCGGCTGTGACAGCGCAAATTTCCTTCAGCGGACATAGCTTTGAAGCAGCCGGTGAGGCGGCGCTTTACTGGCCTGCGCGCAAGGCGCTACTGGTCGCTGACCTGCACCTCGAAAAGGCGTCCAGCTATGCGATGGGCGGGCAGTTCCTCCCACCCTATGACAGCCGGGCAACGCTTGAAGAACTGACGGGGCTTGCGCGCAAATATGCGGCCGAGGCGATTTACTGCCTGGGCGACAATTTCCATGACGATGGCGGAGAAGCGCGGCTCGAGGATGAAGCCGCCCGGCTGCTGCGGCAATTGACCGCGAGCCACGATTGGCGCTGGGTTGTCGGCAATCATGATCCGGGCATTGCTGCAAATTGGGGCGGTGTAGTCCATGAAGAATTGCGCCTAGATGGCATCATCCTGCGCCACGAGGCAGAACCGCGCGATCCACGACCCGAAATGTCGGGCCATTTTCACCCCAAGTTCCGGCAGGAAATCAGGGGGCGTTTGGTGTCGCGGCGCTGTTTCGTGCGCAGTTCAACCAAATTGATCCTGCCCGCTTTCGGGGCTTTGACGGGAGGCCTCGACGCCGACGATTCGGTGATCGGCGAAGCATGCGGGGGATATGCGACCGAGGCGCTGGTGCCAGTGGCTGGACGGGTGCTCTGCTTTCCGCTGTCAGCCAGCCGGGCGCGGGCCGAATAAGGCTGTGCCGACGCGGATATGCGTTGCGCCCAATTGGATTGCAGTCGGAAAATCGTCTGACATGCCCATGCTGAGCTGCGACAGGTCGTGGCGGGCAGCGAGTTCGGCCAGTAGCGCGAAATAGGGGGCGGGCTCGACATCGGCGGGCGGGATGCACATCAGGCCGATCACGTCGATGTCGCCTTCCTTCGCTGCTGCAAGCAGTTCGGGCAGTTCGGCAATCGCGCAGCCACCCTTCTGCTCTTCCTCACCGATATTGACCTGAATGAAACAGGGCACCCGCTTTCCCGCCTTTGCCATCGCTTTTGAAAGCGCGGTGAGGAGCGACAGGCGATCAAGCGAATGGATGCAGTCGAACAGTTCGACCGCCTCTTCCGCTTTGTTAGATTGCAACTGGCCGATCAGGTGGAGTTGCACATTGGGATAGGCCTTGCGCAAGCCCGGCCATTTCGATGCCGCCTCCTGCACGCGGTTCTCGCCATATGCGCGGTGGCCAGCCTCCAGCAACGGCGTGATTTCGTCCGCCGAGCACGTTTTTGAAACGGAGATCAGCGAAACAGTATTGGGCGCGCGGCGGGCAAGTTTGCAGGCGTGCGCCATTTCGGCTTCGATTTTGGCAAGGCGCTGGGCCGGGCTTTCAGGAGTCGCATCAGACATGGCCGCGCGCTATAGCCGCTGCCATGCCTGCCTGCCAGCCATTGCGAAAACCGATACCGCGTATCTGGCTGATGACCGACCCACGGCTAGGGGATCAATTGCTAGCCGCCATTCAGAAGCTGCCGATGGGATCGGGCGTTATTTTTCGTCACTACAATCTGAAGACTACGCAACGTCGCAAGCTGTTTGCTAAAGTTCGGCGCGTATGCGCGAGGCGGGGTCACATCCTTTTGCTGGCAG
>JAGNSY010000225.1 GCA_017987825.1 Sphingorhabdus sp. | reverse complement strand
TTCAGGCCTTGGCCTTCTCCGCCGCGATCCAGTCCTTCACCATATCCTCGAGCACGTTGAGCGGAACAGAACCCTGGCCGAGCACGGTATCGTGAAACGCTGCCAGATCGAATTTGCTTCCAAGCTCCTTTGACGCCAGTTCGCGCAGTTCACGGATTTTGAGTTCGCCCAGCTTATAGGCCAGCGCCTGTCCGGGCCAGCTGATGTAGCGATTGACCTCGGCCTCGATATTGGCCGCTGACAACGCGCTGTTGTCGGTCATGAAGGCGATGGCCTGTTCTTTGCTCCAGCCCTTGGCGTGGATGCCGGTGTCGACGACCAGTCGGCAGGCGCGCCACATTTCATAGGACAGCCGCCCCATATCCTTCGCAGGCGTATCATACAGACCCATTTCGATTCCCAGCCGCTCCGAATAGAGCCCCCAGCCTTCGGTGAAGGCGGTAAAGAAAGCGCCGTTCTTGCGGAAATCCGAAAGCTCGAGCTCCTGCTGTATTGCGATCTGGTTGTGGTGGCCGGGAACCGCCTCGTGCACGGACAAGGCCGGGACTTCCCAAAGGGGCCGCTGGTCGAGTTTTGACGTGTTGACATAGTAGAAACCAGCCACGCCAATCGCGGGCGAACCCGGGCTGTAATAGGCGGTGGTCGTGCCCTCGGCTATCTCCGCCGGGATTTCCTTGATGCCATAGGGCAAGCGCGGCAGGCGGTGGAACAGGCCGGGCATCTTGCCGTCGATAATCTTGTTCACCCGCGCGACCTTTTCCATCAGCTCTTCGGGCGTCTTCGCATAATATTGCGGATCGGTGCGCAGATGCTGGATAAAGGCTTCGCGGCTGTCATAACCTGCCTTTGTCGCCACCTCGACCATCTCGGCGCGGATGCGCGCGACCTCTTTCAGGCCCAGTTCGTGGATCTGTTCGGCATTCAGGTTGGTGGTCGTTTCCTGACGGATGCGGAAATTATAATAATCCTTGCCGCCCGGCTGCGCGGATACGCCCGGGGCCTTTGCGCAATTGGGTTTGTAGCTCTTGGCAAACCAGTCGAGATGTTTTTGCAGCGCAGGATGGATGACCGTCGCGATGGTTGCACCTGCTTCGGCGGCAAGACTGTTGAATTCGGCCTCGCTCATGCTTTCGGGCCGACGGCGATGATAGGGGCTCATATAGCGCGACTGGCGGATATCCGCGTCAGCAACAATCAAGCCCGCTATGCCTTTTTCATAACCGTTGAGCACCACGCATGGCAGCACATATTTGCCCTTCAGCGCCTCGTTTGCGACTGCCAGCGACTGGTCGTTGACCCGTGCATATTGCTTCAGCCGGGCGTTATAGCTTTCATAATCCGCCTTGTTGCGAAAGGGCAGGTTGTCGGCCATTCCGGCAAAGCTCTGATGCCAGCCTGAATAGGTAGAGAAGTTGATGCTCCGCTGGCCAAAGCGGTTTGCTTCGACATTTTCCTCAAGCGTGCGCTTGAGGATGCCATATTCGATCTTGTCGGTGGATGTCAGCTGGCTCGCATCAACCGTTGTAAGTTTTTTGAGGATCGACGCGCTGCCATCGGTGAAACGATCCCGCCCGGCAAGGCTATAGTCGCCGACCTCGGTCGCATAATCGTCGATGCCCAGCGAACTGGCATAGATCGGCGATTCCTTCATCACCATCGCCCAATATTCGTCGACAAGGGCCTTCACCGGTGCTCCGCTATCCGCATGCGCGGGTAGTGCCACGCCGGCAAGCAATACCGACAATATCAAAGCTTTACGCATCTTCTGAACCTCCCTAGTCATAGCAATCCTATACGGGGGAGGCGCAGTTGGCCAGTTTCTTGAACGACTATTTCGGCAAACGCGGAACCCGTTACGACCAACCTGTAGCACCCGATCGTTCGGAGCGCGTTTTGGGCGTCTTGGTGGTGGTGCTTTTTGCTGCTGCGCTGGCCGCTGTGATCAAGGGCAGGTCGCAATGGGGCCAAATTCCGTGGCAAGTCTGGGTGCATTTGCTGACCATCGGCATTGCTCTGGCCGTCACACCCGCCATGATGTGGCGCAAGCGCGGTGATAATATGCACCGGGTGCTGGGCTGGATCTGGGCGATCTCGATGCTGGTAACCGCCATCCTCAGTTTCGACATCAGGATGATCAACCGGGGTAGCCTAAGCTATATCCACATATTGTCGGTGATCACTCTGGTCGGTGTGCCGGTTCTGGTCATATCCGCCCGCCGCCGCGACCTGAAACGGCACCGCGGGCAGGCGCGCGGCTTTGTGATCGGTGCGTTGCTGGTGGCAGGCTTTTTCACCTTTCCGTTCAACCGTCTGCTCGGCGGCTGGTTGTTTGGTTGAGAGCCACGAGAAGAAACCGCTTTTATTGCTCGACCGCTTTTGTCACGATGCGGTCATGAAAATCCTGTCTTCAACGCGCATGATGATATTGCGTATTCAACTAATCTGCATTGCTCTGCCTGCCCTGTTGGCCTTGGCCGGTTGTGCCACCACGACGCCGCTCGATAAGGGCGCTGTTGCAACGCCCCCAACAGCACAGGAAGCGTTACGGCCTTATTATGCTGGGCTGGCTGCCAAATTGCCCGTTGCCGCCCCTAACCCTGTATTGAACAGCGACACCGTCCTTACCCGCATCGCCTTTGGGTCGTGCCAGAACGAAAACCGCTCGATGGCCTATTGGGATGTCATCGCCGCGCAGAAGCCGCAGGCCTTTCTGCTGATTGGCGACAATGTCTACGGCGATACCGGCGCGCAGTGGAGCGCCGATATGCCCACACTGACCGCCAGCTATCGCAAGCTTTCCACGCGGCAGGAATGGGACCGTTTCCGCCGCTCGGTGCCGATGCTGACGACATGGGATGACCATGATTTCGGCGCCAATGACGCAGGCGGCAGCTTCGC
>JAGNSY010000224.1 GCA_017987825.1 Sphingorhabdus sp. | reverse complement strand
CCACTTTCCTCGACCAATGCCTTTATCGCAGCTTCCTGATTTGGCTTGCTGTCAGGCGTTATCGGGAAATGGTGCCACGCGATGTCACCGACCAGCGAGGGTTTTGAAGCATCGCGCGGATGGTTGGAGGCGATGGCGACAACGTCCATCTTCAATTCGCCAACCCGCACCCGGTACAAGAGGTCTTCGAGGCAATGGTCGAATTTGGAGACCATCAGCAAAACCTTGCGCGGCGCATCCGCATCGCGGATCTGCCAGTGCATCGCCAGCCGTTCCGCAACAGGCGCGAATATTGCTCTCAGCGCATCAGCATCGGGCGCTCCAGGCAAAGCCTCAAACACCGCCCGCATGAAGAATTGCGCATCTTCACGATCATTAAACTGCTGCGATTCAAGGATGTTGCAACCGTGACTGGCCAGAAAGCCCGACACAGCCGCAACCAGCCCAGGTGCATCGGGGCAGGACAAAGTGAGGGTGTAACGCTTCGCCATCGTCAAACGTCAGACAATGCCGACAGCTTTGCCTGCCCGCTCAAACCGGCCAAGAATATCCTGCACCTGCTCGCTTGTATGCTCGGCACAGAGCGAGCAGCGCAGCAGAGTCATGCCCGCAGGCGTTGCCGGGGGGCGGGCGAGGTTGACGTATAGCCCTTCGTGCAACAACGCCTCCCACATCATCGCACCGCGTTCCAGGTCGGGCATGATGACCGCGATGATCGCCGATTGTGGTTCGTCAGTCCCCAGCTGGAAGCCGAGGTCGCGAAGGCCCTTGTGCAGTGTCTTTGAATTTTCCCACAGATGCGCGCGCTTATTGCCCCCGTGCATCAGCTTGCGCACCGATGTCGCGCTCGATGCCATCACACTGGGCGGCAGCGCGGCGGTGAAGACATAGGGACGGCAGACAAGGCGCAATATTTCGAACTTCGGATGGTTTGAAACGCAGAAGCCGCCCACGGTGCCGACGCTTTTCGAGAAGGTACCGATGATGAAATCGACATCGTCGATGCAGCCCTGCTCCTCAGCAACGCCGCGACCATTTGCGCCGATAAAGCCCATCGAATGCGCCTCATCGACCAGCACCATCGCGCCATTTTCCTTGGAGATGCGCACCATCTCTTTCAGCGGCGCGACATCGCCCAGCATCGAATAGACGCCCTCGAGCACAACCAGCTTACCCGCCTCGGCAGGCAACCGCTTCAGCCGCTTTTCCAGCGCCTCGATATCATTGTGGCGGAAGGCGACGATTTCGGCATCGCCCATCTTGCAGCCATCATAGATTGACGCATGGCTGTCGATATCAAGGATGATATAATCGCCCTTGCCCGCAATCGTGCTGATGATGCCCAGATTGGCCTGATAGCCGGTCGAAAAGACCATCGCATGGTCCATGTCGTAAAATTCGCGCAGCGCCGCCTCGACATCGCGGTGCGGATGGAAGGTACCGTTCAAAACCCGGCTTCCGGTCGTGCCCGCACCAAAATCGTCAAAGGCCTGTTTACCTGCGGCGATGACATCTTCGTCGAAAGTCATCCCCATATAATTATAGGTGCCGAGCAGGATTGTCTCGCGACCGTTGCAGATCGCGACCGTCGGCGACAGCACCTTTTCCATCACAAGATTGAACGGGTCGGTCAGCCCAGTTTCAAGCAGCGCGCGGCGCTGTTCAATCAGCGGGTCGAATTTGGAGAAAAGGTCGGTCATATCAATCCGTAAGTTTAAGCACCGCATCGACCAGCTGGCCGACATTTTCGATTTCAGCCTGCATGTTCATGGTGATCACGATGTCAAAGCTGTCTTCGACCTCTGCGACAAAATCCATAACCGTCAGGCTATCCCATTCGAGATCGCCTGCAAAGGTCGTGGTATCAGTCAGCTCGACGCCTTTTTTGTTGAACGGCGCGATCAGCTCCTTGAGCTTGTCGAACATTTCGCTGCGGTCGGTCATATCTTGTCCCTAACTAAAATCTGTTGCGCCATTGCCAGCCGAATAAGGCGGTAAAAGGGCGATTTCTGGCCAAACCCTATAGCCAGCCTTCCATCTTATACCAGCGCGCGGTTGCCTTCAGGCCATCGAGCGTGGCGATTTGCGGCTGCCAAAGTGCTGCGGGGGGTACAGCTTCACGGTCGATGACCCAGTCTGGGTGGCTCATATAGCTGGCTCTATCTGGTGTCAGCTTGGCCTTGGCACCCCGCACCAGCCGGTCACCCCAGGCAGCGGCAAATAACAATGGCCGTGGCGCCGAAATTGTCGCTATGCGGCGGCCCAGCGCCAAACCGATCGCGCGGGCAAAACGGCTATGCTCCCATCCGCCCGGCTCGCCATCGTCAGCCTCGAAGATTTGCGCTGTCGCGTCCTCATGCGCCGGAAGCAGCGCAACGAGCAAGCGCGCAAGATCGTTGACGTGAATCCAAGACCCCTTGCCAGCAGGGGGGAGCAGGCAAAAGCCTTTGGCGGCCATTTTGAACATTTCGAACACTTCGGTGTCGCCGGGGCCGTAAACTCCGGGCGGGCGGAGGATCGTCCAGTCGAGCATGCTGGTCGCAACCAGCTTCTCGCCTTTGGCTTTGCTCGATCCGTAAACCGAAAGCTGAGGCTCGCGCGCGGAGAGTGACGAGACATGCACGAAACGCCTTATGCCCGATTCCTTGGCGGCGCTCAAAAGATGGGCGGTGCCGGTGACATTGCCCGCTTCGAACCCTGCCGCATCAGGCGCGTTGACCACACCTGCAATGTGCAAGATCGCGTCGGCACCTTCACACAATTGCGCAAGACTTTCTGGCCGATCGAGAGCGCCCTCAACCCATGTCACACCCGCCTTTGCCTGCTGGCTGCGACGGGTAAGCGCGCGCACCTGCCAGCCAGTCTCGACCAGTTGGTGCAGCGTCGCGCCGCCGACAAATCCGG
>JAGNSY010000064.1 GCA_017987825.1 Sphingorhabdus sp. | reverse complement strand
ACAAGGTCGTATCCGTCTCGTGCCCGACCGCCGAAATGACCGGGATCGAACATTCGGCGACCGCACGAACCACCGCTTCCTCATTGAACGCCCACAAATCCTCGATTGAACCGCCCCCGCGCGCGACAATCAAAAAATCCGGGCGCGCCACCGGGCCATCTTCGGGAATGGCTGAAAAGCCCCTGATCGCTGCAGCAATCTGCGCCGCCGCGCCATCGCCCTGCACCATCACCGGCCAAAGCACCACATGGCTGGGGAAGCGGTCCTCCAGCCGGTGCATCATATCGCGGATCACCGCCCCGGTGGGCGAAGTGACGATCCCGATGGTGCGCGGCAGATAGGGAATAGGCCGCTTGCGTGCGCTATCAAACAAACCTTCGGCTGCCAGTCGCGCCTTGAGTTTTTCAAAGAGCAGCATCAGCGCGCCTTCGCCCGCTAGTTCGAGCCGGTCGGCGACGATCTGATAGCTTGAACGCCCGGCATAGGTAGTGAGCTTACCGGTCGCGATCACCTCCAACCCATCTTCGGGTGCGAAAGGTAGGCGCCCGGCATTGCCCTTCCACATCACGCCATCGAGTTTGGCATCAGCATCTTTCAGGCTGAAATAGAGATGCCCCGAAGCCGCACGTTTGAAACCGGATAGTTCGCCGCGCACGCGAACATGGCCGAAGCGATCCTCAACCGTGCGTTTCAAGGCATTCGAAATTTCGGAAACCGACAAGGCAGGGGCATTGCTGCCGGCCTTGGCCTCGGCTAACAGCCGCGCATTGCCTTCGTCGTCGGGAAGTGGGGAGTCCATCGCTTGAATATCTTGCTCATTGGTTCGGGTGGACGTGAACATGCGCTGGCATGGCGACTTTCGCAATCGCCTGATTGTGAAAAATTGTTTGCAAGTCCCGGCAACCCGGGAATTGCCGAATGTGCGGAATGCGTGGCCATCGATGTAGCTGACCATGCGGCTGTCGTCGATTTCTGCAAGGCCAATAGCGTTGGCTTTGTCGTGGTAGGCCCCGAGGCACCGCTGGTCGATGGACTGGGTGACAGCCTTCGCGTAGCCGGGATTAAAGTATTCGGCCCCAATGCGAATGCCGCTGTCCTCGAAGGCTCCAAGGGCTTTGTGAAAGATCTGTGCGCGTGCGAGAACATCCCGACCGCTGCCTATGCAAGGCACAGCGACAAGGCCGCGGCTCTCGCCGACCTCGCCAGTTTCGGCTTGCCCGTTGTGATCAAGGCCGATGGCTTGGCGGCGGGGAAGGGCGTAATCATTGCTGAAACCGAAGCCGAGGCGCGCGACGCGATCGAGCATATGTTCGGCGGCGGCTTTGGCGATGCCGGGGCCGAGGTGGTGATCGAGGAATTTATGACCGGCGAGGAAGTCAGCTTCTTCGCGATCAGCGACGGGACGAATGTTGTGCCCTTTGGCTCGGCGCAGGACCACAAACGCGTGGGCGATGGTGATACCGGCCCTAACACCGGCGGCATGGGCGCCTACTCCCCAGCGCCAGTGTTTACGCCCGCACTCGAAGCCGACGTGATGGAACGCATCATCCAGCCTACCGTGAAAGCGATGGCGCGCGATGGGCGGCCCTATAGCGGGGTGTTCTTCGCCGGGCTGATGCTTACCGACCAAGGGCCGAAGCTGATCGAATATAATTGCCGTTTTGGCGATCCCGAGTGCCAAGTGTTGATGATGCGCTTTGAAGGCGATCTGGTGGAACTGCTGCTTGCTGCAGCAACCGAAGGCGGGCTGGCCGGGGCCGAACGCCCTCTGCTATCTGCGGACTATGCGCTGACCGTAGTGATGGCCGCCAATGGCTATCCGGGCACGCCGGAAAAAGGCGGCGCAATTGCGATTGGAAGCGTCGGTGATGCCCGCATCTTCCATGCAGGGACTGCCATGCGCGGCGGCCAGCTGGTGGCAAATGGCGGCCGGGTGCTCAACGTGACGGCCAGCGGAGCAACGGTAACCGAAGCGCAGGCAGCCGCCTATGCTGCGGTCGACGCCATCGATTTCCCGACCGGTTTCTGTCGTCGCGACATCGGCTGGCGCGAAGTCGCGCGCGAAAAGGCCAAAGGCTGAATGACCGGCGACGCGATAACCGACTGGACTAGTTTTGCACTCGGCGCAATCGCGGGGTTCACGTTATGCTTCCTCCTGATGCGGCGGAAGCATATGCAGAGCCCGCCAGCGCCGCCTATACATCCAGTCGAATTGCCGCCTGATCTCAAGGCTCTCGTTCTGCGCTACCGCGCCGACGGGCGGTTGATCGAAGCGATCAAGCTGGTCCGTGAACGCACCGGCTGCGACCTGCGCACAGCCAAATATCTGGTCGAACGTGTCCGCTAACTATTGGGGCAGATTTGGTTAAATCCTGCTACTGGACACAAATGCTGTGCCGGTTAAGTTGCACATCGCATGAATCATATCAGCCAGAGGCTGGAGGGGAATTTTAAATGGAGTCGAGCGCACTTCTGTTTGTGATTATCGCCGTGGTGGTTCTGGCCATCCTGTTCTTTGTCTTGCCGCGCAAGAAGGCCGAGCCGCCCAAAGCCGCGCCGAAAATTGAACCCCCTGCCCGAACAGTGACGCCACCCGTGGCACCCAAAGCGGTGAAACCCGAGCCGGTCGCGGTCAAGCCTGCGCCATTGATGGATACAGCGGCAGCCAAGCCAAAGACTGCGGCAAAAGCGCCTGCAACAAAGGCACATGCCAAGGCAAAAGCAGCACCAGTAAAGGCCAAGGCTGCACCTGCGCCAAAGGCTGAACGCATGGCCAAAGCTGCGGCAGCACCCAAGAAAGCCAAAGCCGAGCCGAAAGCTGCGCCGAAGGCCAAGGCAGCTGCAGCGCCTAAAGCCAAGGCAGAACCAAAGGCTAAAGTAGCCGCCCCGGCCAAAGCAAAAACTGCGCCTAAGGCTAACGCGGCTGAGCCTGTAAAGGCCAAGGCGGCACCGAAAGCGAAAGCGGCTGCTCCAGCGAAGACCAAAGCGGCACCCGCGCCTGCGCCGAAGAAAACAGCGGCTCCGAAGGTAACTGCCCCTAAGGCGAAGGCGGAAGCAAAGGCGGCGCCGAAACCCAAGGCCGCAGCTAAACCGGCGGCTAAGCCTGCCATTCCCGATAATATCGAATTGTTGAAAGGGGTCGGCCCGAAACTGGTCGTCCAGCTCAAATCGCTGGGCATCACCAGCCTCGATCAGATCGCCAGCTGGACCGCAGCCGATATCGCCGACATCGATCCGAAACTCGGCGTGTTCGCCGGGCGCATCGGGCGCGACAACTGGATCGATCAGGCCAAATTGCTCGTCGCTGGTGATGTCGCCGGTTTTGAGAAGAAATATGGTGCGCTGGGTAGCGAATTAGCCAAGGGCTGATGACCGCCGCCACGGCGGCAGATCAGGCGAGAAAGGCGGGGTCTTTTGACACCCGCCTTTTTCTTTGCCTCAGGGCCGGTAGCGCCGTTTGGCGTGTTTCACCGCATCCGCCCATTCGAAATGCACCGGTTTGAATTTGCCTGCGACATATAGCTTCATCTGATCGGTATAATGCGGCGATTCAGGGCGGTTGGTAGCAGCGCCATAAGGCTGGATCGATTCGGAAACGACCTGTCCTGCCTTGTCCCAGCGCACCAGCATGATGAAGCTGTCGCCATGCCGCACGCGCATCTTGCCGTCGGCTTGTTCGCCGTCCCACATCGTTGTCGCGCGCAGCGTATCGGTGCCGCCAAGCATAGGCAGATCGACCTTGCCGCGGCGCAGGCGCTGGATATCGCCCAGCGCCGGATCAAGCCGACCAAAACGCTCGCTGAATTCATCGACCGTTTTCTGCAGCGTCTCGCGTGGATCGGGCAATGGATCGTTGCGCCAATTGGCGCGGGCCGCGTGGCGGATCAGCCGTTCGGCAATAGCATCGGCTTTGCCCTTGCCATCGCTCGACCAATCCCATTCGCGGAGCAGTTTTTGTGCTTCGCCCAGTTTCGCATCGCCCTTGGTGTCGACCGCGAGCAGGCTGTCCATCCACGGCTTGACCCAGCTCGATTTGGCGTAGCGCGTGTCCATCTTGATCGCGAGCAGCTCTTCCGGCGTGATCGAGCTGTCGTTCATCATCAACCCGGTTCCCATCAGGCCGCGATTGGTCATCCCCAGCTCAATGCCGAGATAGGGCGATTGGCTTGCCGGATCGATTTCCGAACCCGGCCCTGCAGCCAGAAAGGGCGTATTGTTGGCATTTTGCACAAAGCCCGAAGCCGGGCTGACCACCTTGGGGTAGCGATCGAAGGATACGGGCCCCGTCCACACCGGCGCTGAGATGTCGCCCGGCAGGACCTTGGTATAGTCAAAACCCGGCTTCCGGTCTGGGAAAAGCGCATTGTAGATATACGCGATGCGCCCGGTCTTGTCGGCATAGACGAAGTTTGTGCCGGTGATGCCGCCGGTGGACATTGAGCGCGCCCATTCTTCCCAATTGGTCGCCTTGGTGTTGCGATAATATTGCTCGACCGCCTTTACATTATCAATCCCGGCATAGCGGACCGCGAAGGCCCCTTGGTCATTCTTGATGACGGGTCCGTGCACCGAACGATACAGCGTCTGCGGGATCGGCACAGTGAACCAGCCGAATTTTACCGGCAGCCAGACGCGTTTTTCCTGCAGCGTCAGCCATTTGCCATCATAGCGATATTGGTCGCCCGCCTCATTGAGGACGAGCTTGTAGATATCGACCAGATCGGGCCGGTTGACCGTGTTGGTCCAGCCCAGATGGCGGTTATGGCCGAGCAGCACGAAGGGCGATCCGGGGAACAGCGCGCCTGCCATGTCGAGCCCGTCGCCCGAATGGACCACCGCTTCATACCAGGCGACCTGCCCCTCAAGCGGCTGGTGCGAATTGGAAACGAGCCAGGTCTTGCCGTCGGCCATCCGGCTAGGCGCCACTGCCCATGCGTTGGAACCGTTCATTTCGGGATCGCGGCCAATCGGGGTCATCGGAGCTGCGCTCTCATTTGGCGGCGGCTTCCCCTCAACCAGCGTGCCGATGTAATTGTCGAGCCCGTAGAAAAAGGGTGCGCGCAGCACGAAACCGGCGACGATATCCTTGCCGTTTACCGGAAAAAGATTGGACAGCCGGACCTCTTCGGGATGTTTTTCGGCATAATGATTCAGGCCAGCGGCATAGGCATCTAGCACCGCGCGGACATCTGCCGGAACCTCTGAATAGCGCCGCTCGACCGTGTCGCGCACGCCGAGAAGGTGGAAGACGAAATCGACCTTAGCTCCATCCTGCCCGGCGATCGCGCCATAGCGCCCGCGCGTCATCGATACGACTTCCTCAATCGTAGAAAAATCATCCTCGGCATGCGCAAAGGCCAGACCATAGGCCGCATCGGCATCGGTCTTGCCATTGATATGCGGCACGCCAAATCCGTCACGGACGATTTCAACATCATAGCTTTTGGGTGAAGGTGCCGCCGCCTTTTCCGCAGCCAAGGGTTCCCAGAACATGGCCGCGCCGCCAATTGTCGCGATGACCGCAACCCCGCCCCATAGCCATTTGCCCATCTTCATCTCCCCTTTGTCGATGCTATCTTGTCACTTGTGTGACTTTGCCTATGGGCGTTGCATATAGAAGATTCAGGGAAAGGAAAGTTCACCCATGCGCCGTCATTTGTTCGCACTCATTCTTGCTTCTGCCAGCGTGCCCGCTTTGGCACAGAGCGTTCCGGCGGGATCAGGTGTCGAACCGTCCATCGATGCCAATTCGCAGGCGCGCCCGATTGCCTTTGCAACGCGTGCCGCCGATGATGGCGTAGTTGTCATTCTGATGCGCGACGCCAGCCTACCCGAAGGCTTGCTGGCCAGCGCTGCCGAAGCCGGCGTGAAGGCGGCGATTGCCAATGCAAAGTTCGATGGCAAGGATGGCAGCGAACTGACGCTGCGCGGGATTGGCCGCCATACGCGGATCGATCTGGTCGGCATAGGTAGCGAAGGCGACGCGGCAGACCGGTTGCGCCGCGCGGGTGGACGCATCGCGCAGGCGATGCGCAATGAAGCGCAGCCAGTGAGCATCGTTGGGGCCGCCAGCGACGAAGCCGCCACAGTCGCACTGGGCTATAGCCTAGGCCAGTATCGGTTTGACCGATACAAAACGGTCGACAAATCAGCGCCCTCCACGCAACCCGCCACCATCGTCGTCGGGGATGTCCGCAGCGCCGAAGCAGAATGGAAATCGCGCGGCGTAGCACTGGCTGAGGGCGTCACGCTGACCCGCGATCTTTCGACCGAACCGGCCAATGTCATCTACCCCGAAAGCTTTGTTGCCCGCGTGCGTGAGGCCTTTGCCGGGGTGCAGGGCGTTAAGATCGAAGTGCTCGACGAAGCAGCTATGCGCCGCCTTGGCATGGGCACGCTGGCTGGCGTCGGCATGGGCTCGCGCCGCCCGCCGCGGTTGATGCTGGTCGAATATCGCGGTGGCAGCGGCGCACCGATCGCTTTGGTCGGCAAGGGCATCACCTTCGACAGTGGCGGCATTTCGATCAAACCCAATGCAGGAATGTGGGAGATGAAGTCGGACATGGCGGGCGCTGCCTCAACCATGGGTGCTGTACTTTCGCTCGCCAAATCGCGGGCCAATGTGAATGTGCTGGCGGTGGCTGCCTTGGCGGAGAATATGCCGGGCGGTAATGCACTGCGTCCGGGCGATGTGGTGCGCACATATAGCGGCAAGACCATCGAGGTGATGAACACCGATGCCGAAGGTCGCCTCGTACTCGCCGATGCGAATGAATATATCATCGCCAATCACAAGCCTGCCGCTTTGGTCAACATCGCCACACTTACCGGCGCGGTCGGCAATGCGCTTGGCTATGAATATGCTGGCCTGCTGACACGCGACCCGGCCCTTGCCGCGCAGATCACCGCTGCCGGCAAGGCGACCGGCGAGGAAGTCTGGCAACTCCCACTCCACCCCAATCATTTGAAGACGATGAAATCCGATATCGCCGATATCAAAAATTCGGCCGAAGGTGGCCGCCCGGGCGCGAGCCTTGGTGCCGCCTTTATCGGCTTCTTCGTCGATCCCGCCACGCCTTGGGCGCATCTGGATATCGCTGGCGTGAACTGGGCCGACAGCAGCGACGATGTGACCCCCAAAGGCGCTTCGGGCTGGGGCGTGCGTATCCTCGATGAATTTGTCCGCAACTGGAAACGATAAGTGATATTCTCCCCTCCCGAATGCGGGAGGGGAATTTCATGCTTCACCCCCTTGTGTTGCAAAAATGCAACATTACATCTTGGCGAGAGGCTTCCTAAATTGCATACGGGGAAGCGCTGAGAAACGAGGGACCGGGTATGAATCTCGAAAAATTTACCGACCGCGCCAAAGGCTTTTTACAGTCGGCCCAGACCGTTGCGATCCGCATGAACCATCAGCGGATTTCGCCCGAGCATCTGCTGAAAGCATTGCTCGAGGACGAACAGGGCATGGCGTCAGGCTTGATCAAGGCCGCTGGCGGCGATGCGGCCACAGCCTTGCGTGAAACCGACGCGGCGCTGGCCAAGATACCGGCGGTGTCGGGCGGCGGCGCGCAGCAGACCCCCGGCCTCGACAATGATGCGGTGCGCGTGCTCGATGCTGCCGAACAGGTCGCGCAAAAAGCGGGCGATTCCTATGTAACGGTCGAACGGCTATTGCTGGCATTGACGTTGGGCACGACCAACGCGGCAGGCAAGGCGCTGGCGACTGCAGGCGTCAAGGCAGAGGCACTCAATGCCGCGATCAATGAACTGCGCGGAGGCCGCACAGCGGACACGCAGAGCGCTGAAGACCGCTACGATGCCCTCAAGAAATTCGCCCGCGACCTGACCGAGGTAGCGCGCGAAGGCAAGCTTGACCCTGTCATCGGCCGCGATGAGGAAATCCGCCGCACGATCCAGATCCTTGCCCGCCGCACCAAGAACAATCCGGTGCTGATCGGTGAGGCTGGTGTCGGCAAGACCGCGATTGCCGAGGGGCTCGCGATCCGCATCGCCAATGGCGACGTGCCCGATAGCCTGAAAGACCGCAAGCTGATGTCGCTCGACATGGGTTCGCTGATCGCGGGCGCCAAATATCGCGGCGAATTTGAAGAGCGGCTGAAAGGCGTGCTCGACGAGGTCAAGCAGGGCGAGGGCGACATCATCCTGTTCATCGATGAAATGCACACGCTGGTCGGTGCGGGCAAAGGCGAAGGCGCCATGGACGCTTCAAACCTACTGAAGCCTGCCTTGGCACGTGGTGAATTGCACTGCATCGGCGCGACCACGCTTGATGAATATCAAAAGCATGTCGAGAAGGACCCGGCGCTGCAGCGGCGTTTTCAGCCGGTGTTTGTCGGCGAACCCACGGTTGAGGATACGATCTCGATCCTGCGCGGGCTGAAGGAAAAATATGAGCTGCACCACGGCGTACGGATTACCGACGGCGCACTGGTGAGCGCGGCAACGCTGTCGCATCGCTATATTTCGGATCGCTTCCTGCCCGATAAGGCCATCGACCTTATGGACGAGGCCGCATCGCGCCTGCGCATGGAAGTTGAGTCCAAGCCGGAAGAGATCGAAAATCTTGATCGCCGCATCATGCAGTTGCAGATCGAACGCGAGGCGCTGAAAAAGGAAACCGACGCGGCCTCGAAAGACCGTCTGGCAACACTCGAAGGCGAACTCGCCAATCTCGAACAGCAATCGTCCGAACTCACTACCCGCTGGATGGCCGAGAAGGACAAGATTTCAGCCGAGTCCAAGATCAAGGAAGCGCTCGATCATGCGCGGATCGAGCTGGAACAGGCGCAGCGTGGCGGCGATCTCGCCAAGGCGGGTGAGCTGCAATATGGCACTATCCCCGGCCTTGAAAAACAGCTCGCCGATGCCGAAGCCGCCGCGGGCAATGCGATGCTGCGCGAGGAAGTGACCAGCGAGGATATCGCCTCAGTAGTCAGCCGCTGGACCGGCATCCCAGTCGACAAGATGATGGAAGGCGAACGCGAAAAGCTTCTCAAGATGGAGGAGTGGCTCGGCGCGCGCGTCATCGGGCAGAAGGACGCGGTTGAGGCAGTGTCCAAGGCGGTGCGCCGTTCGCGTGCAGGCCTGCAGGATCCTAACCGCCCGCTAGGCAGCTTCCTGTTCCTCGGCCCCACCGGCGTCGGCAAGACCGAGCTGACCAAGGCGCTGGCGCAATATCTGTTCGACGATGACAGCGCTATGGTGCGCATCGACATGAGCGAATTCATGGAGAAGCACAGCGTGTCGCGGCTGATCGGCGCACCTCCGGGCTATGTCGGCTATGACGAAGGCGGCGTCTTGACCGAAGCCGTCCGCCGTCGCCCCTATCAGGTGGTGTTGTTCGACGAGGTCGAGAAAGCGCATAGCGACGTCTTCAATGTGCTGTTGCAGGTGCTCGACGATGGCCGCCTGACCGACGGGCAAGGACGTTTGGTCGATTTCTCGAACACGCTGATCATCCTGACCTCTAACCTTGGCAGCCAGTATCTGGCGGCATTGGGCGATGATGAGGATGTCGAGAAGGCCGAACCACAAGTGATGGAAGTCGTCCGTGCGCATTTCCGCCCGGAATTCCTCAACCGCCTCGACGAGATCATCCTGTTCCACCGATTGGCCGCACAACATATGGCGCCGATTGTCGATATTCAGGTGGGCCGTGTGCAGAAACTGCTCAAGGACCGTAAGATCGTGATCGAACTGAGCGATGGGGCGAAAAGCTGGCTGGGCCGTGTTGGCTATGATCCAGTCTATGGTGCCCGTCCGCTGAAACGCGCGATCCAACGCCATTTGCAGGATCCGCTTGCCGACCTGATCCTGAAGGGCGAGGTGCCCGATGGTTCGACGCTGATAATCGACGAAGGCGATGGTGCACTTAAATTTGCCGTAAAGCCCGCCAAAGCATGAGCTTTAGGTTTACGTTGAATCCGGCACTGGACGCCGAGGCTTTGTCCGAGACTTTCAGCGCTGGCGGGCATATTTCCATTCCGGATTTTCTGGAGCGGGATTGCGCCACCAAGCTGCACGAAGCGCTATCAACACGGCAGGATTGGGCGTGGGCGATCAATGCCGGCGGTCATGTTTACGATCTCGGGCGCGAAGCACGCGACGCGATGACGGCCGAGCAACGCGTCGAACTCGAAAATCGAATCAATTTCGCCGCCCGCGATGGGTTCCAGTTTCGATTCTCCTCGCTGCGCGTTCCTGACCCGGTGTCGGAACGAGAGCCAGACCAAGACATTTTGCACGCCTTTGCTGAATTCATGCGCAGTGCGCCGGTGCTAGACTTCATCCGCACCGTCACTGGCAAGACGGCAATCCTGTTCGCTGACGCGCAGGGCACAGCCTATCATCCGGGCGATTTCCTGACCGGGCATGACGACGATATCGAAGGCAAGAACCGCGAGCTGGCCTATGTCATGGGGCTGACGCCCGAATGGCGGGTTGAATGGGGCGGGCTGCTGCTGTTTCACGAAGCGGACGGCAGGACCAGCGGACTTGTTCCGCGCTTCAACTGCCTGAACATGTTTGCCTTGCCCGTGCTGCATAGCGTCAGTCAGGTGACGCCCTTTGCGGGGGGCGTGCGTTATGCGGTTACTGGCTGGATGCGGACCGAAATGCCGTCTTAGGCATTCTCGCGGAAAGGCAGCACCCAATCCGGATCGGGTTGATCGGCATCGAAATATTCGAAAATCAGATGGATACGGT
>JAGNSY010000063.1 GCA_017987825.1 Sphingorhabdus sp. | reverse complement strand
CTCTCATCCTAGGAGCATTGTTTGTACTTGGGATCGGCATCACGACCCTGCAGGTGGCGGCCAACCCCCTGGCGGCGGCGCTCGGGCCACCCGAAAGCAGCCACTTCCGCCTTACATTCGCACAGGCATTCAACTCGCTGGGCGTTGTATTGGGAGTCAATTTCGGTTCAAAGATCATGCTGGGCGAGGAAGTGCTCAAATCGGGCCACGCGCCGATCACCAACGCCGCTGATCGCTTGCTGGCGTTGCAGGCAGTGTCGCATGCCTTTCTGATCATTGCGGCATTGCTGGCAGGCCTGATGACCTTCATCTGGCTCTCGCGAAAGCGGATCAGCGATGCGGCGGACGGCGTTGCTGATGCGGGCGGAGGTTCGGTTCTCGATGCGCTGAAATCGCGCTGGGCCTTGTTCGGGTCGGTTGCAATCGGGCTTTATGTGGGGGCCGAAGTGTCCATCGGCAGCATCATGATCAATTTCCTGAATCAGCGCGAAATCCTCGATCTGCCGCTTGAAATCGCAGGCTTCTACCTTGCCAATATCTATTGGATGGGCGCGTTGATCGGGCGGTTTGTCGGGTCTTATTTGCTCACCCGGCTGGCCGCGCCCAAATTGTTGATGACTGCTGCCAGCTTTGCTTCGCTGCTTTGCCTGACGGTCGCATTCAGCGGAGGGCCTATGGCCGGTTATGCGGCATTGTCGGTCGGTTTGTTTAACTCGATCATGTTCCCGACCATATTCACCATCACGCTCGAAAGGGCAGGCGTTTCGCAGGCGTCGACCTCGGGATTGTTGTGTGTTGCGATCGTTGGGGGTGCCGTCCTGCCTTATGTAGTCGGCCAGATGGCCGACCAGTCGAGCCTCACATTGTCTTTCATAATCCCTATGACTGCTTATGCAGTGATCGCGATTTTCGGGCTGCTGTCACAACGCGCCAAAGTCTATCATATCGATGGCACGGGCGGTTTGGAGCACTAAAATGGTGCATTCCGCACCATCTTGTCACTATACGTCACCGGCCTAGCGGTCGGCAACAGCGACCCAATTGCTCAAGCCCAGCAATGCTTCCCGCTTCACCTTGTCGATAGAGTAAGCGCTTTTAGACCAATCTGGCACTTCGGCCGCTGCGAAGCGATATCGATCACAGCCACGACCGGAAAATGATCCGACGCAACACGGCCATTTTCGTGCTGCGCAATCACTCCATGCGATCTGACTGAAACGGCAGGGCTCACAAATATGTGGTCAATCAGCTTTCCCGAACTCGGAAAGGCATCGAATGCATTGAAGCTGATCGGCGGGCCGAAACTGCCATTCGTTGCAGCTCGGCGGGTATCGACCAGCGCTTCGTGATCGGCACGTCTCCGCCCCAATTGTGCAACCGATTCTTCCGCATCATCGGCGTTGAAATCGCCCATCAACACGATTTGTTCACCCTTGAGGCGATTTCGGGAAATCCATTCGAGTATCTGGGCCCCGCTTTCGCGGCGGGCGACAAGCCCCACATGGTCCCAATGGGTGTTCACAACCAGCAGTCTCGCCTTGTCGCTACGCCTTATGAGATGCGCCCAGCTGGCGACGCGCTTATAGGCGGCGTCCCACCCCATCGAGGGCACAGACGGGGTAGGTGACAGCCAGAAAGTCCCGCTGGCGGCAATTTTGAAAATGTGCCGGTCGATAATCAGGGGTGAAGCCTCGCCAGCATATTTCCCATCGTCACGACCCGCGCCAACAAAGTCATAGTCGGTGAGGACGGCTTTCAAGTCATTCTGCTGATTGGGCAGCACTTCCTGCAATCCGAGGATCTGCGGCCGCATCGTGACAATTTGCCCGAAAAGGAAATGTTTGCGTTTCTCCCAGCCATTGTCGCCGTCGACCGCTGTGTCGAGGCGGATATTATATGTCATGGCGAGCAAAGACGGCTCGCATCGCCTGCCGCCTTGGCTTGAAGATGCCGACGCCGTGAAAGGCATCAAAATACTGATCACCAAAACCACCAGCAGTCGCATCAGGCATCCTTTTGAACGGCGTTACATCGGAAAAATGGTAGCGCTTCCAATACAAATATAATAGCGCAAACCGGAGTCCGTCGACCCGAATATCGAACGGGAAACTGCCGATGAAAAACGTTCTGAGCATCAACAACGCTGATCCAAAGATTTTCCAGCAGGAAATTCGTTCGGCCGGTCAGCCGGTGGTGATGAAGGGCCTTGTTGCAACATGGCCGATCGTAGCCGCTGCCCGTCAAGGCGACGAAGCTCTGGCCTCGTCCATGTCGCTAAACGCCTCCGATGTGCCCTTGACCTATGCTTTGGGTGGGCCTGAAATCGAAGGGCGATTTCACTATTCGGATGACATGGAGCGTCTGAATTTTGTGCGAAAGCAAACGACGTTGCGCTCATTTTTGGAACTGTTGTTGGCTGAAAGGAACTCGCCGACCGGCCAAGCGTTTGCGGCGCAAGGTATCGCGTTGCACAATTGCCTTCCCGGCTTTTTGCACGTTCATCCTATGCCTTTATTGCCGCCTACGGTTATGCCGCGCATGTGGATTTGCAACGCGGCCAAAGTCGCCACGCACAATGATGAACTGGAAAATATCGCCTGTGTGGCTGCAGGGCGTCGGCGGTTCACCTTATTTCCGCCAGAGGCTGTGGCCGACCTGTATATGGGCCCGTTCGAGCTGACGCCCGGCGGAACGCCGATCAGCATGGTGGATGTGACCAGCCCAGATCTGGAGCGTTATCCGCGCTATATGCAGGCAATCGAAGTTGCGCAGGTGGCCGAACTGGAACCGGGCGACGCACTCTACATACCCTACCAATGGTACCATCATGTCGAGGCGCTCGACGCGATCAACATTCTCGTAAATTATTGGTGGGATCCGGCACGGCAGGATCTCGGGTCCCCTTGGGACGCATTGCTGCACGGGATCATAGCGTATCGCAGCCTACCCGCCGACCAGCGTCGCGCTTGGAAGGCCGCGTTTGACCATTATGTGTTTCTGCAAAATGGCGATCCCGGCGCGCACCTGCCGCCTGCGGCAAGGGGTGTCTTAGGGCAAGATTCGGTCGAAGACATCGCGCAGTTCAAGGTGGATTTGCGCGCAAATCTTGCCCCTGCGGCACGAACAAAGGTTGGACCATTTGGATGATTCCAGCAAAAATGATCATAGAGTGAATGCGAAATCGAGTCTGATCTCAGGGCCCCGCCAATTCTCCCAAACCCATCACCTGCCTACCAGTTGTAGCGCGGAGCCGTGCGTCTTCAGCCAGCGGTCGGCAGCTTTGCGGTCGCCTTCGAACAATTCCTCAAACCAGGCGTAAAAGGCGGGGCTATGATCCATGTGGCGCATATGTGCGACTTCATGCGCGATCACGGAGCGGCGGACGTGGGCAGGGGCCATGATCAATCGCCAGCTGAGCGAGATCGTGCCGCGCGACGAGCAACTGCCCCAACGGCTGCGGGGATCGCCAATGGCGAGCTGTGGAGGGGTTTCGCCCGCCTTGCTGCAATACTCCGAAATATCGCCTGAAAAAACCGGTCGTGCTTCATCGCGCATCCAGCGGACGATGCGCTGACCGACCAGTTCTTCGGGGCCACCCAGATGCAGTTCGTGGCCTTCAGCGCCCTCTAAACGACGGACACGGCGGCTTTGGCTGTCGCTCCAGACAATCCGGTGCGGCTCGCCTCCAAAGGCGACTGTGGCACCATGACCAAGCCGGGTGACGGCGGGAGCGGTTTCGAAGCGTGTGGCAATCCACTGGCGTTTCTGGGTCACAAAATCGAGCGCAGCGGCCGTGGGTGCATATACCGGCATCGTGATCCGGATTTCACGCCTGATCGCATCGGCGCGCATCGAAATGCGTCGCGCCTGGCTCGTCCGCTTGATGCGAACGGGTATCTGCTGCCCCTCAATGTCGACGACCGGGTCCCCGGCCTTTGGATCAGAGAGGCTGCTCGACAATATGGTTTTCAAGCGGTCCAGCATGGAGTTCGGATATTGCCCGACCTTTGACCGATATACCAGCACGATGCACAGCCTCACGGTCTCCGCAGACAAGATAGTGCCATTCGGGCAGTGGCTGGTCGTTGGCGCGGAGCACATAGGCACAGGTCGAAGGTAGCCAGGGATAATCGTCGATCGTTCGCCGCGTCAGGCGGATGCAATCGGGCACATGCATCCGTCGCTGGCGATAATCTGCGCAACGGCAGCTATCCAGATCGAGCAGTTTGCAAGCCACATTGGTAGGGTAGATGCGGCCGGTATCCTCATCCTCAACCTTGTGCAGGCAGCATTTGCCGCATCCGTCGCACAATGCCTCCCACTGATCGCGCGTGAGCGATTCAATCGGGCGTTCCCAGAAAGGCGTGTCGGTCAATTCAGCGCACCCATTTGGCGAGTTCGGCAGCGACAAGTTTGGGATCGCCTTCATTCGGCTCGGTATTGGGTGTGTCGGCGGGCAACAGTGCGAGCGGCTTGCCATCCGGCCCCATCAGAAATGGCGTCTGGCTGTGGCTCATCAAATAGCTTTCGGGGCTCGATCCTTCGACGCGTTCATAATGGACTGCAAAGGACTTGGCGACCGACGCAATCTGGTCGTCGCTTCCTGTGAGGCCGATCAGGCGCGGGTGGAAGGCAGCCACAAATTGTTTGAGTATAGCAGGCGTATCACGTTGCGGATCGACGGTGATGAACAAAGGTTGCACCTTGCCCTCAAGCCCCGGTTTGGCCTTTTCGAATTGCGAAAGCGCGGCCATCAGATGCTGCATATCCGGCGTGCAGATATCGGGGCAGTTGGTATAGCCGAAATAGACGATACGGTATTTTCCGTCGAATTCGGCATAGCTGCGCTGCTTCCCGTCCTGATCGGTCAACGTGAAGGGGCCGCCAATTGCTGCTCCGGCTAGCGGTGCCTGTGAAAGCGGTGCCTGTTCGCTGGAGGGGTTGCAGGCTGTGAGCGCCAGTGTGGCGATAAGAAATGTGACATTTTTGTTCATGGCAGCGCCAGCCATGGTCTGTTAAGGGCCCGAATTCAAGTTTGCATCTAAAGGATCAGGACAGGGGTCATGCTTCTCATTCGGACCAAATCGCGCGCATTCCTTCTAGGCGCTCTGGCGGTCGCATTGGCGACACAGCCTGCACTGGCGCAGTTTTCCGACAGCTATAATTTCCTGAAGGCCGTCGACGATCGCGATGGTGCCGAGGCGGAAAAATATATCAGCGAGCCGGGCTCTGTCATTATCAACACCAAGCGTGACGGAACGGGTGAAACCGCGCTTCATCTGGTAGTGGCGCGCAAGGATGATACCTGGCTGGGTTATCTGCTCCAAAAAGGCGCCAATCCCAATCTGGCAGACCGCAAAGGCGTATCGCCGCTCATGCTCGCGACCCAGCTTGGTTTTACCGAAGGCGTGTTGCGGCTACTCAAATATAAAGCGTCGGTCGATGCGACGAACCGCAGTGGCGAAACAGCGTTGATCCGTGCGGTTCAACTGCGTCAGCCAGAGCTTGTTCGCATATTGCTCAAGGCTGGCGCCAACCCCGACAAACGCGATTCAGTGGCGGGGCTGAGCGCACGCGAATATGCGGCGCAGGACGGCCGCAATAGTGCGATATTGGCGATCATCGAACGCGGCGGTCAGGCGGATGAGCCCAAGAAAAGCGGCGAGCTCGATTTTTCAGGGATTGGCGAGCCCAAATAAGTCTTTTCAGACTGGCTCGAACTTCATTGCTGCGCCATTCATGCAATAGCGCTTTCCGGTGGGTTTGGGTCCGTCGTCAAAGACATGGCCGATATGCCCGCCGCAGCGTAAGCAATGAACTTCGGTCCGCGGCAGGTGCAGCCCATAATCGGCCTTTGTCCCGATGGCCCCGCGAATTGGTCGCCAAAAGCTGGGCCAGCCCGTGCCGCTTTCATATTTGGTCAGTGCGTTGAACAGCTTTTGACCGCAACCGGCACAGACAAAATTGCCGCGCCGCTTTTCATTGTTGAGCGGGCTGGAGAAGGGCGGTTCGGTATGCTCTTCGCGCAACACGCGATACGCCATCGGAGAGAGGATTTTGCGCCACTCGGCGTCGGATTTGACGACTTCGAAAGTCTTGCGTGCGGCAGCAGACGAAGTCCAAAGCGCAGCGGTCGCCAAGCTGGCCGCCGCGCCAAATAGAGCT
Source organism: Sphingorhabdus sp. (assembly GCA_017987825.1). Lineage (GTDB taxonomy): Bacteria > Pseudomonadota > Alphaproteobacteria > Sphingomonadales > Sphingomonadaceae > Sphingorhabdus_B. The sequence continues at coordinate 4,613 of JAGNSY010000063.1, read as the reverse complement.
TTCAGGAAAGTGCGCTTGTCGTGATCGTTCATGCTGAAATCCTTTCGCCTGCTTGTCTGTACATACGTTCGAAGCAGGCAAAAGGTTTCACGCGAAACTCAATATTTGGAGAGTTCAACGTCCATCGAGCGATAGCCGTGAACGAAACAGCCGGCAACGCGAACCGGTTCTGCCACGACGTTCGGCCGCAGGCGGCGCTTGGCCATTTCTTCCAGCAGCACGCGGATCTGCAGTTCGGCCAGACGCGCACCGACGCAGCGGTGGATGCCATAGCCGAAGGAGAGGTGACGGCGGGCATTTTCGCGGTCGACAATCAGCTTGTCGGGATTGTCGAAAACGGTCTCGTCGCGGTTGGCCGAAAGATACCACATACCGATCTTGTCGCCAGCCTTGATCGGCGCACCGAACAGGTCGTGGTCTTTGAGGGCCGTGCGGCGCATATGTGCAAGCGGGGTCTGCCAGCGGATGACTTCGCTGACCGCATTGGGGATCAGTTCGGGGCTTTTCTCCAGTTTTTCGCGTTCGTCCTGAAAGCTGTGAAGGCCATAGGCATAGCCCGACATAGAATTGCGCGTGGTATCATTCCCGCCGACGATCAACAGGATCAGATTCCCCATATATTCGAACTGGTTCATGTCCTTCATCGGCGAATGGATCATGCGGCTGATCAGATCGGGCGCTTCACCGCGATCCTTGCGTTCATCCCACAGGCGCTGGAAATAGGCGCCCATTTCGAACATCTTGGCGAGACGTGCCTTACGAGTTTCTTCGGTGCGGAACAGTTCGACATCGCCTGCCCAGTCGGACCATTCGGTCAGCAAGCGGCGGTCTTCCCAGGGGAAATCGAACAGCAAGGCGAGCATCTGTGTGGTGAGTTCGATCGATACCTTGTCGACCCAATCGAAGGCGGTGCCGACAGGAAGCGAATCGAGCAATTCGCCAGTGCGTCGACGGATGTCGGTCGCCATGCGTTCCATTTCACCGGGGGTGAAGGCAGGCGCTATGACGCGGCGCTCTTCGGTATGCTTGGGCCGGTCCATCGCGATGAACATCGGCATGACGATGCGTTCGTCTTCGGGGATGGGCTCATCCAGCGCGTTATCGTCTATTAGCGTAATACCGCCATGTTCGAAGGAAGACGAGTAAACATCCGGCAACGCTTCTACATGCTGTATAGCCTTCAGCGTGGTGACATTCCAATAGTCGCCAAACTCTCCACCCACGATCTTGTTGATCGGGGCCTGCTCGCGCATTTCCTTGAAAATCGGATGCCAGCGGTCTTCGACATAGATTTCGGGACGGGTGACGTCCCACTCATGCGGTGCCTGGACGACCTTCCACGGAAGCTTCTCGCCAGATTCGGTTGCCGATGTATCGAGCACAGGGGCAGTTGCCATTTTAGACTCCTCTTCTTTGCCGTGAAGAGTGCCATTGCTGACAATAATGTCAATCCCGTTTCGATAAGCAACTTAATTTACTGTTAGCGGTTTCAGCTCGGCAGTTTGACCAGCCCGAACAGTTTTTTGCCGCCGCTATCGTTGACGCGTCCGGCATTGCCGGACTTCATCACGTTTCGACGGAACAGATAGACACCGACGCGCAGGATTATCATCACAAAAACCGCTTGCCAAATAACCGCCAGCAGATGCGGCCAAAGCGCCGCATCCTGCGCCGCGCGGGCAATCATGGCGAAAGGCGAAGTGAATGGGAAAAGGCAGGCGAACAGTTCTATCGGCTCACCCATCTTGGTGACAGTGTACATGGCGAGGAAGAAATTGATCAACTGTGCCATCGTCACCGGCATCGACAGCGTCTGTACTTCGCGCACCGTTGCCGCCATCGCGCCTATTCCAAGGAACAGCGAGCCGAGGATGAGATAGGCCATTGTGAAATAAACCACGCCGAGTAGCACGAATATCGGCCAGCCGACTGCGGGCGCAGGCAGGCTTGGTAAAGCAGGTCCGGACAGGCTCGCGAGCCCGAAGCCGACAGTCGCCCAGACGGCGATACCGACAAAGGCCATTGCGAGCATGGCAAACAGCTTGCCGAGAAAGACGGCGTCCATCGGCACGGCGGCCGCCAGAATCTCGATAATCTTGTTGGCTTTTTCCTCGACTAGGTTGGATAGCACCATGCCCGCAAGCAGCATCGTCAGCATGAACAGCAGGACCTGTGTTGCCTGCGCCGTCGCGAGGCGTTTGCGCTTTTCGTTCCCCGCGCTGCTTTGGACCAGCCGGGTTTCAACCGCAGGCAAATCCATCGAGTTCGCATTGCTGGCGAAGGCGCTGAGCATTGCGACCTCGCCCCGATAGTTTTCGATAGGCCCACTGGTGCCTGTCAAAACGGGCTTTTTCAGACTCCCGCTCAGCACCGCTGCTAACCCATTTTTCTTGTCTTCCAGCAGCTTTTCGGGCGCTATTCCACTCGCGGATTGCGCCAATTGCTTCAATTCGGGCAATCGCCTCTCGCCAACTTGTTCAGCCAATGTCGCGCGCGCCGCCAGTAATTGGCGGCTGTCTTCGATCGACATGGCGACGCCGACGACAGGACGATCTGCGTCGCGCGCAACCTGTCCGCCAAGCAAGCCTGCCGCTCCCCCGACCAGCAACGGAAACATAGGTCCCAAGAGGAAGAAGAAGAAGGCCTTGGAGAAGATGATCGCGGTGAAATCACGGCGACCAATGACGAATGCGGCGCGGATTGTTTCGATCATAGCAGGTCCTCCGCTGTGGGGGCATCCATTTCGGCCGCCGCATCCTCACCCGCAATAGCGACAAAGGCATCGTGCAGCCCCGGGCGTTCGATCGACAGCGATTTCACGCCAGCCTTGCCCTTTACCAATGCGGTGAGCAGCGGTTCGACCCCGCTGTCGGGTAGCGTGAAGTGCCACCAATTGCCTTCATGCCGGGCGTCAGCAGGCAGCGCCTTGCGCCACGGCCCGTCGGCGGTTTCGGTTTCCAGATGGACTTGCGGGCGCAGCCGGTCACGCGCAGTCGAGACCAGCCCGTCAAAACTGACCTTGCCCTTGGCGATGATCGCGATGCGTTCGCATAGCCGCTCGGCATGCGCGATGACGTGGGTTGAGAATATGATCGTAACACCCCGGTCCGCTTGCGCGCGGATCATCCGCTCGAGCTTGGCCTGGTTGAGCGCATCAAGGCCAGAAAAAGGTTCGTCGAGCACGATCAGTTTGGGATCATGAACAATGGTGCCGAGCAGTTGCACGGTCTGCGCCATACCTTTTGAAAGCTGCCGGATCTGCCGGTCGGCGGCATAGCCCAGTCCTGCCTCCTCCATCAATTCGCGTCCGCGCTGCTCGGCGGCTTTCAGCTGCATACCCCGCAGCGCACCCATGAAGGCGATGGTGTCTGCCGCGCGCATCGATTGATACAGTCCGCGTTCCTCGGGAAGATAGCCCACCAGCTTTGATTGGCTCAATGGCCGGTCGGAACCCAGCAGCATGCGGGTGCCTGCATCGGGGTCGATGATGCCGAGCAACATGCGCAGCGTGGTTGTCTTGCCAGCACCGTTCGGCCCCAATATGCCATAGATGCTGCCCTCGGGCACGTTGAGGTCGATGCCGTCAACTGCGCGGAAACCTTCGAACTGCTTGACAAGCCCGCGTGCCTCGATTGCATGCATAATAGTAATAAGCCCCAAAACCGATCCGATACCCGAATAGGGACAGCGCGTGAAAAGACACAAGACAAATTTGGTTAACGCTCTGAAGGATCGGGCAAAGGCGGAAGGTTTTGCCGATTGTCGAATAGCCCCCGGCCACCTTGCGCCAGCGGCTGGAGCGCGGCTGCGCCAATGGCTGAGCGAGGGCCGGCATGGCGATATGCTGTGGATGGCTGACCGCGTCGATCAGCGATCAAGCCCCGATGGGCTTTGGCCCGAGGTGCAATCGGTGATCATGCTGGGCATGAGCTATGCGCCAGAGACCGATCCGTTGGCGCTGGAATTGCAGCCGGAGCTTGGGCGCATTTCGGTCTATGCGCAGCGCAAGGATTATCACGATGTGGTGAAGGGCGCGCTGAAGCGATTGGCGCAATGGTTCGTCAACCAGACTGGGGATGAGGTGAAGGTGTTTGTCGATACCGCCCCGGTGCTGGAAAAGACGCTGGCTGAGGCAGCCGGGCTGGGCTGGCAGGGAAAGCACAGCAATCTGGTCAGTCGCGAACATGGCAGCTGGTTGCTTTTGGGCGCCATCTACACAACCGCCTTATTAGAGCCAGATACGGCGGGGAGCGACCTTTGCGGATCGTGCAATGCCTGCCAGAATGCTTGCCCGACCGATGCCTTTCCCGCGCCCTATCGCGTCGATGCACGGCGCTGCATTTCATATCTGACCATTGAGCACAAAGGGCCGATCCCGCCCGAGCTCCGCCGCGCGATGGGCAATCATATTTATGGCTGCGACGATTGTTTGGCTGCCTGCCCCTGGAACAAGTTCGCCGAAACGGCGTCAGTGCACAAAGCGCTAGCACAGCGATTGGAGTTATCCGAGCTGCCATTGACGCAATTGCTTGCGCTCGATGACAAAGCCTTTCGAACGCTGTTTGCTGGCACCCCCATCAAGCGCACGGGCCGCGATCGCTTTGTCCGCAATG
>JAGNSY010000223.1 GCA_017987825.1 Sphingorhabdus sp. | reverse complement strand
CAAACATCTTGTCCCAGATGATGAACACGCCCGCATAATTGGCGTCCAGATAGCGCGGGTTTGTTGCGTGGTGGACGCGGTGGTGCGACGGGGTGTTCATCACCGCCTCGAACCAGCGCGGCATGCGCCCCACTGCCTCGGTGTGGATCCAAAATTGGTAGATCAGGTTGATGCCGCCGCAAAAGGCGATCATCGCCGGATGGAAACCGGCCAAGGCCAGCGGCATGCGGAAGATGAAGTTCGCAGCGATGAAGCCCGTCCATGTCTGCCGCAGCGCGGTCGACAGATTGTAATGCTGGCTTGAATGGTGGTTCACATGGCTTGCCCACAACCAGCGGACGCGGTGCGCGCTGCGGTGAAAGACATAATAAGCCAGATCGTCGAGCAGGAAGCAGGCAATCCACGCCCACCAGGCCCAGCCGATGTCGAACAGCCGATGCTCGTACAGCCACAGCATCATCGCGAACACCAGCCCGCCGGTCAGAGCGCCCGCCACGGTGCTGCCCGTGCCAAAGGCCAGCGAGGTCAGCGTATCCTTAGGCTCATATTTTTCGGGCGCTTTCTTGCGCGCCCACAGCATTTCGATGATGATCAGCAGGATGAAGGCGGGGACGGCATGATCGACTGGGTTGAAAAGTTCGGGCATGATTCCGTCCTATACCGCCATATGGCGCAGGCCGGCGGCCCAATATTGCGCATCCTTGCCAAGGTTCAACGTCACCTTGCCAAAGGTCTTTTCGCCGGTGCCGATGGTCAGGAAGCCATGGTCTAGCCGCGATTCGCTGTGCCGGTCTAGCAAGCGGGCAACAAAGGCCGCGCCGTGGCGGCGGACCAGCATATGGCGTCCTTGCGCGTCCTTCATCAGTGCGCCTATTCCGGCCTTGTCGAGGACGATATCGGTCGGCTCAAATCCGCAAATCGCTTCATCCGCCAGCGCGCGGGCATGCGCTTCATCACGGATACGCAGATCGCCGCCAAGGTTCAGGCGGCGCGCCAGCCAAAACAGGAAAAGGATCGCGGCAATCGATCCCCCCAATTTGGCCAGTTCGATCCAGACCGGCGCCATATCTCAGGCCCGCGCCTTCAGCATGTCCATCAGCGGACGCACCGGGCTGACATCATAGCCCGCCTTCGCCGCCATATTGGTCAGCGCATCGGGATCGCCGCCCTGGCTTGCCTCGGACAAGGCCCATAACAGGGTCGAGCGCGTGCCCGAGCGGCAATAGGCCAGCACCGGCCCTTGGGCGTTGTCGAGTGCCTTGGCCATCGCCACCACCTGCGGTTCGCTGAAACCTGCATGGGTGACGGGGATGGCGACATAATCGATGCCCGCCGCGCGCGCCGCTGCCTCGATGTCCGGGCCGGGCACCTGATCGTCACTTTCGCCTTCGGGGCGGTTGTTGATGATCAGCTTGACGCCCATCGCCGCGGCTTCCGCTACGTCCTCAAGGGTGATTTGCGGCGATGCGTGGATGCTGTCGGTGAGCTTGCGAAACATGGGCTTATCCTTCCGCTGCTTCCCTTATTACAGACAGGAAAGCTTCGCCATAGGCTTCAAGCTTGCGCGCGCCGACGCCGCTGATCAGCGCGAAATCGGATGTGTTGTGCGGGCGGCGTTCGGCCAGTTCGCGCAAGGTTGCATCGTGGAAGATGACATAGGGCGGCACGCCTGCAGTCTCAGCCAGTTCGCGGCGTTTGCTGCGCAGCGCTTCGAACAGCGGATCGTTGACCGGATTGGCCTCGCCGCGCCGTTCCTTGCGCGTCTTGGGTGGAACGACGATTTCCAGCTTCATCTCGCCCTTGAGGATCGCGCGCGATGCCCCCGCCAGCATCAGCCCACCATGTTCATTGGCGGTCAAATGCCCTTGTGCCTGCAACGCGCGCGCAACCGACTTGATCAAACGGGCATCTTCACCGGAAACAATGCCGAACACGCTGAGTTGGTCGTGCCCGCGCGCCTCGATGCGCTCATCGGTGCGACCGGTGAGCACCTTTTCCAGATGGCCGACACCGAAACTCTGGCCGGTGCGATAGACCGCCGACAGCAGTTTTTGCGCAACTTCGGTCGCATCGACCACGCTAGGGGCATCAAGGCAATTGTCGCAATTACCGCATTGCGCAGGCGGGTCCTCACCGAAATGGCGGAGCAGGATGGCGCGGCGGCAGCCGGGGGTTTCGACCAGCGCCGACAGGGCGTCGATCCTTGCCTTTTCGGCCAGTTGCCGCGCCTCGGGCTGTTCCTTCAACCGTTCGCGCGCGAGGCTGAAATCGCCCGGCGACCAGAAGAGATGTGCGACCGCCGGGTCGCCATCGCGTCCCGCACGCCCGCTTTCCTGATAATAGGCTTCGATCGATTTGGGGATTCCGGCATGGGCGACGAAACGGACATCGGGCTTGTCGATCCCCATGCCGAAGGCGACCGTTGCGACCATCACCATGTCTTCGGATGCGACAAATTCCGCCTGTGCAGCGGCGCGTGCTGCGGGCTCCATACCGGCATGATAATAGCGGGTCCGCCGTCCGGTGCGCGCGATCAGTGCTGCCAGTTTCTCCGCCCGGTCGCGGGTGGTGGCATAAACGATCCCCGCACCCGGCCATCCTCTGATGGCGGAGGCAATCGCCGATCCCTTGCTCGCGGTGTTGGTCACGGCGTAGCGGATATTCGGCCGGTCAAAGCCTGAGACGATGGTGCCGCTAGCCGGAATGCCCAGCTGCTGGGCGATATCCTCACGCGTATGCGCGTCAGCCGTTGCAGTCAGCGCGAGCCTTGGCACATTCGGATATTCGTCCATCAGCGGACGCAGCAGGCGGTAATCGGGACGGAAATCATGCCCCCATTCAGACACACAATGCGCCTCGTCGATGGCGAACAGCGACACTTTGGTCTCGGCCAGAAGCCTCTGGAAATCGGCGGTCGAGGCGCGTTCGGGGGCGACATAGAGCAGGTCGAG
>JAGNSY010000222.1 GCA_017987825.1 Sphingorhabdus sp. | reverse complement strand
GCAAAGCTGCGGCCAGATCGCTGATGCATTTCTCCATCACCAAGGCGGTGTCGTTGCCACGATAGCGGGGGTTCACATAAAGGACATGGTGCCCGCCATGCGCGAGTGCGGTGACCAGCGGCAGAAAGGAGCCGCCGCCTATGGGGTGGGAGAAGACAATCGCGCGCTTTGACGGTGTGTCCTTGGGGGTGATCGCCATGCACTCAACAAAGACACTACCGCCGGCACCGCCATAGACATCCTTGAATGCAGACTCTTCCTGATAGACCACCGCATAGGGCGTGCGCACGATTTCCATTTGCAAACTCTCCTCTCTTGGGCACATTGGCGCGGAAGAGAGAGGGAAGGCAAGTCTTATGGTTCAGCCCACAGGCATTCACCACATCGCGATCATGACCGGCGACATGAAGAAACAGATCGAGTTCTTTTCCGATGTGCTCGGCGCGCCTTTGGTGGCAATCTTTGACATGCACGGCGTTCCGGGTGGCATTCACGCTTTTCTGAAGCTCGACGGCGGTTGCTATTTCTCGCTGGTGCAATTGCCCGAAACGGCAGAGACGCCGATCACGCTCGGCCTGACCCACGCAGGCACCGGGGCGGGCAACAGCGCGCCGGGAACAATGCAGCATCTGGCCTTTTATGTGGCGGACGAAGACCGCTTGATCGCGATGCGCGACCGGATCCGCACCAAGGGCGTCAATGTTATCGGCCCGCTCAACCACGGCATGTGCAAGTCGATCTATTTTGCCGGGCCGGAGCAGATGACGCTGGAGGTGGCTTGCCCCGGAATGCCCGTTACTGCCGACCGCTGGGTTGACCCGTCGGTGCTGGCAAAGGTCGGGATCAGCGAGGATGAAGCCAAGGCCTATGCCAACCCCGATGGCTTTGATGGCGCGGGTGGTTCGGTGAAACAGCCCGACTTTAATCCGGCCAAGCCGCATATGGCCTATCCGGAAGATCGCTATAGAATGATGTTGTCGGTCCCCGATGAAGCGCTTGCCGCGATGGCCGATCATAGCGAGCCGCCCGTGCCTGCTTGAAATCGCTCGGTCGAGCCACCAGTTGCATCGCTGCAACGCCTGTGCACAAAAGCAACAGGTGGTGCGGCCAGCCCTTTATTTGTAACGATTTTGCCTGTAAGGGCCGCTCATCATAGATTTTAGGAGTAATTGCTATCGCTGCCCCAGTCTCACGGCGTATGAACACGCCTCCGGTCAAAAGTGGACCGCGCTATAATGAGTTCATCCAGAGCGAAAAAGTTCGCGTCATCGATGAAGAGGGCGAAAATCTGGGGGTGTTGTACACCCGCGAAGCAATTGCACAGGCCGCCGAAGTTGGCCTAGACCTCGTCGAAGTATCACCCAATGCCGACCCGCCGGTCTGCAAGTTCCTCGATGTCGGCAAGTTCAAATATGAGGCCCAGAAAAAGGCCAACCTCGCCCGCAAGAGCCAGAAGACGCAGGAGATCAAGGAGATCAAGATGCGTCCGAACATCGACGACCATGACTATATGACGAAGATGAAAAAGATCGTCGAGTTCATCGGTGAAGGCGACAAGGTGAAAGTGACGCTGCGGTTCCGCGGACGCGAAATGTCGCACCAGCAGCTCGGCATGGCGCTGTTGCAGCGCGTGGCCGAGGATATGGCAGAAACCGCCAAGGTCGAAGCCTATCCCCGCCTTGAAGGCCGCCAGATGCTGATGGTCCTCGCGCCTAAGTAAGTGCGCTCCATAGCAGCTTCAGACCCACCGCGATCATCAGCAGGTTGATGATCGCCACAAAGCGCTCTGGAGCCACCCGCCGCACCAGCCAGACTCCGGCAACTGTGCTGGCAATGGCGAGCGGTAGAAATATTCCGCTCAGTACGGTGTTGAGCAGGCTGAACTGCCCGAGCGCGACAAAGGCAGGAACCTTCAGCCAGTTGGAGGTCGCAAAGAATAACGCGTTGGTGCCGACAAAGACATCGCGTGACATTTTGCGGCTTTGCGCCCAGATTTGGAATGGCGGGCCACCCGCGAGCGCCACCTGGCTGGTAAAGCCAGATAGCCCGCCCCAGAACAGCCCGAGCGCATCGGGCTGCGGCTTCCCGAGCTTTACGCCTGCGCCACTTCTGGTCGCAAGCTGGTTTGCGCCAAAGACCAGAGCAATCGCGCCGACCGCAGCCTCGACCACCCAGACCGCTACACTAGACGCCAGCAGCCAGCCAAGAAAGATGCCCAGCGCGCAACCCGGCAACGTCCAGCCCAGCATCCGCCAATCGACACTGCGCCGGAACGACCAAACCCCCACTGCATCTTGGACGATGAACAGGGGCAGCAGGATGGCGGCACCGCTGATCGGATCAATTGCCAGCGTCATTACCGGCATCGATGCCGAGCCGAGTCCGGAAAAGCCTCCTTTGCCAAGGCCCACAAGGATGACAGCGACGGCGGCGAGCAGATAAAAAAGCGGATCGGCAGGAAGGCTCACCCGCCGGCCTGCTTTCGGCGGAGTGCCAGCAGATAGATGATGAGTGCCGCTGCTGCAAAGAAGAACCATTGCAGCGCATAAGACAGATGGTTGTTGGTCACGCTCTTCGGATCGGGCTGCGCAACCGGTCGCATGTCTTCAGACGCCCTGTCCGCCACGATCATCAGGCGTGGCACCGGGATCTTGCCAATCATGCGTTCGATGACGCCATAGCGGCTTGGCTCGGTGATGATCGTGCCGCTGACCATGCCACCCTTCCATTTGGGCTTGATGTCGGGGCGGTCCGCAATGCCGTAAGCCACCAGCGCCCCGGGACCTTCCGGTCCGGTCTTGCAATCGGCGATATATTGGAAGCCCGCATTGCCCTTGGTATCGCGCCCCGAAACGCTCTGCCATTTAACGACTTCAAGGCAGTTGAGCGTTGATTTGCGGAACATCTCAGCATCACGGACGGGTGCCATATCGGGAAAGGTGATGGGCGGTTTTCCGGCATTGGCGGCATAGAGCGCGATCAGCGC
>JAGNSY010000062.1:4137-11081 GCA_017987825.1 Sphingorhabdus sp. | reverse complement strand
CACCTTGCCAAAGCGTTTGGAAACGTTGCGGATCTGAATGATGGGTTGCGGGTCGGTCATGTCAGTGGGTTTCTGCTATGGCTTTCACGCCCTGAAGCTTGAGCGCGACGGCGGTGAGCACGATGGTAAGGAGAATGAGGATAGTCGATGCAGCGTTGACTTCGGGCGTCACCGAGAAGCGAACCATCGAATAGACTTTCACCGGGAAGGTGATCGTATCTGGCCCGCTGGTGAAGAAGGTGATGACGAAATCGTCGAGGCTGAGCGTGAAGGCCAGCAGCGCACCTGCGATCAGGCCGGGCTTCATATGTGGCAGCAAGATGTCGCGGAAGGTCTGCCATTCGGATGCACCCAGATCCTTCGCCGCCTCTTCCTCCTCATTGTTGAAACTGGCCAGCCGCGATCGCACGACCATCGCGACAAAGGGGAAACAGAAGGTGATATGCGCGATCGTAATTGCCGACAGGTTCAGCGGCCACGGCAGTTCGGTCGGCCACTGGATTTTCGCGAAGAAGATCAGGAAAGCGACACCGAGGCAGATTTCGGGGACGATGATCGGCAACGACATGGTGCCCTCTACCCCGCCTTTGAACGGAAATTTGAACCGCCACAGCATCACCGCCGCCAAAGCGCCAAGGACAAGGCTGAAAATCGTGGCGAGCGCCGCAATGGTCAGCGAATTGACCATCGCCTCTACCAGCGAGTCATTGTTCAGCGCTTTCTCGTAATATTTGAGCGTGAAGCCCTTCCACACAACATTGCGCTTGCTGTCGTTGAAGCTGAAAATCATCAGGATCAGCAAAGGCGCATAGAGGAACAGCATCGTCGCCCCGACCCAGCCGCGCATCCATAACTTACGGGTATATTCGAGCGGGGCGACAGGGGTGCGTTTGAACAAAGCCATCAGCGTGCCTCCCCCTTACCAGATCGCATGGATTGCAGCGCGATCAGTATGAACATCGCATAGATCAGCAGGAAGGACAGTGCCGCGCCAAACGGCCAGTCATTGGCGCGCTTGAACTGGCGTTCGATCACATTGGCGATCATCTGGCTTTCGGTGCCCCCCATCAGGTCAGGCGTCAGATAGGCACCGAGTGCCGGGATCAGCGTGATCATGACGCCTGCCAAAATCCCTGGCCCGGCCAGCGGGACGACAATCTTCATCAACGTGCGTAAATGCCCTGCCCCCAGATCAAGGCTAGCCTCGATCAGCGATTTGTCGAGCCGATCAAGCGCCGAGTAAAGCGGCAGCACCATGAAGGGCAGATGGACATAGACTAGCCCCAATACCACTGCGAAATTGTTGTAGAGCAGCTGCACCGGCGTCCACGCCTCCAGCGGTTGCATACCGACAAGTGTGCGCAGCCAGCTCGCCCCGTCCCACAACGCGTTCAGCCCTTTATTGGCATAGCCATTGGTGCCCATCAGCGTCATCAGCGCATAGGTGCGGATCAGCAAATTGGTCCAGAAAGGCAGCATGATTCCAAGCAGCAGCCAAGGCCGCCATTTGGGCGCGGCAAAGGTTATCGCCATTGCCACTGGAAAGCCGATAATCAGGCAGATCAGTGTGACGAGCGCCGCCACCGCCAGCGATTTCAGGAAGATCGACAGATAGAGCCATTCGATGGCCCGTTTGTAATTGTCGAGCGTTCCCGAAATCGCAATGTCGGCGGGCCCGGCATTTTCGCCAAAGCTGTAAAGCCAGACGATTGCCATAGGCACGAGGAAGAAAAGCAGCAGCCAGAACAGTGGCGCGCCCGCAATCGCTGCGAACGGCCGCTTGTGCTTTTTCCAGTCCTGCAGTGCCCCCGCCACTGATCAGGCCGCCCGCACGCGGGTGAAGGCCTCCTCATACATCGGCTGCAGCTTTGGATTGTAAGCAGCATATTCGCATTTGGCGAGCAGGTCAGCTGCAGGGAAGATGACCGGATTATTTTTGTAATCATCGGGCATCAACGCCTTGGCCGCCGCATTGGGGGTCGGATAGAGGATCGTCTCGGTGATCTTCTTGCCCGCCTCTGCATCGAGCAGATAGTTGATGAAGGCATGCGCATTTTTCGGGCGTGGTGCGCCCTTGGGAATGCAAAGGTTATCCGAATTGAGCTGGCTGCCTTCCTTGGGAATGACAAAGCCGATATCTTCATCCTCGACCATCGCCTGTGCGATATCGCCATTATATTCGAGCACGACATCAACCTCACCCTTGAGCAACAGGTCTTGGCCATTGTCTTCATGGAAGGCTTTGATGTTCGGCTTTTGCTTGATCATCATGGCTTCGATGGTCTTGATATCGGCTTCGGTCAGCCCGTTGACGGACTTGCCCAGATATTTGCCGTAGAGGCGGAACATATCGCCTGCTTCCGAAAGCACCGCGATACGGCCCTTATATTCGTCGCTGTCGAACAATACCTTCCAGCTATCGGGCGTGCCCTTCACCTTCGACTTGCGATAGCCAATGCCGAGCGAGAGCCATGTATAGGGCATCGAATATTTGCGTTTCGGATCGTAGGGAACATCCTTGAATTCAGGCGCAATATTCTTCTCGAAATTCGGGATTTGCGCAAAATCGAGCGGCATCAGCAGATCGGCTTGCGCCATGCGTTCGACAAAGTCGTTCGACGGCACGATTACGTCATAGCCCTGATTGCCCGCCTTCAGCTTCGCGAACAATTCGTCATTGCTGGCAAACAGCGTCATGTTGACGTCGACGCCGCTGGCACCCTTGAAATCTTCGAGCGTTGTTTCGCCGATATAGGTGTCCCAGTTATAGAAGTTGAGCTTGCCTTCCTCGCCATTGGCGAGCTTCTTCGCTTCCTTCTCCCCGCAGCCCGCGAGAGCTCCGGTAAAGGTCAAGCCGACAGCGGCGACCCCCATGCCCTTGAGCAGCGAACGACGGTTCTGTGCATTGTCGAGAAGTGTCTTGAAATCCATGGCTTTGCTCCACCTGTTTATGCGTTCCCTCGATTCCAGAGACTGACGCAAAAGCGGCGATTTTCAAAGCGATTTTTTGACGTCAGGCGTTGCGCAAATACCAGTCATAATCGAGACGCGGGACTTCGCTGAAATAGCGGTCCTGCTCGACACGTTTGACGATCGAGTACATGTCGACAAAACGCTCACCCAGATAGTCGCGCATGAAGCTGGAGGCATGGAAACGATCAATTGCCGCGAACCAGTTGCTCGGCGGCTTGTCATCGCCTGAGGAGTCGCGATCATAGCCGTTGCCGACGACGGCAGGGCCGGGATCGGTCTGGTTCGCCATACCGTGATGCATGCCCGCCAGCACCGCTGCAACCGCGAGATAGGGGTTGGCATCGGCCCCGCAGGCGCGATGTTCGACATGGCGGGTCTTGGGAGCGCCCGCCGGAATGCGGAAGGAGACGGTGCGGTTGTTGACGCCCCAGGTCGGCGCGACCGGTGCATAGCTGTTCGCCTTGAACCGGCGATAGCTGTTGGCATTGGGCGCGAACAGCGCGAAGCTATCCCCCACATTGGCGATCATCCCGCCAATGGCATGGCGCAGCGCGTCGGTGCCTTCTGGGTCCTCGCTGGCGAAGATATTGTTGCCTTCCGCGTCGTTCACCGAGACATGGATGTGCATGCCGCTGCCCGCCTGATCGGCAAAGGGCTTGGCCATGAAGGTGGCTTCGAGGCCTTGGCGCTGCGCGGCGGCCTTCACCACCCGCTTGTACATGATGGCATCGTCGCAGGCGCGCAGCACATCGGGCTTGTAGCACAAGGTGAGTTCGAACTGCCCCGGTGCAAATTCCGAAATCGCGCTTTCGAGCGGCAGGCCCTGCACGTCGCAAAAGGCGTAGAGATCGTCGAGGAAGGGGCGAAAATCCTCCAATTCGCGCAGGCCATAGACCTCGACATTGCGCGGACGATCCTTGCTATAGGCAGGCGCCGCCGGACGCACCATACCGTCGCGGCTGCGCCTTGGATCGACAAGGTAGAATTCCAGCTCAACCGCAACCGCAGGCACTAAACCCTGCTCCGCATAACGATCCACCACGCGCCCCAGCACATGGCGCGGGTCAAGATCGTGCGGGGTGCCATCCAGTTCGTAGAAATCGACGAGGAATTGAGCGGCGCTCTCGCCTGCCCAGGGCGTTTTCACAAGCGTACCCGGCACCGGCTTCATAGAACGATCGGCGTCGCCATCTTCCCAGACAAGGCCGGTTTCGACCGTATCCTGCCCGGTGATATCGACGACCGTGATCGAACCGGGAAACATCCGTCCCGTCTCGTAAACCGCGATCACCTCATGCTGGCGCAGCCGCTTTCCGCGCGGAACCCCCCCAAAATCGGTGTAGATCATCTCGACTGAGTCGATGTGCGGATTGGCCGCAAAAAAGGCTTCGGCTTCGCTCTTTGGCGCAACGACCGCGGATGATTTGGCACGTATGATTGTCATTCTCTGGCTCTCAATTTCTTCAATTTGTCACGCCCGACTTGATCGGGGGTCCATGGTCGAACCTGTAAGTTTAAACCGAGATGTCAGACCATGGATTCCCGCTTTCGCGGGAATGACACCGGTTTGTTGATTTGTCAGTCCGTCAACTCCGTTACCACATTCCCCAGTTCGGTAACCAACCGGTCAACCTGCCCCTCCTGCGTTGCCGGAGACAGCAACATCATATTGTGGAACGGCGCAAGCAAAATGCCGCGATTGGCGAGGTAGAGGTGGATGGCCGCCTCCAATTTTGGCTGCATCGCAGCACGCGCCTCGCTTCCATTGGTGGAGGGCTTCTCGGCGCAGACAAATTCGACCCGCGCACCGACATTGGCAACATGCCAGGGCAGTTTGTGCGCCGCGACGACGCCCTCAATGCCCTTCACCAACCGTTGCGCGAGCGCCAGCATGTGGCGATAGGCCGCATGCGTGATGACCTTCCCCACCATAGCGTGCATCGCGGTGATCGCCAGCGCATTGGCTGACAGCGTGGTGCCGATCCCGCTATGTCCTGAAGGGCGCGACGCGTTCAACTTCGCCATCCGCCCAGCGATTTCCTCGCTGAAACCATAAACCGCCGTCGGAACACCTCCCCCGATCGACTTGCCGATCACCATCATGTCGGGCTTCGGTCCATAAGCATTGCTGTGGCCGCCATAGCCTGAGGAGATGGTGTGGGTTTCATCGAAAACGAGGATCGTTCCCGTCTCGCTGCACAAGCGACGCAGCGTTTCCAGATAGCCCGGAGCATCGCGCACCATACCAACATTGGTCATCACCGGCTCGGCCAGCACGCAAGCGACATCGCCGCGTTTCAGCTCGCGTTCGAGCGCAGCAACATCGTTGAACTCGATCACGCTGGTCGTCGGCAAAATATCCTGCACCTGCCCAATCAGGCTGGCGCGCATTTTAGGTTCCCAGCCCGATGGATGGGCGCGCAGATCGACAAACACATCATCGACTGCACCATGATAGCAGCCGTTGAAGATCAGGATTTTCTTCCGGCCCGTAATCCCCCGGCACCAGCGGATCACGGCGCGATTGGCCTCGCTGGCCGTCGTTGTCACTTGCCAGCGCGGCAGGCCGAACATCGCCGACAGCATAGCGCCCAGCTCGACGCCCTTTTCGGTGGGCAGCATATAGCTGAGCCCCTCACTCGCTTGTTTGGCCAATGCTTCGGCTAGCGGCGCGGGGGAATGGCCGAACATGCTGGCGGTATCGCCAAGGCAGAAATCGTCGAGCGTGCGGCCATCGGCCGTCATCAACATCGCCCCCTTGGCCCCGGCCGCCACTAGCGGCACCGGACTCGGCCAATCGAGCATCCAGTGAAACGGCACGCCTTGAAACCAGTGGGCCGAACCCTGTTGCGCCAACGCCAAAGACTTGGGGTTCGCGGCACGAAATGCCGCGGCTTCGCGTTCTGCTATGCGATCGATGGTAGCGTCTGAAATCATAGCCGGTCCCTTAGCGCGTACCAGAGCAATCCCAAAGTCGCGAGCGGGCGGGCAAACAAGCGACCGCCGGGGAATGGCCGATTGGGAAGTTTGGCGAACACATCGAACCGCTCCATCGTTCCCGTAACAGCCTCTGCCAAGAATTCACCCGCCAGCGTAGTCACCAACGCGCCATGCCCCGAAAAACCATGTGCGAAAAACACATTTCCCTTGCGCCCCAAATGCGGCAGCCGGTTCATCGTCACCGCCACAGCACCGCCCCAAGCATAGTCGATAGGCGTATCGGCAAGCGACGGAAAAACATCGACCATATGCTTGCGGACAAAGGCGGCGATGTCGGTGGGCGGCGTCTGCACATATTTCTCGCCACCACCAAAGATCAGACGCTTGTCTGCAGATAGGCGAAAATAGTTGAGAACAAAGCGGCTGTCGGCAATCGCAGCATCACTCGGCAACAGCTGGTCTGCATCGGGTAAGGGCGGTGTTGCGATGTTATAGTTCATGATCGGCACGGTGTAGCCGCCCAGTTCGCGGTCGAGATCGCCCATCCAGTTGTCTGCTGCAAGGAGGATAGACTGTGCCTTGGCGCAGCTCTGTTCGGCGAAAACCCGGTCGCCGTCGATCCGCTGAACTGGCGAATGTTCGAAAATTGCTACGCCCGATTTCAACGCAGCCTGCGCCAGCCCCAAAGCATAGTTGAGTGGATGGAAATGCCCACCTTGGGCGTCATAAATCCCGCCATGATAGCCGCCGCCGTTAATGTGCCGATCCATTCTGTGCGGCTGGACAATCTCGGACTCCCAGCCGAATTCCTTCGCCAGAAAATCAGCCTCGCGTTGCATATCCGCAAAATGCTCTGGCTTGTAAGCGGCCTCCAGATGGCCGGGCTTGAGGTCACAGGCGATGCGATGCTGCGAAATCCGGCTGTTCACGCGCCCGACGGCGCCATAAGCCAGATCAAAAATAGCTTGTGCCCGTTCGCGGCCAAATTCTTCGTCAATCTCGCGCATCGACCAGCGCAGCCCGGGGATCAG
>JAGNSY010000062.1:0-4037 GCA_017987825.1 Sphingorhabdus sp. | reverse complement strand
GATGCTGCGAAATCCGGCTGTTCACGCGCCCGACGGCGCCATAAGCCAGATCAAAAATAGCTTGTGCCCGTTCGCGGCCAAATTCTTCGTCAATCTCGCGCATCGACCAGCGCAGCCCGGGGATCAGCTGACCGCCGTTCCGGCCCGACGCGCCAAAACCGATATTCTGCGCCTCAAACAACGCGACCTTCAGCCCCTTTTCCGCGCAGGCCAGCGCTGCGGAAAGGCCCGTGAATCCACCGCCGATGACCGCAACGTCATATTCACCCGTTCCCGCAAATGCAGGCTGTGGCTGCCACGCATTGGCGGTAGCGGCATAATAACTGTTGTTGAGCGGATCGGGCATTACACCCTCAGCAGCAAATGCTCGCGTTCCCAGCTGCTCACCACCGATTGGTAGTTGAACAGCTCATAATCCTTCACCGCGTAGAATATCTCGAAGAAATCCTCGCCCAGCAGGTTGCGGACGGGCTTGCACGCAGAAAAACGGTCGAGCGCCGCTTCCAGCGTGCGCGGCAGGGTGCGGGCACGGTTATAGGCGCTGCCGGTGATCGCCTTTGCAGGCACCATCCGGTCGACCATCCCGATATAGCCACAGACCAGCGACGCGGCCATTGCCAGATAGGGGTTGGAGTCCGCGCCCGGCAGGCGGTTTTCAACGCGGCGATTGTGTTTATCAGAAATCGGCACGCGGAAACCGCAGGACCGGTTATCCTCACCCCATTGCACATTGATTGGTGCGGCGCTGTCTGGCCGCATCCGGCGGAAACTGTTCACATTAGGCGCCCAAAGCGGCGAGATTTGCGGCATGAACTTGACGAGGCCGGCAATATAGCTGCGGAACATCGCGCTATCCTTGCCATTGGCGTTGGAGAACAGGTTTTTACCCGTTTCGGCATCGACCACCGACTGGTGGATATGCATCGCGCTGCCGGGCTGCCCCGCCATCGGGTTTGCCATGAACGTCGCATAAACCCCGTGCTGCTTCGCCACCGCACGCACGACGCGTTTGAACAGGAACACCTGATCGGCAAGCTTCAACGGATCGCCGTGGAGGAAGTTCACCTCCAGCTGTGCGGCGCCCATTTCATGGATCATCGTGTCGATATCGATGCCCATAAGTTCGCAATCGTCATAGATATGGTCGATGATATCTTCATATTCGTTCATCGCCTCCAGCCCATAAGGCTGGCTCGCGGTTTCGGCCCGGCCGCTGGAGCCGGTTGGCGGAACGAGTGGGAAGTCGGGATCAACATTCTGGCTGACGAGGTAGAATTCCACCTCGGGCGCTATGATCGGTTTCCAGCCTTTGGCGGCGTAGAGGCCCAGCACTTTTTTTAGAATGGCGCGTGGAGCTAACCCCACTTCGGTGCCATCGCCATTATAGGCATCGGCTATTACGAAGGCGGTGGGCGATTTGAAGCCGGGGGCTATGCAAATTGTGTCGGGATCGGCGATCAGGATTTTGTCCGGGTCCTTGTCCCAGACATCCTCGATGTCTTCGGGATAATGCCCGTCGATCGTACAGATAAAGACGCTGCCGGGAATGCGGAGCGACTTGTCACTGACCGAGGAGAGGAATTTCTTTGCGGGCAGAACCTTGCCGCGCTGCACCCCGTTAATATCGGGAACGATACATTCGACTTCGTCGATTTTGTTTTCGGCGATCCAGTTCGCCAGATTGACAGACATTGTTTTTCACCGGTTTAGGGCCGGAAATGGACCTGCCACATAAGGACATGCCGGGCTTGAACAGTCAAGCCCGGCATGCAAATTTGGCTTTGCCGACCCGAAGGTCAGCGAAAAATCAGAAGCCGTAGCTGATCGAGAAGACCGCACCAGCCTTGCCGAGACCACCGACGAAGCGGTTGGTGTCAACATAAGATGCACCCAGCGTGAAGCCTTTGACTTCAGCCGTCACGCCCAGCGACCAATCAACCTTGTCGTTGCCGAACGCGCCATCTTCGTAACCGACCGAGCCGGTGAAGGTCAGCGGGGTATCGGGGATACCGATCGAGGCATTGGTGCCGATATAGACATTGTCGGTGTTGCCTGTTCCGTCCTGGCTCGGTGCATAAGCGAGCGTTGCGCCGACTGTTGCCGGGCCGACCGTGGTGCCGACCTTGCCGATGATTTCAGCATAGTTGAATGCCGAAACACCGGGGTAGATGTAATAGGTCACGCCGAGATCGTAGGTCACGGCATCACCACCGGCAAAACCGGCGTAGATGTCAATTTCCAGATCATCGCCAGCATTGTCGGCAATGTTCGAACCCCAGGCACCTACATAAAAGCCCGATTCATGGCTGAGGGTGATAGTCGGCTGAAACGCAAAATCCTTATCCGACAGCGAAACGCCGCGGAAACGATAGTCGGAAACGACTGCAATGCCGCCCGAAAGGGTGATCGGGCCTTCGGCTTCTTCGGCGGCTTCGTCCTGCGCAAAGGCAGGAGCGGCGGCCGAAATGCTGCCCAGAGCAACGCAAGCTGCGGCCAGCTTGAAAACAGATTTACGCATATTATTGACCTTTCTTCACTTAAACTCGCTGACAGTTGGCACAAAGGCCCCTGCCCCCAATATGGCTGTTCGTTCCCGCGAGTTCTGCCAGCTTCCACTTGTTATATGGTTAACGATGCTGTCAGTGTGCAGGTGCACAAAAACAGCAAGAGCCGCCGCAATCAAGCAATTTTATGTCTGCAACATTGTCCTTTTTATAAGTTGTGGCATATCGGTCACAGTCAGTCGGCGCCCAAAGGCGCCTAGCAAGGACCGAATCAATGCGTGAAAACGACCCTTTGGCAGCATTCTGGATGCCCTTCACCGCCAACCGCGCCTATAAGGCACACCCGCGACAGCTGGCCGCTGCGAAGGACATGCATTATTGGGATGTCGCCGGAAACCGCATCCTTGATGGCACATCAGGCCTGTGGTGCAGCAACGCAGGCCATTGCCGCGCGCCGATTGTGGAGGCGATTTCGAAAACCGCTGCGAGCATGGATTTCGGCCCGACCTTTCAACTGGGTCACCCGCTTGCCTTCGAATTAGCCAGCCGTGTCGCCGAACTGATGCCCGCAGGGCTCGACCGCATCTTCTTCACCAACTCGGGCAGCGAGTCGGTCGATACCGCTTTGAAGATCGCGCTCGCGGTGCAGCGGTCACGCGGCCAGGGCACCCGCACCCGACTGATCGGGCGCGAGCGTGGCTATCATGGCACCGGTTTTGGCGGGATTTCGGTCGGCGGCATCGTCAACAACCGCCGCTGGTGGCAGGGGCTGCCCGGCGTCGACCATTTGCCGCACACCCATGATTTGGCGCGCAATGCCTTTTCGAAGGGCTTTCCGGCGCATGGGGCCGAACTGGCGGACGACCTTGAGCGGCTGGTTACATTGCACGGCGCTGAAACTATCGCTGCCGTCATTGTCGAACCGATGGCAGGCTCCACAGGTGTTCTGATTCCCCCGGTCGGTTATCTGCAGCGGCTGCGCGACATTTGCACCAAGCATGGGATCATACTGATTTTCGACGAGGTGATCACCGCCTATGGCCGCGTCGGCGGTGCGACCGCTGCCGGAACATGGGGCGTGACGCCCGACATCATCACCATGGCCAAGGGACTGACCAACGCTGCCGTCCCTATGGGTGCGGTCGCGGTCAGCCGACAAATTCATGATGATGTGGTGAACAACGCCGCCGACGGCATCGAGCTGTTCCACGGCTATACCTATTCGGGCCATCCGCTGGCGAGTGCTGCAGGCATCGCCACGCTCGATCTCTACCGCGACGAAGGTCTGTTCGGCAAAGCCGACGAATTGGGGGCCTATTGGGCTGACGCTGCGCACAGCCTGAAGGGCAAGCCGCACATCATCGACATCCGCACCATCGGGTTGGTAGCTGGCATCGAACTTGAACCCCGCCCCGGCGCCCCCACCAAACGCGCGACCGAACTGTTCCACGCCTGTTTTGACAATGGACTATTGGTACGCGCGACTGGAGACATCATCGCGCTATCTCCGCCGCTGATTCTGGAGAAGGCGCA
>JAGNSY010000061.1 GCA_017987825.1 Sphingorhabdus sp. | reverse complement strand
CAACGCCCACCGCTATCCCGCCAATAGTCAGCCAGCTCAAGGTCTCGCCCAGCAACAGGAAGGCCAGCAACGCGCCCTGCATCGCCTCTGTCTTGGCAAAGGCCGTGCCCGCGACATAGTTGCGATAACCGAATGCCATCAGCAGCAGGTTGGTGCCGATAATCTGCGCGAAACCGGCGGCGGCACAGTAAGCGATGAAGGGCAAAGGCAAGGCGGGAAGGTCATAGCCCGCCCACCCCAGATAGAGCGCCAGCAACGCTATTCCCACCGGCAGTCCGTAAAGATAACGCACCAACCCGGCTGCATTGACTGACAGTTCGGCCCGCACCCGTTGCTGCACGGCGGTGCGCCAGGCCTGAAACAGCGCGGCGAGCAGGGTCGCGGGAAGCCAGATCATAAGGTCGCGAAAAAGACGATCGTCGCCACCGCCATCACGGCGGTCGCTATCCAGCCAGTGATCGTTGCCCGCATACTGAGCGTCAGGCTGTGCATCGCACGGCGGTTACGCGCAATCAGCATCATCACCGCCATCAACGGCGCCGCCAGCACACCGTTGACCACCGCGGCCCAATAGAGCGCCTTGGCCGGATCGATGCCGACATATTGCAGGCTGACCCCCAGCATCGTTGTGATGGTGATCGTGCCATAGAATAGCTTGGCCTTTCGCGGTTTGGCATCGAGGCTTCCGGCAAAGCCGAACATTTCGGTGACCGCATAGGCTGCCGAGCCCGCGAGCACCGGCACCGCGAGCATGCCGGTGCCGATGATCCCCAACGCGAACAGCGCGAAGGCGAAATCGCCCGCGATCGGTCGCAACGCCTCCGCCGCCTGTGCCGATGTTTCGATATCGCGCACGCCGTTTGCATGCAGCGTTGCGGCGGTCGCGAAAACAATGGCGAGCGAGACGATTGAGCTGAACGCCATGCCGGTTAGCGTATCGATGCGGATGCGCTTCAGCTCGGGGCCTGCTTCTTTCGGAGTCAGGCACAGCGGCTTTACATGGTGGCGTTTCTGTTCCTCGATTTCCTGTCCGGCTTGCCAGAAGAAAAGATAGGGGCTGATTGTAGTTCCCAATATGGCGACAACAGCGGTGGCATAGGCCCCCGTCCATTCTATGCGCGGCACAACCAGCGAGGTCAGCGCCTCGCCCCAAGGCACCTGCGCGACCATCACCACCGCGACATAGGCAAAAAGCGACAATGTGGTCCATTTGAGGATCGCCGAATAGCGCTCATAGGACATCCAGATTTCGGCAGCGACGCAGACAATGCCAAACAGCAGGGTATAGAGCCCCAAAGGCCCGCCGATCAAAAGCCCGACCGCTGCCCCCATAGCGGCCAGATCGGCACCCAGATTGATGATATTGGCAAACAGCAGCAGCGATACCATCGATACCAGAAGCCAGCGGGGATAATGGCGTCGCAAATTGCGCGCTATCCCTGCTCCCGTCACCCGCCCGATTTCCGCTGCGACTTCCTGGATCGCAACCATCAGTGGAAAGCTGAAAAGGAAGGTCCAGCTGAGGCCATAGCCGAATTGCGCCCCAACCTGGCTGTGTGTACCGATGCCCGAGGGGTCGTCATCCGCCGCACCCGTCACCAGCCCCGGGCCGAGGCGAGAGAGGAATTGGCGGAACCTTCCCTTCTCGCTCATGCGCCAGCGTCGATGATCGTGGCGGCGCGCGGATCGATGACCGCTTTGAAAATCTCAGGCTTCATGACATCGTCTTACGCCTAAGCCCGGCCAACACAAGCCAGCGCAAATGCCGGGCGAGAATGCGGTGGAGAATCGACATGCAATTTGCAGGCAAGACGGCGGTGATTACGGGAGGTGCGACCGGCATAGGCTTTGCCCTTGCCAAACAGATGGGGACGGCTGGCGCGCGGATCATCCTGTTTGAACCGCGCGAAGAGGTGCTGGGGGAAGCGACCGAGACGCTCAAGGCGCTTGGCATCGACGCCAAATATTTTGCGGGCGATGTGGCCGATGCGGCCGCCATCGAGGCACTCGCCGATTTCGCATGGGCGGAAAATGGGCGCGGCGACATCATCGTCAACAATGCAGGTATCGGTGGCCCGCGCGGCGGCATGTTCGACACCGACCTTGCCGAAGCCCGCGCGCTCTATGACATCAATTTCTAGGGCGTATGGCACGGCATCCAGACATTCGGCAAACGCTACCGCGCCGACGGCCTGCCCTCCGCGATCTATTCCACAGCCTCCGAAAACGCGCTGTTCAACGCGCTGCCAGCCGGAGGCGGCGCCTATGTATCGGGCAAGCACGCGCTGTTCGGCCTGATGGACGTCCTGCGCCGCGAAATCGCAAACAAGCCCGAGCTGGCGCATATCAAATCCGGGGTCATCATCCCCGGCTGGGTCTCGACGCCACTTTCGCGCCATAATGGAATGGATGCCGATCGCTTTGCCGAGATAATCTTCAAACAAATGCAGGCCAGCGAATATTATCTGGTCGGCCATGCCTATAATGTCGTGCGGATGCGCGAACGCATCGACGAACTGGAGGCCGCCTTCGCCCACTACGCCCCGCGTTATGACGGCGACGAAGAGTATGACGTGCAGCTTTATTATGCGCGACTGGCGGCGGAGCGCGCGAATTAGCTCGAAAGCGTCAGACGCTTTCAAGCAACCCTTCCTCGACAATCTTTTTCTTCCAAATCAGCGGCGCGCTGGTGTGAACATTCTCCCCACTTGAATCGACCGCGACGGTCACGGGGAAGTCCTGCACTTCAAATTCGTAAATCGCCTCCATGCCGAGATCTTCAAAGCCGACCACCTTGCTGCCTTTGATCGCGCGCGCGACGAGATAGGCGGCACCGCCGACCGCCATCAGATAGGCGGACTTGTGTTTGGCAATCGCTTGCGTTGCCGCAGGCCCACGCTCTGCCTTGCCGACGCAGCCGAGTAGGCCCTGTTCGAGCATCATGTCCATGAACTTATCCATGCGCGTCGCGGTGGTGGGGCCGGCGGGGCCGACGATTTCTTCGCCCACCGGATCGACCGGACCGACATAATAAATCATCCGCCCCTTGAAGCTGACGGGCAGTTCCTCACCCTTGGCAAGCATGTCAGCGATGCGCTTGTGCGCGGCGTCGCGACCGGTGAGCATTTTTCCGTTGAGCAGGAGGCGGTCGCCCGCCTTCCAGCCCGCAACATCGGCTGCGGTCAGCGTGTCGAGATTAACGCGGATCGCGGTGCTATCGGGTGCCCATTCGACCTTGGGCCAATCGTCCAGATTGGGGGTCTCGAGGAACACCGAGCCTTCGCCCTTCAGCGTGAAATGCGCGTGGCGCGTCGCGGCGCAATTGGGGATCATCGCGACAGGCTTTGACGCGGCATGGGTCGGATAGTCCATGATCTTCACATCAAGGATCGTCGCGAGGCCACCCAGCCCCTGCGCACCGATACCGAGCGCGTTGACCTTGTCGAAAATCTCGATCCGCAGCCGCTCGATATCGTTCTGCGGGCCGCGCTCTTTCAGCTGCGCCATGTCGATCGCGCCCATCAGGCTTTCCTTGGCGAGCACCATCGCCTTTTCCGCCGTGCCGCCAATGCCGATGCCGAGCATCCCCGGCGGGCACCAGCCCGCACCCATTTGCGGGACCATTTCAAGTACCCAGTCGACGATATTGTCCGACGGGTTCATCATCTTGAACTTGGTCTTGTTCTCGCTGCCGCCACCCTTGGCCGCGACATCGAACGACACCTTGTCGCCGGGAACCATTTCGAGATGGACCACCGAGGGCGTGTTGTCGCGGGTGTTGACGCGGGTGAAGGCGGGATCGGCAAGGATCGAGGCGCGCAGCTTGTTTTCAGGGTGCAGGTACGCGCGGCGCACGCCCTCATCGATCACTTCCTGAAGGCTGCGGTGGCTGTCGAGCACACATTGCTGCCCCCATTTGACGATCACGGTGACAATGCCGGTGTCCTGGCAGATCGGCCGGTGCCCCTCGGCACACATACGGCTGTTGGTCAGGATTTGCGCAATCGCATCCTTGGCGGCCGGGCCCTGCTCCTTCTCATACGCCTCGCCCAGCGCGCGGATATAATCCATCGGGTGGAAGTAGCTGATATATTGGAGCGCGTCGGCGACGCTTTCGATGATGTCATTTTCGGAAATAGTGACGGTCATGGAGCAAGCCCTGTTGGTCGGAGTTGGCAACGCCTTTACGCACACGGGCCGGATGTTCAAGACCCCTCGGAATTCAGCAGGAAGACGACATAGCCCCGGAAGTTCGGATTGCGCGACAGGCCGGGCGGTGCCTGCCACTCGCCCTGCTGCACAAGGCCAATTTTGAAAGGCAGCTTCACCCGTTCCAACAGGCGCAGATAGGCGGCATAACCGGGGATCGTGTGCCGCCCCTGATAGGTTTGCAGCACAACCTCATCAACCGTGCCTGCAAGCGCGTTCAAAGCGGGACTGTCCCCGCCGCTGCTCCAGTCGAGCAGGCCGGTGACCGACAATCCGGTGCCGGGTGGCAGGTCGCCGCGGAGCTTTTGCAAAAAGGCGGCATAGCCCGGCAGTCCACGCGTCGCGGCGTCGAAATCGATCTGGATGCCTGCAATCCGGTTGCCCTTGCCATTCCAGCTTTCCAAATCGCGACGAATGCGCGGGAGGACACTCGCGTCCCACACCAGCGTCTCGACACGATAGACAATCCAGACCTGCGCATGTTTCACCCGTGGCACGGCCGGACGCAAGTCGACATAGCGACCCTCGGGCCCGCCCTTGATCTCGGCGGCCAATATGTAAATCGTCTTCGCGCTATCGAGCACCGGCTGCGGCTCAACCCCCGCCCACAGCCAGAAGGCATCATAGTTGCGGGCATCGACCCGCCCCTGCTCCGCCCGGTCACAGGCAGACAAAAGCATCAGCGCAATGAGCGCCAGCAGGCGCATCAGCCGATCACCAATAAACGGTCAGCTTTTTCGACCAGGGCGAAGTCGGGAATTCGCGCTTCAGTTGCTGGAACCACGCCTTGCGCTGGGCCATAGACTGCTCGCTGTCATCGCAGCCGTTCATCCCGCTCGGGGCATAGCAGCGGATCGCCCGGTGCAGCGCGTAAGCCCGGTTTTCAGGCCCCGCCGCCGGATTGGCGATTATCGCCTTATAGGCGTCCAACCGCGAGAAGCGCTTACCCGGAAATGGGCTGGGATGGCCGCCCAGTTCATCCTTATTGCGCGGGGTATCAAGATACTCGCTCACGCCATAAAAATAGGGGTCCATGCCGTGCAGGCGAACAAATTCGCCAAGACACAAAAGCCCGCGCGGATCTTTGGGATTGGCAGCCAGCGTCGATGCGGTCGTGCTGATAGCAGGGCAGACGAAATCGCGCGATCCGGCCCAGTTAAACACGGCAACCTCGCTATAGCGCGGCGTTTCATAATCATCCGCCGCAATGCGTTTCGCATTGGCCGGAACCAGCGCGCTATCTTTTACAAAGCCTGCATAATCGCCACGCGTCAGCTGTTTGTAGAGCAAGGTGTAGAGCGCGACATTGCGTTCATCGGCAGCTGTTGCCTTGTCAGCCGCGCGCGCGCGGAGCAGCGCAGGACCAGCCGAATAACGCAGCAATATCTGCCGGATTTCCGCATCTTGGATCGGCGAACCGGCGGCATAGACCAGATCGAGCGCCTTGGCGCGTTCAAGATGCATGGCAAGACCCAGTTCCGCCGTGCCCCTCTGAAAAGGCAGCTTGCCTGCATTGAGTGCGGTAATCAGCGCCGCGCGTGCACCGGCATTGCCCGCTTCATCGAGTGCTACGGCACGCAGCAACTGGCGGCTATAGGCCAGATAGCCGCTGCCGCCTGCCGTCGCGGGGATCAGCTTGAGGACCTCTGCGGGCTTTTTCTCGACATAATAGGCATGCGCCGCGAGCAGATAATTGAACAAATCCTCCTTGCCGGCATAAAGCCCGCGCAGCGCCTCGATCGAAGATCGGCTGACCGGCGGGTTGCTTTCGTCAAGCGAAGGATCATCATAATAGCGCATTTCGCGCAACAGGATCACCGCGAGCAATTCGGGATCGCTGCTGTCGTTTGCTCCCAGATCGCCGAACAGCTTGATGTCGAGTTCCTGCACCATATCAGCGAGCGACAGGTTACGCTTGGCCGCCTCCTTTTCGGCAAATTGGGCGATATACTCATTCAGCAGCTTTTGCCTGTCCTGCCCCAGCCAATAGACGCGGCGCAACAGGCCGCGCGCCGATGTGGCATAGGCGCCATTGGGGTTGGCTTTCAGATAGGTGCGGAAACCATTTTCCGCCACCGTCAGCAGCGTGCGATCGCCACCTTCCTTTTTGAGATTGCCATATTCGCCAAAGGCACTGTCGGTGGCTTGGTTGAGTGCGGCGCGGGCAACCATATAGGTGGCGGCTCCGTCCAGCCAGCTATCGCCGGACTTTCCGATGGCGGAAAAAGCGGCCCCTGCACCTGCCATATCGCCATCGTAAAAGGCAGCCGCCCCGATCAGATAATTGGCGAAGGCTTTCCCGGCTTTTGAGGTTACATTCTGCACCGCGATCTCGGCAACCGCGCGGGCGGTTTCATCGCTCGAACATTGCGGGCTCATCGCACTGCGCGCCGCCGCCAGCGTTGCCCGTTCGGTCCCGTTCAAGCCTTTGGCTGCACCCACTGCCGCGATAAAAGCCGCCGAACCCGCAGCGTTCGACATGCAACGCGTGCCCCAAGGGAATGCGGAATCGTCTTCCTGCTCTTTGCGCGCCGGGCCAAGCTTGCCTGCGAAATATGGGAAGTTGAACGGTTCCGCCTCGCTGCGGCGACGTTCGTTATAATAGCTGTCATAATCGGGAACGTTCGAGACCCCGACCGAACCGTGCCGGTCATGGAGCAGCATGAGCAGATTGACGCGCGTATCATTGCCGGGACTGATAAGCGCGGTGCCGCTACAGCCATTGTGATCGGTCTGCCGGATTTTCCAATTTGGATAGCAGGTCGAATCCGCGCTGGCCTGCGCAGGCGAGACGGCCAGAGGGGCAGCGAAAGACACCGCAAAGATAAGGGCGGCAAACGCAATCGGACGAAGCTTCATCGACGGGACTCCTTTGCCCCGTCTTGTGAGTCAGACCGGGTTCGCCGTCAACCGGTCCGATAGACCAGTGCGTTGATTTTTACCTGAGCCGCTCAGTCAGCTTTAGGCGCGCGCATCCGGATCAACCCTTCCTGCGCGCATGTCGCCACCAGACGCCCATCGCGGGTATAGATTGCGCCACGGTTGAACCCGCGTCCGCGCCCAGTCCAGGGGCTGTCGCAGCTGTAGAGCAGCCAGTCATCGACACGGAAATCGCCGTGTAGCCAAACGGCATGGTCAAGGCTGGCGCTCATCATCCCCGGGGTCATCCAGGTGACGCCATGCGCCAATGTGCAGGTGCCAAGCAGCCAGCTGTCGCTTTGATAGGCGAGCATAGCGCGGTGGACTGCGGGATCGTCAACGGTGCGGTCGCGCAGCCGAAACCAGACATCTTGTCGCGCGGGCTGGCGCTTGTCTCCGCCCAGCCAGTCGCGGGCATCGACCGGACGGCTTTCAAAGGCGCGTTCGCGAACGAAATTGTCGCGGAATTTTTCCGGCACCTGATCGGCGAACATCGCGCGCAGTTGTGCTTCGTCCTTCAACTCTTCGGGCGGCGGCACATCGGGCATCGGTTCCTGATGGTGGAGCCCCTCTTCCATCTTCTGGAAAGATGCTGCCAAGTTCAGGATCGGTCGGTCCTTTTGCAGCGCAATGACCCGCCGGGTCGAGAAACTGCCGCCGTCAAAATCGCGCTCGACACGGAAGGTGATTTCATAATCTTCGTCGCCCGCGCGCATGAAATAGGCGTGCAGCGAATGCGCGATCCGTTCTGATCCCACCGTATCCTGAGCGGCGGCCAGCGCCTGTGCGATCACCTGCCCACCAAAGACGCGGCCGACGCCGCCGGGCTTGCGCATCCCCAGATACCAGCCATCGCCCATACGCTGGACGGAGAGCAGATCTTCGAGCTCGGTGACGAGCGGATGCTTTTGCGTTTCGTTTCCTGACATGGACTGCGCGTTAGCAGCGCGCGGCGGCTTTAGGCAATGTCTGCGCGTGCGAATCTTTCTTGGTGCTCGGATGGATTCGCTTTGCCTTGTCGGGCGGCGTGGCGATCGCATTGCCGATCGTCCGGATCGCGAATCCACGGCGTTGCGTTGGTCAAGTGCGCTGCCGGTTTATCCCCATCGATTTTTTATCGTGGATAAAAATTTTACGCCACTCGTCGCAAAATCTCTTGCGCGCTAGACAAGTCCTAGGAAGTCCGTGCGTCGCTGCGCTGCCCCCCAAAGAGAGTGCGACGAATGGAATCAGGCAAGCGACGAATCGAGTCCTTAATTAACCATTTACCCTCTTGCGTCTGAAAATGGTTGAGGCACTATAGATAGCGGTTGGCCACAGGGGGCATACCTACAATTTGTGTTTCATCCTGCAGGAGCAATTCTGCGGCGGGGCTTTTTTGCCCTGAAAAAATAGCGGATGGCGCGCGAATTTATGCCCCTCGGGTCGCACAAAATGCTAAGGGAGGCGTTTGCTTCCCGAGTCGAACAAGAAGCGAACAAGTTTCTTGGGTCTTGGTAGTCGGAGCTGGCAATCGAACGGGGTGAGGGCCAGCACCAAATTGGGGAGCAATGAGTCACATGGATTTCAGGGATACTGGCCGGGAGGCCGGAGAAGGCAATATGGCAGACATGCTCGAAGCAGAAAAGACAGAGACCGATACCCCGCAGGTAAAGAAGGCAAAGCCTGAAAAGGAAGTGGCCGCTGCTCAAAACAGTGGGGCGAAGGCCAAGGCGGGCGATAGCAAGACGGTCGACGTGCGCCGGTTTGATGTCGTGACCGATAGCGCACGCGATGACCTGCTGACCGAGTTCGGCAAAGAGACGTTGCGCGACCGCTATCTGCTGCCCGGTGAAAATTATCAGGATCTGTTCGCCCGCGTGGCGTCTGCCTATGCCGATGATCAGGCCCATGCCCAGCGGCTCTATGACTATATCTCGAAACTGTGGTTCATGCCCGCCACCCCCGTGCTGTCGAACGGCGGCACCGGACGCGGCCTGCCGATCAGCTGCTATCTGAACAGCGTCGACGACAGCCTTGAGGGCATCGTCAACACCTGGAACGAGAATGTCTGGCTCGCCTCGCGCGGCGGCGGCATTGGCACCTATTGGGGCAGCGTGCGCGGCATCGGCGAACCTGTCGGCCTCAACGGCAAGACCAGCGGCATCATCCCCTTCGTCCGCGTGATGGACTCGCTGACGCTGGCAATCTCGCAAGGCAGCCTGCGCCGTGGTTCGGCCGCCTGCTATCTCGACATCAACCATCCCGAGATTGAGGAATTCCTCGAAATCCGCAAACCCTCGGGCGATTTCAACCGCAAGGCATTGAACCTGCACCACGGCGTATTGCTGTCGGACGAGTTCATGGAAGCGGTGCGCGAAGGCGCGGAATTCAACCTCAAATCGCCCAAGGATGGCAGCATCCGTGGCACCGTCGATGCGCGTTCGCTCTTCCAGAAACTGGTCGAAACCCGCCTCGCTACCGGCGAGCCGTACATCATCTTTTCGGACACCGTGAACAACGCGATGCCCAAGCATCACCGCGAACTGGGGCTGAAAGTATCGACGTCAAACCTGTGCGCCGAAATCACCCTGCCCACCGGCCGCGACCATCTGGGTGGCGATCGCACTGCGGTCTGCTGCCTCAGCTCGCTCAACCTTGAAACATGGGACGAGTGGAACAGCGACAAGATGTTCATCGAGGATGTCATGCGCATGCTCGACAATGTGCTGCAGGATTTCATCGACCGCGCGCCCGACGAAATGGCCCGCGCCCGCTACAGCGCCGGACGCGAACGGTCGGTCGGCTTGGGCGTGATGGGCTTTCACAGCTTCCTGCAATCGCGCGGCCTTGGCTTTGAAAGCGCGATGGCAAAGTCGTGGAACATGAAGATCTTCAAGCATATCCGCGCACAGGCCGATCAGGCGTCAATGGTGCTCGCCACCGAACGCGGTGCCTGCCCCGATGCCGAGGAACGCGGCGTGATGGAACGCTTCAGCTGCAAGATGGCAATCGCCCCCACCGCGTCGATCAGCATCATCTGCGGCGGCACCAGCGCGTGCATCGAGCCGATCCCGGCGAACATCTACACGCACAAGACGCTGTCGGGCAGCTTCATCGTCAAGAACCCCTATCTCGAAAAGCTGCTGCAGGCGAAAGCCAAGGACAGCACCAATGTCTGGAACACCATCCTCGAAAAGGGTGGTTCGGTACAGCATCTCGACTTCCTCTCCCCTGAGGAAAAGGACACGTACAAGACCAGCTTTGAAATCGACCAGCGCTGGCTGCTCGAACTCGCTGGCGACCGCGCGCCCTATATCGATCAGGCGCAGTCCTTGAACCTGTTCATTCCGGCAGACGTGGAAAAATGGGACCTGCTGATGCTCCACTTCCGCGCTTGGGAACTGGGCATCAAGTCGCTTTATTATCTCCGCTCCAAATCGATCCAGCGCGCTGGTTTCGCGGGCGGGGTCGAAGCCGACAACACCGCCGACGCGCCGGTGATGGAATTGGCGGCCAGCGAGCAGACCGACTATGAAGAATGTCTCGCCTGTCAGTGAGTTACCTCCTCTCCCCTTGCGGGAGAGGATATGAAGCCTTGGCCGCATGGCGGCTTAGGCGAAGTTGGAGAGGGGTTGCGCGCTAGCCGCCCCACACCCCCTCTCCCACTGCGACTAGGCAGCGAGCTGCCAAGTCTCGTTGCCCTCTCCCGCAAGGGGAGAGGGAAAAGATTGAACCGAGGAAGCATAAAATGCCACTGTTAGAAGCCCGCAACAGCTACAAGCCCTTTGAATATCCCTGGGCCTATGATTTCTGGAAACGGCAGCAGCAGATCCACTGGCTGCCCGAGGAAGTGCCTTTGGGAGAGGATTGCCGCGATTGGGCGCAGAAGATCAGCGAGCATGAGCGCAACCTGCTGACGCAGATTTTCCGCTTCTTCACCCAGGCCGATATCGAGGTGCAGGATTGCTACCACGAAAAAT
>JAGNSY010000060.1 GCA_017987825.1 Sphingorhabdus sp. | reverse complement strand
GGCGGATTGTCGACCTTGTGACCTGCCACAAATTCATACACCCGCCAGGCATTGTTGGCGCGCGGATGCGCTGAAAAGGGGCTGCCCAGTGTGATGACGCGCGATACTCGGTGCGGCGACCGCTTCGCATATTCGCGGGCGATCACCCCACCCAGGCTCCAACCGACCAAAGTTGCCGGGCTATCGATTTCGTTGTGATCAAACTGCCGGTCGATCTGCCCGAACAGATCTGGGGAAACCCCGCCATTGCGCCCAAGGCCCCAGCCATACGCGCGAAACCCGGCCTGATCGAGTGAACGGCGCAGGCGGGCCGTGGTGCGGTCAGACGCCAGAAAACCGGGAATGACGAAAACATTCTGCCCTCGGCCTTCGACATCCAGCCGAACCGGCGGCGCAAAGGTGGCGCGGATACGCGTCGCTGCAAAGCCCGCCACCTCGCGCGCCAGCAGCGGCAAGGCTGGGGGCATTGCACGTGCTTCGTACGCGGCAAGAATCGAGAGCGGGGTCGTCGCCATGGCGACGGTTTAAGCTGACTGCAGATTTATGAAAGATTTATGACACTATCCACGGGCCAAATTCGATCAACGGTCAGCTTTCGGGGACGGGCAGCGTCGCCACCGGGTTTTCCCCCGATACCGATTCATCGGGCGTCGGCGCGATGACCGGCTGCTGCGCGACCATCGGCATCGAAAGCGCCGCATTTTCCAGACTGTCGAGCGCGCGTTGCGTTTCGACATAGCGCCGCGCCTTGGCCAACCAGTCGCGTGCATTCGCTGCACCCGGCATTGTAGCGACCAGGCGGATGGCGGATTCGACATTTCCGGTCAGAACAAGGTCGCGTGTTCGCTGCAATTGCGCGTCGGCAGTGGGTGGTGGTGCATCCGATGTGTGTAAAACAAACATCGTCAGGATTTCCTGCCGAAAGCGCGACCAGGACATTTCGGGTTCGCGCGACAATTGGGGGGCGATCGAATCAAACTCGGCCGCCAGCTTCACGGGTGTCATTCCCTCTTTCTCGGCAGCCTTGATCCGCGCCAAAGCCTGCGGCTGGCTTTGCCCGAAGGCGGTTTCGATCCGGGGGCCAAGATCGCCAAGCGGAGCGCCTGCATTGATCGCCCTGCGTGTGGCCATCGCCACCAGCATTGCTTCGGTGCGCGCGGAATCGGCAATGGGTTGCAGAATCTGGGGTGCGACTGGAGATGCCAGCATCGGATTTGTCGGCGGCGGTGCTGCTTCGGGCAATGCTGCAACCTGCGCATCAGACCCGGCGAGCGGTGCTTCATCCCACGGCGCAAGGCCAGACGAGGAAAGCCAGCTGATTGCCAGCCCACCGCCGACAAACGCCAATATCGAAAGCGCTACAGCTGCTCTCCAGTTCAATATATTTCCCCTGCGACCTTTATGTGCGCGCCTGTCTACCAAGCGCACGCGCTGCCGACAACAGCGCTTCGTCGCTGGGGTGGCAGGCAATGGCTATGGATTGCCAGCCCGGACCGGCGGCGTCGGCAATCGCTTCCGAAAAGGCAGCGAGCCGGATATTGGTGCGTGACAGGCCGTGGGCATCCACAAATTCGGCAAAATTTCGCGCGGCGCGGGCCGAATGCAGAGCGACCATATCTGCACTGGCGACGATGAAGCGCGCATCCGAAGGGAGTTCGGCAGGCTCGGCCGCATAAACGATCCGCGTTTCGATCTGCAGGCTTTCGGGCGCTTCGAAGCGCGTCTGATCCTCGCCCGTCAGCCATAGCAACCGATGATGGCCCGCAGCGATCGCCATTTGCAGCGCCTCATCGACGCCTTTCGTTCCGGTCGACGCCAATGTCAGGCCCTTGGCCGCAACCGCATCGGCGCTGTTCCGCCCGACAGCGTGCACTGGCAGGGCGCTATATATGTCCAGTCCGGCCCCGGCGTGGCGCACGCCATTGGCGCTGGTGATCAGAAGTGCATCGAAATGCGACGGATCGGGTGCATCCCAGCCGCGCGCCCGCACTTCAAAAAAAGGTAATTGCACAGGATCGAAGCCAGCCTCTCGTGCCCGTTTGGCGCTGGCATCATTGCCCGGTTGCGGGCGGATGATGAGCAGCTTCATCCTTCGAACAGCGCCCGCAGCTCGGGCGTTGCCGCGTCGAGGAGTTGGCGGGCAAGCAATGCGGGTGCCAGTTGATCGCCGGGTTTGCAGGTGATCGAGCCCTGTTCACGCTCACTGCCATCTTCGCGCAGAATCTCGCCTTGGAGTGTAAGTACGTCACCGTGCCAGACAGCCTGAGCCGCGACCGGCGAATGGCAGGTGCCACCCAGCGCCTCAAGAAAAGCACGCTCAGCCATCACGCAGGCGAAAGTCGCCGGGTGGTTGATGGGAACCATCAGCGCCGCGATTTCGCTACGATCGACGAGGTAATCGATGCCGATTGCACCTTGCGAGGCGGCGGGTAGCATCTCCGACGTCTCGATGGCGGTTCCGATATTGCCCTGACCCAATCGGGCGAGCCCAGCCGCTGCCAGCAATGTCGCGTCAAATTCGCCGTTTTCGACCTTCGACAGCCGTGTCGCAACATTGCCCCTGATGCTGCCGGTTGTGATGTCCGGACGCAGGGCTTTGAGCTGCGCCGCGCGACGCGGGCTGGAGGTGCCGACTTTGGCACCCTGCGGAAGTGCCGCGATGCTCTCCGCACCGATCAGCCGGTCGCGCACATCGGCGCGCGGCAGCATTGCTACAATACCGAATAATCCGGCACGCACGGTTTCGACATCCTTCATCGAATGCACCGCGATGTCGATTTCGCGCTCGATGAGGGCGCGTTCCAGCTCCTTGGTCCACAGCGCCTTGCCGCCGATTTCTGCGAGTGGGCGGTCCTGTATCTTATCCCCGCTCGACAGCATCGGGACGAGGACAACCGCCGCTTCATCCCAGCCATGTGCGGCCAACAGCGCCGCCTTAGTCATCTCCGCCTGCGCCAAAGCGAGCGGGGAGGAACGGGTGCCGATGCGCAAGGGATTGGAGATGCTTGGGGTCATGCGGCTTGTCCATAGCGGGGCACATCCCTAAGGGGAAGCCGATGGCAGTGATTTTGGGCCTTGAATCGAGTTGCGACGAAACCGCAGCGGCTTTGGTGCGTTCGGACCGCACGATATTGAGCCATGCGCTGGCGGGGCAGGAGGACCATCACCGTGCCTTTGGCGGGGTGGTGCCGGAGATTGCCGCGCGCGCGCATGCCGAACTGATGACACCTTTGGTGGAAACCGCGCTCGCCGATGCCGGGATGACGTTGAACGATGTTGATGCGATTGCCGCGACCGCCGGGCCGGGGCTGATCGGCGGGGTGATGGTCGGGCTGGTGACGGCCAAGGCGCTGGCGATGGCCGCGAATAAACCGCTGATTGCGGTCAACCACCTCGAAGGCCACGCGCTGTCGCCGCGGCTGATCGATCCTGATCTGGAGTTTCCCTATTTGCTGCTCCTCGTTTCGGGCGGGCATTGCCAGTTGCTGCGGGTCAACGCCGTCGGCGATTACGACCGGCTCGCGACCACCATCGATGATGCGGTGGGCGAGGCGTTTGACAAGAGCGCGAAGATTTTGGGCCTCGGTTTTCCCGGTGGCCCTGCGGTCGAACGGGCTGCCAAGCTGGGCGATGCCAAAGCCGTCGCGCTGCCTAGGCCGCTCAAAGGCGCCGACGAACCGCATTTCAGCTTTGCGGGCCTGAAAAGTGCGGTTTTGCGCGCGCATGAGGCAGGGACGCACAAACCCGAAGATATTGCCGCCTCCTTTCAACAGGCGGTGGTCGATTGCCTTGAAGACCGTCTCGAATACAGCCTGTCGCGGATTGATCCGATAGGTGCGCTGGTGGTCGCGGGCGGGGTGGCGGCCAATGATGCCATCCGCGCGATGCTGCAACGCGTGGCCGGGCGATACGGCATGCGCTTCGTCGCACCTCCGCACTGGCTGTGCACCGACAATGGCGCGATGATCGCCTGGGCGGGGGCGGAACGCTTTGCCGCTGGACTGACCGATCCGCTCGACGTCGCCGCGCGCCCGCGCTGGCCGCTTGATCCGGATGCAGAGGCCGTGCGCGGCGCAGGAGTGAAGGCATGACTGGGCAACCGATCGGCATCATCGGCGCAGGCGCATGGGGCACCGCGCTTGCCAGCGTGATGGCGCAGAATCATGAACAGGTGCTGCTCTGGGCGCTGGAGCCCGAGGTGGTCGCAGCGGTGAATGCGGGGAAGGGCAATCCGCTCTACCTCCCCGATCTCGCATTGCCATCGACAGTCCGCGCCACTGGCGATCTTGCCGACATGGCGGGCTGTTCGGCGCTGCTGCTGGTGACGCCGGCGCAGCATTTGCGCAAATCGCTCGAACGCCTACCCGAAACCGATGCGCCGTTGCTGCTCTGCTCGAAAGGCATCGAGGCGGGCACGCAAATGCTTGTCTCCGAAATCGTTGCCGAATTGCGGCCCGATAACCCGCTTGCGGTGCTCTCTGGCCCCACCTTCGCGCATGAAGTGGCGGCGGGAAAGCCGACTGCAATAACGCTGGCTTGCGAGAGCGAGGCGATGGGCAAGCTGCTGATGCGGCTGGTCGCAACGCCTGCCTTCCGGCCATATTGGTCCGACGATGTCGTGGGGGCGGAGATTGGCGGCGCGGTCAAAAATGTGCTCGCGATCGGTTGCGGCGTGGTCGACGGTGCGGGGCTGGGGCTGAATGCCCGTGCAGCCTTAATCGCGCGCGGTTTTGCCGAGATGCAGCGATATGGTCTGGCGCGCGGCGCGCAGGCGGAAACGCTGGCCGGGCTTTCGGGGCTGGGCGATCTGGTGCTCACTTGCAGTTCCGAGAATAGCCGCAATTTCTCGCTTGGCCGCGGGCTGGGGCAGGGCAAGGCTGCGGCTGAGCTGATGGCCGATCGGCGCACGGTCGCAGAGGGTGCCTTCACCGCGCCTGTCCTCCATGAATCCGCACAGGCACTGGGCGTTGAGATGCCGATTGTCGCGGCGGTCTGTGCGTTGCTCGACGGCAGTGCGACCGTCGGCCAAGTGGTCGAAGCGCTGCTGTCGCGCCCGTTGAAGGCCGAAAGGTGACAAGGCGTCGCCATTGCCCTACCATCCAATTTCACACCGTAGTCCTGAGCCTGTCGAAGGACGCTTGTCAGCTGTGGCGCGTCCAGTGAGCCGCCCTTCGACAGGCTCAGGGCTACGGTCAAACATAGACTGCAGTTTCCGCAAACGGAGGGGTGTTTGACGGCAACCGTGCCCGATCAGAACGAAGCCGATCTGAAGGCGCTCGCCAAGGGCGGGCGGACCAATGTGTTCGGCTTTGTCTTGCGGCTGCTCGCGCGCTTGCCCTTCCTGTTCATCGCCGGGCGGCTCTATGGGCCAGAGGTGCTGGGGCGCTTTGCCTATGCAATCCTGATCGTCGAATTTGTGGCCCAACTGGCGACGCTGGGTCTGCGGCGCGGGCTGGCGGAGGCCTTGTCGAAGCGGGACCGGCCCGATACCCATGTCGTCGGCGACGCAATGCTGGTCGCGACCTTCGCCTCGGCGCTGGGGGCTGCGGTGCTGATCGCATTGCCGCAACTGATGTTCCCCAACAGCCCGCTGAATGGGCTCGACCGCTATCTGCCGCTCACCATTTTCGCGATTGTCTGGACCGATATTGCGCTGGCGGCGCTCGCTTACCGTTTCGACGTCGCCTCGACGGTGCGGGCAAGGGCGATTGTCGAGCCGTGGACGATCAGCATCGCGGCGGGCGCGCTCTTCTTCTATTCGGCGCGCGACGGCCTGATCCTGTCCTATGTCGCCTCGATTCTAGCCGCGATGCTCGCCGCGCTCTGGCCACTCTGGCGAAGCTATGGGACGCCGCAGGGCTGGCGACCCCGCCCGGTTGAGCTCTACCGCCTCGCGCGCCGCAACTTGCCACTCGCTGCTGCCGATGCCGCCGAATGGGGCAGCCGCAGGCTCGATCTTGCCATCCTCGGCCTGTTCGCCAGCCCCGCCGTGGTCGGGATTTATTATATCGCGCAACAGGTCGCGAGCCTGCCGCAGAAACTGAAGTCGAGCTTTGATCCGATCCTCGGCCCCGTCATCACCCGCAATCTGCAAGCGAAAAACTATGCGGAGATTGCGCGGCAGGTCGGGCAGGTCGGCTTCTGGATCATCGCCGCCCAACTTGGCATCGCGCTGGCGCTTGGCATCCCGGGTGAGGCGGTGATGGGGCTGGTCGGGCCCGAATTTGTCGGCGGCACCGCGGCGATGGCCTTCCTGCTCGCGGCAGAGGTGGCGGCAGCAACTGCCGTGGTTAGCGAAAGCGCGCTCGTCTACATGGCGCGGCACCGCAACCTCATATTGTCGCTCGCGATGCTGGCGCTGCAGGTCGTGCTCAGCCTGATCCTGATTGAGATGGTGCCGATGCTGCCGTTGAAGCCCGAATATCGAGGGCTCGCACAGGCCGCCGCCGTCGCCGCCGCGCTGATGCTCGCCTTGGGCTTTGCCTCGGTCGCCAAGGCGATATTGCTCGCCAAGCTGCTGGGCGAGCCATTGAGCATCTGGCGCTGGACGTTGCTCCCCGCCATCGCCGCCGCCATCCTGATCGGAATCGGCGCCACCCGCCTGCCCGAATGGGCCGAACTCGCTCTCGGCATCCCGGCGATTTTGGGCGTGTATCTGTGGGTGATCTGGCGCTGGGGTTTCGGGCCGGAGGATCGGGTGCTGTTTAAGCGATAGCGTGCGCCAACCGGCCTTAAGGTTACACAGGTAACCGGCAAGGGGTGGGTCGAGTGTAACCTTTGTCGGGTTAGCGGAGGCGGTAGTGTGTGTGGCGAGCGTAGGATTATTATTTCGCGCAAAGCCGCAAAGCCGCCAAGGGGATCCCGCGCGGAGCGCATTTCAACTCCTGAAACCCTAGCTTTTCTCAGGAAGTAGAGGCGTATGTGGGGGTTAGGGTCACCCCCAATCTCTCTGCGCCTCCGCGTGAGAAAAATCTGTAATCCCAAAGCGCAAAGCCCGTAAGACAGAACAAAATCGAAGAGCGCAACCAGCCTGTCCCATCCACCAGTCTGGAGCAGATTTTGGCGGTGTAGGACAGGCTAGATTTGCCAATCACGCCGACCGTCATTGCAACTTGCTTGATAATCGGCATTATACAACCGATGACTTCCGAAAGCACGCCCCAAAAATTTAAGCCTCCTTATCCTTTCGCTCCGATAACCGAAGCGGTCGTTGAGTTTCGATTTGAATCTCAATTGGAAGAAGGCGAAATGACGAAAATCAGCGGCAAACTCGCAGCCAAATATCCCAACGAACAAATTCAGATATCAAAAGCAGTTAAGTTCGATTTGGATATTGAGGGAGAGAGAGCGACGGCCAACTTTGGTCAGGGCAACAAGACGTTCCGACGCTCCAATGACGATCAGAATGAAATCGCGTTATTAGGAGGCCATAGTTTTACCATATCACAACTTGCGCTGTACCCATCATGGGAGCAGTTTCTTGATCGGATAATTCGGGATCGTGAAATTTGTAACAAAGTTATCGGCTACAGAAAAATAGTTCAAATCGGTATGCGATATATAAACCGCATAGATGTGCCGTTTGACTCGGACGGCATGGCACGGCACGAAGATTACCTGACAATTCAAGTGCAACTGCCAGACGAATATGCCAACCACATCGGCTACAACTTGACGGTTCAGATTCCGTTGAAAGAACTAAAATGTGTGGCGAATATTCAATCTGGGGCAGTGCCTTCGCCTCTGCCTAAGCATGTTGCATTTATCCTCGATATTGATCTCATCCGAACTGTTGACGTTCCACAAAAGGATGACGATATATATTCTTTGTTGGCCGAAATGAGGCAGGCCAAAAACTCTTTGTTCGAAGCATTTATTACTGACACTGCAAGGGAGCGTTTTTATCATGGGCAATCTCTTCAGCAACCAAGCGCTTAGACATTCCATGGGCGTAACTAGCTTAAAGGGATTTGCCTTCGCTCCTTCGGCATCGACGTTCGCCGTTTCTGCATCGCAGACGGATATGACAAAAGGATCGCCAAGCGCCCATGATTATCGTCCATTTAGTTCCGTAGATCCAGACATTGAACAGCAATTGTTTGAAGCACGTGCCCAAGCCAAAATCCACACTTCAAAAGTTGCGATGCACATGGACGATGGTTGGAGAAAAGGCCTTTATCGTCAACTGGATAGTCTTTTGGATACGGAAGAATGGCTGGAGGGTGAAAAGCCGTTAGGTACGAATTCATTCGCCACATTCCTTCGATTGATGCTTTTGGTTCGACCAGAAACTCGCCCAGGCTTAGGGTTAACTAGTACTGGCAATCTAATCGCTAGCTGGAATTTTGGTTTGTCTCGTTTAACCGTGGAATGTCTCCCTAGCGATGGCGTTCGTTATGTACTTTCTCACCAGATAGACGATTTCCACGAGTCTTCAGCTGGAGACACGACAGTCGATAGATTTCCCGAAGTTCTGGCACCTTTCCGACCTGAGCAGTGGTTCGCTCATGCCGCTAACTAACTTACCAGACGCAGATCACATTGTTAGATACGTCCCTTGGACAAAAGTTGAAAAAGATGCCGACGACAATGTCCTCGGAGTCCTTGCAGTTGCCTATCAGCGTCGAGAAGGCGAGGAAGCACTATCGGTAAACTGGTTGGAACGAGTCGGTGTAGTTGACGAACTAACAGCATTGCGTGAAACGTTATCGTTCATGCAGAGTACGCTGAATGTTGGTAAGAAAGGGCGTTTAGCTATTTCGAACGTCGCTGATTTCAAAGGCATTTGTGCGAAACGCGAACAACGAGTTCGCATCATTCATGCGCCGGTCGATGGCAACGAACCCCACTCGGAGGTAAGGCAGATTCCGCGAGAAGATCTGCAACTGTTGGAGGAAATCGCTAGCGCAGCGGTCAAATATCACCTCAGTTGCGGCGAATTGATGGGCTAGCGTGCCGCTGTATGCCCGGTCCGCAATGGCTATCAAATTTAGGCCCGACAGTCTTGCTCCATCCCCCTTGCCCGCACCCCCAAAACAGCACATATAGCGAACATGGCTGAACTCATCATCCGCCGCGGCCTCGAGGAACCCGAGACCGACGGCTCCTTCATCCCCCACCGGCCCGAACGGCCGCCCAAGGTGGAGGGCGGCAAGCCGTTTGTCCTGCAATCCGAATATGAACCCGCAGGCGATCAGCCGACGGCGATCAAGGAGCTCGTCGAAACCGCCCTCACTGGCGAGAAGAATCAGGTGCTGCTCGGCGTCACCGGTTCGGGCAAGACCTTTACGATGGCGAAGGTGGTGGAGGCGTTGCAGCGGCCTGCCTTGGTGCTCGCGCCCAACAAGATACTCGCTGCGCAGTTATATGGGGAGTTCAAAAGCTTCTTTCCCGACAATGCGGTCGAATATTTCGTCAGCTATTATGACTATTACCAGCCAGAGGCCTATGTGCCGCGCAGCGACACCTATATCGAAAAGGAAAGCTCGGTAAATGAGGCGATTGACCGGATGCGTCACTCGGCCACCCGCTCCTTGCTCGAACGCGACGATGTGCTGATCGTGGCCTCGGTGTCGTGCCTCTATGGTATCGGCTCGGTCGAAACCTATTCGGCGATGATCTTTGACCTGAAAAAGGGCGAAAGCGTTGACCAGCGTGAGCTGATCCGCAAGCTGGTCGCACTCCAATATAAACGCAACGACGCCGCCTTTGCGCGCGGCAATTTCCGTGTGCGCGGCGATAATCTGGAACTCTTCCCCAGCCACCTTGAGGATATGGCGTGGCGCATCAGCTTCTTTGGCGATGAGGTGGAGGAGATTGCCGAGTTTGATCCGCTGACCGGCAAGACCGGGGTGAAGCTTAATAGCGTGCGCGTCTATGCCAACAGCCACTATGTCACGCCGGGGCCGACGATGAAGCAGGCGACCGAGGCGATCAAATTCGAGCTGGTCCACCGGCTGGAGGAGCTGGTCGCCGAGGGCAAGTTGCTCGAGGCGCAACGGCTTGAGCAGCGCACCAATTTCGATCTGGAGATGATCGCGGCGACCGGCAGTTGCGCGGGCATTGAGAACTACTCACGCTTCCTGACCGGGCGTTTGCCGGGTGAGCCGCCGCCGACCTTGTTCGAATACCTGCCCGACAATGCTTTGCTCTTTGTCGATGAAAGCCACCAGACCATCGGCCAGGTCAACGGCATGTCGCGCGGCGACCATCGGCGCAAGCTGACCCTCGCCGAATATGGCTTTCGCCTGCCGAGTTGCATCGACAACCGGCCGTTGCGGTTCAACGAGTGGGAGGCGATGCGGCCGCAGACGGTGTTTGTCTCCGCCACCCCCGGCGCGTGGGAGATGGAGCAGACCGGCGGCGTTTTTGCCGAACAGGTCATCCGCCCCACCGGCCTCATCGACCCGCCGGTCGAGATCAAGCCGGTCGAGGATCAGGTGCAGGATTGCATCAACGAATGCCGCAAGACCGCCGAGGCCGGATACCGC
This sequence comes from Sphingorhabdus sp., assembly GCA_017987825.1. Classification (GTDB taxonomy): domain Bacteria; phylum Pseudomonadota; class Alphaproteobacteria; order Sphingomonadales; family Sphingomonadaceae; genus Sphingorhabdus_B. Next base: position 715 of record JAGNSY010000060.1, on the reverse strand, counting down.
ACCCTCGTAACCACGCTGACCAAGCGGATGGCGGAGGATTTGACCGAGTTCATGCACGAGGCGGGCCTGCGCGTGCGCTATATGCATTCGGACGTCGAGACGCTCGAGCGTATCGAGCTGATCCGCGACCTGCGGCTGGGGGTCTATGATGTGCTGGTCGGCATCAACCTGCTGCGTGAGGGGCTCGACATCCCCGAATGCGGGCTGGTGGCGATACTGGATGCCGACAAGGAAGGTTTCCTGCGCTCCGAAACATCGCTGATCCAGACGATCGGTCGCGCCGCCCGCAACGTCGATGGCCGCGTCATCCTCTATGCCGACCGCATCACCGGCAGCATGGAACGCGCTATCCGCGAAACCGACCGCCGGCGCGAAAAACAGACCGCCTATAATCTCGAACATGGCATCACGCCCGAAAGCATCAAGCGCGACATCCACAATATCGTCGCCGACACAGCGAGCCGCGACGGCGTGCTGGTCGAGATCGATGCAGAGGGGGCCAACAACCTCGTCGGCCACAATCTGCGCGCCTATATCGAGGAGCTGGAGAAAAAGATGCGCGCGGCAGCGGCGGACCTGGAGTTCGAAGAAGCCGGGCGTTTGCGCGACGAAATCCGCTCGCTGGAGGCAGAGGAGCTTGGCCTCCCCCACGAACAGCGCGTGGCGGCGCCACGGGGACGGGCGCAGGAGGGCAAGCCGGGGACGCGGAAACTGC
>JAGNSY010000221.1 GCA_017987825.1 Sphingorhabdus sp. | reverse complement strand
GCAGCGGCAAGGCCAATCTCGCCACCCGCTTCGGCGAGCGCGACGAGGATGTTCGACGCCCAGCTTTCAAGCAGACTGTCCTCGGTCAGCGTACCTGCGGTCACAAAGCGGATGATGTCGCGCGCGACCAGTGCCTTGGAACCGCCGCGTGCTTTGGCTTCCTCGGGGGTTTCGGTCTGCTCTGCAATCGCGACCCGATGCCCCGCCTTTATCAGCCGCGCCAGATAGCCTTCGGCGGCATGCACCGGCACGCCGCACATCGGGATCGGCTGCCCGCCATGCTCGCCACGCGAAGTGAGCGCGATGTCGAGTGTTTGCGATGCGGCCTTGGCGTCGTCAAAAAACAGCTCGAAAAAATCGCCCATGCGGTAGAACAGCATGCAGTCGCCGGCCTTTGCCTTCAGCTTCAGATATTGCGCCATCATCGGCGTCGGCGTTTCAAGGCCGGGCAGGGCAACATTTTTGGCAGGGCGCGAGTCCATCCCAGCCTGATACCGGCTTGACGGGGCAAGGCAACAGCAGCCCGCCGATGATTTGTGGAATAAGTTTGCCCGTGTTTGAAGCATGTGGACTTGCGCCCCTACCGTGCTTGCCGCTAGGGCGGGCGCATATCTGAAGAAAAGCAAGGCAAGCGATTATATGAGCGAAAGCGACGTCCCCTTTACCGCCCGCGAAGCATTGCTGTTCCACTCGCAGGGACGCCCCGGAAAGATCGAAATCGTCGCGACCAAACCGATGGCGACGCAGCGTGACTTGAGCCTCGCTTACTCGCCCGGTGTCGCGGTGCCGGTGCAGGCGATCGCCGACGATCCGGCGACTGCCTATGACTATACGGCGAAGGGCAATCTGGTCGCGGTGATTTCAAACGGCACCGCCATCCTTGGTATGGGCAATCTGGGTGCCTTGGCATCGAAGCCGGTGATGGAAGGCAAGGCGGTGCTTTTCAAACGCTTCGCCGATGTCGACTCAATCGATATCGAAGTGAAGACCGAGGATGCGCAGCGTTTTATCGATGCCGTCGAGCTGCTCGAGCCGACCTTTGGCGGTATCAATCTGGAGGATATCGCCGCGCCCGATTGCTTTGTGATCGAACAGACGCTGCGCGAGCGGATGAATATCCCCGTCTTCCACGATGACCAGCATGGCACCGCCATCATTTCGGCGGCCGGTCTTATCAACGCTTGCCTGCTCACTGGACGTGAGCTGAAGGATATCAAGGTCGTCTGCAACGGCGCCGGTGCGGCGGCGATTGCCTGTACCGAATTGATCAAAGCGATGGGCGTGCCGCATGGCAATGTCATCATGTGCGACCGCAAAGGCGTGATCTATCAGGGCCGTACCGAAGGCATGGACCAGTGGAAATCGGCCCACGCTGTCCCGACAGAAGCGCGCACATTGGCAGAGGCGATCAAGGGCGCGGACGTCTTCCTCGGGCTGTCAGCGGCGAATTCGATGACCAAGGATATGGTCCGTGATATGGCCGACCAACCGATCATTTTCGCAATGGCCAACCCCGATCCTGAAATCACCCCGCCCGATGCGATGGAGGCGCGGCCCGATGCGATCGTTGCGACCGGACGTTCGGATTATCCGAACCAGGTCAACAACGTCCTCGGCTTCCCCTTCATCTTCCGCGGTGCGCTTGATGTGCGGGCGACGACAATCAACGAAGAAATGAAAATCGCGGCTGCCAATGCCATTGCCGAACTGGCGCGCGAGACGGTGCATGAGGATGTGGCCGCGGCCTATGGCGGCAATGCGCAAAGCTTTGGTCGCGACTATATCATCCCGGCGCCCTTCGATCCGCGCTTGATCGAAGTTGTCTCTTCAGCGGTGGCCAAGGCGGCTATGGACAGCGGTGTCGCGCAAAAGCCGATTGCCGATATGGATGCCTACCGTGCCTCGCTGCGCGCGCGGCAAAACCCGACCACTTCGGTGATGGCGCAGGTCTATGAAGCGGCGCGTGCGAAACCGAAGCGGGTGATCTTTGCCGAGGCCGAGGAAGACGTCGTGCTGCGCGCCGCCGTGCAATTCCGTCAGGACGGTTATGGCACGCCGGTGCTGGTCGGGCGCGATGCGACGGTGCTTGCCAAGCTGCAAGCGATGGGCGTTGCTAACCCCGAAAGCTATGAGATCCACAACAGCGTATCCAGCCCACTGGTGCCCGCGATGGTCGACCGGCTCTATCTGCGCTTGCAACGTCGGGGCTATTTGCGCCGCGATATCCAGCGCATGGTCAATCGCGATCGCAACATCTTTGGCGCGCTGATGCTGGCAATGGATCAGGGCGATGCGATGATCACAGGCATCACCCGCACCTTTGCCCAGACGATGCGCGAATTGCGCCGTGTGCTCGATTCGAAAAAGGGCGAGATTCCGTTCGGCATCCATGTGCTTGTCGGCAAGACGCATACTGTTTTCATGTCCGATACCACGGTCAACGAACGGCCGAGTTCGGAAGAGCTGGCCTATATCGCCGAACAGACCGCGCAGGTCGCGCGCCGCATGGGCCATACACCGCGCGTCGCCTTCCTGTCCTATTCGACTTTCGGAAATCCGGCGGGCAACTGGTTGGGCAATATCCGCGAAGCGGTGGCGATACTCGACAGCCGCAAGGTCGCGTTCGAATATGAAGGCGAAATGGCGCCCGACGTCGCACTTAACCCGGCGCTGATGGCTAACTATCCCTTCTGCCGCCTATCGGGTCCTGCCAATGTTCTGGTCATGCCCGGACTGCAATCGGCCAATCTTTCGGCCAAGCTGTTGCGCGAACTGGGCGGTGATCAGGTGATCGGGCCGATGCTGGTGGGCATGGAAAAGCCCGTGCAGATCGCAACCATGTCGTCGAGTGCGTCGGAAATTGTAGCCTTGGCGGTGCTCGCCTCAGCCGGGGTCGCGCAATAAGCGCTCCGACTTAAGGGCGCCCGCCCGAGCTGCCTTGTCCGGCGCCCGGTGCGCCAACCGCTCCGATATTGCCGAACAGTTCTTCAAAGAAGCTGGTGTTGCGACCAAGCGTCGGCGTTTTGTCGCCTTCGGGGCT
>JAGNSY010000059.1 GCA_017987825.1 Sphingorhabdus sp. | reverse complement strand
GCCATGTCGTTTCTCCTAAAGGTGGTCGGGGACCATCCCCGATGGCGCCAAAAGAAGGGGCCGGGAGCCGCCGTCACCGCAGCGTCAGCGAAGGGCGAACCCCGCACGGGGTTGACGGCACTAGGCGTGACGAGACCCGCAGACAGGCGACAAGGAGGGGTGGTTTTCGCTCCGCCCGAGAACGAATGTCGCTCGGCAATCTCCGTTTTCATCGACTAAAAGTCGGAGGCTTCCTCCCCACCGGATCACTGGATGGAGCGCAGCAGCAATCATGCCTCACACGCAGCCACTAGCTGATCGAGAGGCGTCGTCGCCTTGGATGCCGGACGGGCAACAGCAGAGGGTCTCGCTGCATTACCTAGGTTGCAATGTGCAATATCCGCTCTCATATTGACTTTTGTGCAGAATATAAGCAAATAGGGCCATGAAAGGACGTGCCGCCATGGGTATCCAAGCTGCAGCCAAAGCGCCTGCAAAGGGACTTGCCAAGAGCCTCGACCGCAAGGATCTGACGGGTCCGGCCCTGCGGACATTCTTCCGCATTGCCGATGCCTGGGGCCTGAAAGAGCAGGAGCAAATGCGCTTGCTCGGTCTGGAGAGCCGCTCGACCTTCCAATCCTGGAAGCGCGGCGTGGTCGCGGCGCTGCCCAAGGATGCGCTGGAGCGGATCTCCTATGTCATGGGTATCTACAAGGGCCTGCACATCCTGCTGCCCAAGACGGCGGATGAGTGGGTGCGTAAGCCCAACAAGGCGCAGGTTTTCGGCGGCGCTTCGGCGCTCGAACGGATGGTGTCGGGCAATGTCGCCGACCTCTATGTGGTGCGCCAGTATGTTGACGGGCAGCGCGGCTGACCCGTGGACATCCCCACGTCTGAAGTCCGCTGGACGCCCTGCTACCGCATCATCCCGAGCCGATTTCCGCCGATCTCGCTGTTCGAGGCGGTTGCCGATCCTGCCGATCTCGAAGCGGTCTATGCCATCGAGGCGATGACCAACGACCGCCTGCGCGACGAGGCAGGTGAATTGTCGCTCGTGCCGCCTGAGGACCGCGTCTCCGGCCCCGGTTCCTCGCCGATCATGGCGGCGTTCACCCACCTCAATCCGGTCGGCGACCGCTTCACTGACGGCAGCTACGGCGTCTTCTATGCAGGCCTAACATTGGCCACCGCCATCGCCGAGACCCGACATCACCGCACCCATTTCCTGGAGGCCACCGACGAACCGGCGCAGGAACTCGACATACGGGTTTATGCCGTCGATCTCGACGCAAGCCTTCACGACATCCGCGGACAGCGGGAGGCGCTGCCCGCTCTGTACCATCCGAATAGCTATGCCGTGTCTCAGGAAACCGCGCGGACCTTGCGCGATGCAGGGTCGGACGGGATTGTCTATGAAAGCGTCCGCGATCCCGGCGGCGAATGTGCCGCTGTGTTTCGAGCTCGGCTGTTGTCAAATTGTCGGCAGGAACGGCATCTCTGCTATGTTTGGGATGGGAGCGTAATCAGTACCGTCTACGAGAAACGGCTGCTGGATAGTTGAAGTGTTGCCAGTGCTGCGCTCAGCGGGCCGCTAGGTGTGCGTTGGCGATACCAATGCCTGAACCAGATCTCTCGCCGTTCGGGCAGCGCCCATCAGCGTCGCTGATCCCGGCCCGGTCCAATCGCCATATCCTGCCAGCCACAATCGCGGCTCTTTGACTGACCGCTGGTCCTCAACAAGCACGCGCCCGTCAGCTTCGACAATGTCGAGCGAACGCAGATGCTCAAGCGCGGGCCTGAAGCCCGTGCACCAGATGATCGCATCGACCCTCATCTCCGAGCGATCAGGCCAGACAACACCGGTTGATGTCATCCGCAGGAAGGGCCGAACAGTTGTCAGATCGCCTCGGCCGCGTGCCTCCCTGACCGGCGGCACCATCACGATATCGCCAATGCCTCCGACCGGTGTCTCGCTCGGCCCTGCTTTCATCCGCGCGACGGCACGTTCGAACAGAACGCGGCCATCGACATCATCTGGCAGGAATACAGGGTCTTGGGTCGTGACCCAGAGCGCGCGGGCGATCGGTGCGACCTCGGCCATGATCTGCGCGCCGCTGTTGCCGCCGCCGACCACTAGCACTGTCTGACCGGCAAAGTCCTCAGGCCGCACATAGTGCGCCGAATGAACCTGTGTGCCTTGGAACAGGTCACGGCCCGGTATGTCTGGAATATAGGGATGCGACCAAGTCCCCGTTGCGCTGGCCACAAGCCTTGCAGCAAATTGCCCCGAGCTAGTGGCGATCTCAAGATGATCGCCGGCGCGCTCGACTGATGCCACCCGGAAGGGTCGCCGAACAGGCAATTGATAGCGTTCTTCGTAGCGGGACAGATAGTCCAGAACATCGTCACGGGTCGGGTAGCCGTCATGATCGGGTGGCGGCATCAGCCATCCCGGAAGCGAACTGTAGCCTGCCGGAGAAAACAGCCGCAGCGATTCCCAGCCATGCCGCCAGGCACCGCCGGGAGCATCTTCGGCATCGAGGATGAGAAAATCGGCTTTGGCGCGGTGGAGATAGTAGCCCAGCGACAGCCCCATCTGGCCACCGCCGATAATGACGATGTCATGGGTATCCACGCCCTCAGGCCTGAAGCCAGCGCTTGAGGTCGTCTTCCTTCGGCAGTCCGCCAGCATGAACGACCTTGCCATCGATCACGATGCCCGGCGTTGAGACAATACCGTACTTGGCCATCTCGGCGTAGTCGGTGATCTTTTCGATCGACGCCTCGATGCCAAGCGCGGCAGCGGCGGCCTTCACCATGTCTTCGGTCGTCTGGCACCGCTTGCAGCCGGGGCCGAGCACTTTGATGTCTTTCACGGGATTGATCCTTCTACGAGAAGAGTGCGTTGAACAGGTAACCAACGCCAAGGATGCCGGTGCCAACCACGGCAACAAACACCGCGATGAGCTTGAGGCTCAGCACCTTGCGTAGGATGATTATCTCGGGGAGCGAGAGCGCGATCACCGACATCATGAAGGCGAGGACCGTGCCGAGCGCCGCGCCCTTGCCCAGCAGCGCCTCGATCACCGGAATTATCCCGGCGGCATTGGAATACATCGGGATGCCAAGAAGAACTGCGGCAGGCACCGACCACCAGCTATCCGCGCCCATGATGCTCGAAAGCAGTTCGGCGGGCACATAGCCGTGGATGAAGGCACCGGCGGCGATCCCCGCGATGATCCAGTACCAGACCTTGCCGACGATCTCCTTGACCGCATCCCAGCCCGCCTCGAACCGGTCGACCCAGGTCAGATGTTCGTCTTCCAGATCGACTTCGCCCGCGCGGACTTCACGCACCCAGGGTTCGAGCCAGCCTTCCAGATGCAGGCGGCCAATGACCCAACCCGACACGATGGCAATGGACAGCCCGAAGGCGAGATAGGTCAGCGCCACTTTCCAGCCCACCAGCGCAAACAGCAGGCCAAGGGCAATCTCGTTGACCATCGGTGCGGCGATCAGGAACGAGAAGGTGACGCCTAGTGGCACGCCGGCTGAGACGAAGCCGACGAACAGCGGCACCGCCGAGCATGAGCAGAATGGGGTGACAATACCGAGGTGCGCGGCGGCAATGTTGCCCAGCCCTTCGCGCTTGCCCGCCAGCAGGGCGCGGGTTCGTTCGGGCGAGAAGAAGGTGCGCACCACGCCCATCGCGAACACCACCAGTGTGAGCAACATCAGCACTTTGGGTGTGTCGTAGAAGAAGAACTCGACCGACGAAGCAAGATGACTGCCGGGGGCGATCGGCAGTTGCGCTACCAGCCACCGCGCAAAGGGCAGCAGCTGGTTGTAGATGACAAACCACGCGGCCACGAAGATGGCGATCCCGGCAAACCATATCCCTTGCGACTTGCGGGCCTGACCCAAGCTTGCGGCAATGGTTTTCATATCAGGCAGCCTTTTTCTGGCATTGTGCAGGAGCAGGCACAGGCAGTGCGGAAAGGATGGCATCAACAATGGCCACCGTTGCCACCGGGAGATCGGGATTGCGGCGATAACGCACCCATTGCGCGTCGCGCCGGTCGGTCAGCAGACCCGTCACCTTGAGCCGCGCCATATGCCGCGACATGCGTGACTGGGTAGCGCCCAAGCGGTCCATCAACTCGCAAACACAATGCTCATCGCCGTCCCAGATGATTTGCAGGGCACGCAGGCGCGTTGGTTCTGACAGAGCAGTCAGCAGGTCATTGATGCGCATATCCATAAGCACTGAATATGCTGAAAAGCGCATATGCGCTTTGACGCAGATCAACGCCGACGCATGGTTTGACGATTCTCGAAATGTCGATTGACTTAGTCTTTACGGGAGGTATTTCCATCATTCTCGAAAGGTGGATTGGATGGACGATCTCAACGCACAGGTCTGGGCTGTCGATGCGCTTGGTGCCCTGGCGCACGAAACCCGGCTCTCGGTGTTCCGGATGCTGGTCAAGGCTGGCCCCGAAGGCATGATCGCTGGTGCCATCGCCGAACATCAGGGCGTGCCGCCATCCACCATGTCGCATCATCTTGCCACGCTGGAGCGCGCCGGGCTGGTCCAGTCAGAGCGCGAAAGCCGGCTGATCCACTACCGCGCCGACTATCCGGGTATGCGCCGTCTGCTTCTGTTCCTGATGCAGGACTGCTGCTAGGGCGCGCCGGAAATGTGCGGCGATCTGATGGCCGATCTGGCCTGTAACCCATCCCAACCCCAAGACGCCTGAGGCTTCAAATGGCTGACAAGATCTACAACGTCCTGTTCCTGTGCACCGGCAACAGCGCCCGCTCTATCCTGGGCGAAGCGGTGATGAACAAGCTTGGCGCAGGCCGGTTTAAGGCCTGGAGCGCTGGAAGCCAGCCCAAGGGCGAGGTTCATCCCATGGCGCTCTCGGTGCTCAGCGGCATGGGCTATGACACCACCGGCATGTACTCGAAGAGCTGGAGCGAGTTCTCCAAGCCCGGCTCGCCTGAGTTCGATTTCATCTTCACGGTTTGCGACAGCGCTGCAGGTGAGACATGCCCGGTCTGGATCGGCCATCCGATGACCGCGCACTGGGGCATCGAGGACCCGGCAGCTGTTGAAGGCGTAGGCCAGCGCGATGCCTTTCTGCAGGCCTTGCGCTACCTCACTAACCGCATCTCGCTGTTCCTGACATTGCCGCATGCCAGCATCGACGAGATGGCGATGAAGCAGAAGCTCAAGGAAATCGGCAAGGCCGAAGGCGCTAGCAGCGGAGCGAGCGCATGATCGACATCGTGATCTACCATAACCCCGAATGCGGCACCTCGCGCAACGCACTGGCCATGATCCGCAATGCAGGGATCGAGCCGCACGTTGTTGAATACCTCAAGACCCCGCCGTCGCGCGCCTTGCTCGAAAGCCTGATCGAACGGGCCGGCATCGCCCCACGCGCGCTTTTGCGCGAAAAGGGCACACCCTATGCCGAACTGGGCCTCGACAATACGGACTTGTCCGATGCCCAACTGATCGATGCGATGATGGAGCATCCCATCCTGATCAACCGCCCGCTGGTGGTCTCGCCGCTTGGCGTAAAACTGTGCCGCCCGTCGGAAGAGGTGCTCGACCTCATTCCTGGCGCCCAGCGCGCTGCTTTCGCCAAGGAAGATGGCGAGCAGGTCATCGACGCCGCCGGCAATCGCGTCGTCAACTGAAGCAGGAACGACAATGACCGCCCAGCCCAAGCGCGAACGCCTCTCGTTCCTCGATCGCTATCTGACCTTATGGATATTTCTCGCCATGGCGCTGGGCGTCGCGCTGGGATCGACGTTCGAGGGCCTGCCGAAGGCCATCGATAGCCTTTCGTGGGGCAGCACCAACATTCCCATCGCCATCGGCCTGATTCTGATGATGTATCCGCCGCTCGCGCGCGTGCGGTATGAGGAATTGCCCCGTGTGTTCGAGGACAAGCGGGTGCTGGCGATCTCGCTGATCCAGAATTGGATCATCGGTCCCGTACTGATGTTTACGCTGGCCGTGATATTCCTCTCGGACAAGCCGGAATATATGACCGGCCTGATCCTCATCGGCCTTGCGCGCTGCATCGCCATGGTCATCGTCTGGAACCAGCTTGCCAAGGGCGACAATCAGTATGTCGCCGCGCTCGTGGCGTTCAACTCGATCTTCCAGATTCTGTTCTTCAGCGTCTACGCCTGGTTCTTCCTCGCCTTTCTGCCACCCCTGTTCGGCTTGGAAGGCAGTGTGATCAACGTCAGCTTCTGGACGATTGCCGAAGCGGTCTTGATCTATCTCGGCATCCCGTTCCTTGCCGGATACCTGACCCGCAAATGGCTGGCGAAGGCCAAGGGCGATGAATGGTATGAGCGCACCTTCCTGCCGAAAATCGGACCGATCACGCTGGTCGCGCTGCTGTTCACGATCACCGCGATGTTCAGCCTGAAAGGCGGCGAAATCCTCACACTTCCGGGCGACACCATCCGCATCGCCATTCCGTTGACGATCTATTTCGTGGTCCAGTTCAGCATCAGCTTCTTCATGGGCAAGCTGATCGCCAGCGATTATCCGCGCACGACGGCAGTGGCGTTCACCGCAGCTGGCAATAACTTCGAGCTCGCGATTGCCGTCGCTATTGCCGCGTTCGGACTCGCCTCGCCGGTGGCCTTTGCGGCTGTCATCGGCCCGCTGGTGGAAGTTCCGGTGCTTATTTTGTTGGTCAATGTTGCGTTCTGGTTCGGACGACGCTGGTTCCCGGATAGCGTGCCGACACACGGCAAAGAGGCATAAGCGGGATGACGTTCGAACGGCTGCGCACACTCACCGATCCAGAGTATCTGCCCGCACTCAAACCGGAATATGCCCATCGCAATCCAGCCTTGGGAATGGACGAGCTCGTCCCGCCGCCGCGCATCTTGCTGCTCTACGGTTCTTTGCGCGAACGCTCCTATTCACGCCTCGTGGTTGAAGAATCCGCGCGGCTGTTGCAATTTTTCGGCTGCGAAACGCGGATCTTCGATCCTTCCGACCTGCCTTTGCCGGATCAGGTGGGCGGCGACGATCATCCGGCTGTGCATGAATTGCGCGAACACTCGCTGTGGTCGGAAGGCCAGATCTGGTGCAGCCCGGAACGGCATGGCCAGATCACCGGGATCATGAAGACGCAGATCGATCATCTACCGCTGGCCTACAAGGGGCTACGTCCCACCCAAGGCCGCACGCTCGCGGTGATGCAGGTCAGTGCGGGATCGCAAAGCTTCAACAGCGTCAACACGTTGCGCATTCTCGGGCGTTGGATGCGGATGTTCACCATTCCCAACCAGTCGTCGGTCGCCAAGGCCTATGAGGAGTTCGACGACGCGGGCCGAATGAAGCCGTCAAGCTACTACGATCGGATCGTGGACGTGGTCGAGGAACTGGTGCGCTTCACCGTCCTCTTGCGCCCTCATGCCGAGCAACTCGTGGACCGCTATTCCGAGCGGGTGGACGGGAACAAACCGGTGCCGGCGGCGAGCGGCATCCTCGCATCGATCGGCCCTGCTGCCTGAGCGGAGCGGCGTGGTTGAACATTGGCCTGTTCCCAGCTAACAGGCCATCAACCGCAAGGACCCGGTGAAAGACCGGGTGGCTATTCCGGCCGCCGATCCGCCGGATAACATCATGCACGAACAGACATCTCAATCGCGCTTTGCGGCGCGCATCGTGCTTTTGTGGATTTGCAATGACTGACCGTTTTGAAAACTATCGCCGCGAGTGGTTCGCAGGCGGAGCAGGTTTGCGGGCCGATGTGCTGGCGGGCATTGTCGTGGCCCTTGCGCTCATTCCCGAAGCCATCGGCTTCTCGATCATCGCCGGTGTCGATCCGCGCGTCGGGCTTTATGCCTCGGTTGCCATCGCCATTGTGATCTCGCTAGTTGGCGGCCGGCCCGGCATGATTTCCGCCGCAACCGCAGCGGTTGCCGTGGTGGTCATCCCCCTGGTGCGCGATCACGGTGTCGAATATCTCTTTGCAGCGACCATCCTGATGGGCGTGATTCAGGCCATCGCCGGTATGCTGCGGCTCGACCTGCTCATGCAGTTCGTTTCACGCTCGGTCATCACCGGGTTCGTCAACGCGCTGGCCATCCTGATCTTCATGGCGCAGCTGCCGCAGCTCACCGGCGTTGGCTGGGAAACCTATGCCATGGTGGCGGGCGGCCTTGCCATCATCTACTTGTTCCCGCGACTGACCACCGCCGTGCCATCGCCGCTAGTGGCCATTCTCGTGCTGACCGCCATTAGCATCGGCATGGGGCTTTCGGTGAACACCGTGGGCGACATGGGCAAGCTGCCTGAGGGGCTGCCAAGCCTCGTTCTGCCGGATGTGCCCCTCAACTGGGAAACCCTGCGGATCATCGCGCCCTATTCGCTGACAATGGCTGCGGTGGGTCTGCTCGAATCGCTGCTGACGGCCCAGATCGTCGACGACATGACCCATACCGACAGCGACAAGCGCCGCGAGTGCATGGGCCAGGGCGGCGCCAACATCGTTGCCGCGCTGTTCGGCGGCATGGGCGGCTGCGCGATGATCGGACAGTCGGTAATCAACGTGACCTCTGGCGGGCGACGCCGCCTGTCGACCTTCGTTGCGGGCGCGTTCCTGCTGTTCCTGCTGGCCGTGCTGGGGCCGTGGGTCGGCCGTGTGCCGATGCCCGCGCTGGTCGCGGTGATGATCATGGTCTCGATCGGCACGTTCTCGTGGAACTCGATCCCCAATCTGCGACGCCATCCGCCGACGTCCTCGGTCGTCATGCTGGTGACCGTGGCCGTCGTGGTGTCCACGCAGGATCTCTCTCTGGGCGTGCTCGCGGGTGTGCTACTGTCGGGCATCTTTTTCGCGGGCAAGGTCCAGCGCATGTTCGCGGTCGAGCGCGAGGTCTCTGCCGATGGCCGCACCGCAATCTACCGTGTTCGCGGCGAAATCTTCTTCGCTTCGGTTGAGCGGTTTACCCGCGCCTTCCACGTTGAGGATCGTGCGGATGCCGTAACAATCGATGTGTCACGGGGCCATTTCTGGGATATCTCAGCTGTGGGAGCACTCGACAAGATCGTGGCCCGCCTGCGCCGTGATGGGCGCGAAGTTGAAGTACTCGGCTACAACGAAGCCAGCGCGGACATCGTCGACCGGTTTGCGCTGCACGACAAGACCGGTTTCGAACTGGGCGCGGTGCCGCACTGACCTCGCACGTGCCGACTGACGCCGAGGCGTCTGTTGGCGGCCGCCATTGCACTGCGCACATGTGAAGAAAGCGATCTGAATCTGAAACTTGTCATTCTAACCGAGACTGGACGAAGCTAACGGTCTCACCGCTTCTCGCGGAAGTCCCAGAGCGGAATGCCCATCTTGCGCGCTTTGTCAGCCAGATTGTCCTGGATGCCGGTCCCTGGAAATACGACCAGACCTACTGGCAGAGCTTCAAGCATGCGGTCATTGCGCTTGAACGGCGCGGCCTTCTTGTGTCGGTTCCAGTCAGGCCGGAAGGCGACCTGCGGCACGCGGCGCGTGTCGGCCCAGCAGGCGGCAGCGCGTTCGGCACCGGTGGGCGTTGCTCCATGCAACAGGACCATGTCGACATGACGCGCATGAACCCGGTCGAGGACATCCCAGATCGCCGAGTGATCGTTGCAATCAGGGCCACCGGTGAAGGCGATACGGGTGCCTTCGGGCAGCAGCACGCGGGCATTCTCTCTTGCGCGTTTGTCGAGAAAGTCGCGGCTGTCGATGATGGCTGAGGTCATGGCCTTGCGGTTGACGCGGGATCCGGTGCGAGGCGTCCAGGCCTTGCGAGCGTGGATGCGGAATTGATCGGCGGCGGCCTCGCGGAAGAATTCCATCGTGTCTCGGCGTTCGATGAGGGAGATGCCTTCGGCAATTTGGCGCTCAAGTTCGACCGAGCGCACTTCGCTGCCATCCTGTTCGCGCTGAAGGCGTTTTTGCGCCTGTTCATTGTCGTCAAGATCGCGTTCGACCCGCTCGCCGGCGCGGTGGAAGATGTTGACCACGTTCCAGAGCAGGTCTTCGAGATCGGGTTCAATGCGGGTGTCGATCAAAGCTGAGACAAGCCCGTCGAACATGTCGGCGACCGCGCCACCGGCGAGGCGGACATCGGGGAGCGGCCTGCCATCAGGTTCGTCTTCGAAGGGTCGATAGCCGTAGAGTTGCATTTCCTGAAGGAGATAGGCGGTTGAGCCGAGTTCGGGGGTGGTGTCTTCAAGGGGAAGATCTGGGGTGCTTGCCATGATGGTCTCTGTGTCCTGAGCCACGCCTCTCGCGGCCTTCGTGGCGACGACCAGCGGCGGCGGGCATGGGCCTGCACCGAGCGGAACCGCGCGGCCGGAGCGCCAGCGGAGGATGGCGAAGCAAGGCAATTTTGTTTCGCGATGCAAAGGGGCGCAGCCCCGGCGGAAAATAGCCGCCGCGCAGCCATTGCAGTGCCCGTGTCCGCTGCCGCAGTCGCCCCCTCCCGAAGGCCGAGGGCGTGGCGACCTTCAAGGACCTGGAGAGGTGGCCATGCGCCCAATTCCCCGGACAATCCCCCGCTTACCGGCCTGCCTCGCTCATCGTTTGAGAAACTGCACGGCATCGGCGGCGCTGAGCTGCACCCGAATGGCCGCTGCCAACCGCTCGTGGCCATAGGCGGTAAGGTCGCTGTTGAAATCGTCGAGCCGGGGTTCAAGCGGTATGACCGCAATGCCCAACGGCTCGCAGCGCTCGATCAAGGTCGACAATGCCGTTGCCCCGGCGGGATCGTCATCGCGCGCGACATAGAGGCAGCGGAGGTCAACGGGAAAGTGGATGGCGGCGAGATGAGCGGCTGAAAGTCCGGCGATCATGGGCATGGATGGCATCACCTGCCGCAGCGACAGCAGGGTTTCGAGGCCTTCACCGGCAACCATGACACCGTCCGCTTTGCCGAACCGGACGCCCGAGCCGAGCAAGTGCCCCATGGCGCGTCGTGGATATGCGACAGCGGCTTTGTCGTAGGATTGTGGATCAAGCCAAGTGCGGTGAACCCCCGTGATAGTGCCCTCATTGTCGGTGACTGCAGCGATCATGGCGGGCCATGCCTCCCGTACACCAGGGACATCATCTTCAGCAGGCCGATAGTAACAGCGCGGATGGAAACGCAGTTGATCAATGCCGGAAAGATCTGTCAACGTCGGGGTAAAATTGTGCAAGATTCCGGTGTAAAACTGTACCAGTTGGATTGAACAAAAAGCCTCTGATCGAGGCGTTGCTTTCATCTTCTGTGCTGAACGGTCTGGAGCGTAGCGGAA
>JAGNSY010000220.1 GCA_017987825.1 Sphingorhabdus sp. | reverse complement strand
GCCCCTCTGGCGCTCGCTTCTTCGGAAGGAACGTGATGTCGGCCGCATCGGATCTCCGGTGCTTGGGTTTGCGGTCCCTGTTTCCCCCGAATGCCCCTTCCCGACGCCGGAGCTCCGATTGAACACCAATTGTTCAAGAGGAGAACGACATGTCGGAACGCACATTCCGCCTGATGCAATATCACCAGAAACTCGATGAAGAGCTGCGCGCCGAATTGCGCAGCAAGTGGCCCAGCTTTAACCGCATCCAACGGTTGAAGCGCTTGAAGCTCACCGTGAAGGACAAGTTGCAGGCGCTGGTCGCAAAAGGGCGCAAGGCCCCGAAACCAGCCTGACCCTAGACTGGCTGCGCCCGCCGCCCTCTCCCAAATTTGGCCCAAAGCCGGATCGCGAGCGCAGCCAGCAATAGGGGGGCAAAAACACGCCCTTCAAGATGGTAGGCCGGGTCTGCATGAAAGGCCCGGCTGCCATAACCGACCAGAAACACCGCCCAAGTCAGGTTGATGCCGATGCTATGTAGCTGCTTCCAGCGGTACCCCAATTTTCGCTGCCAGCTGTCGGTTGAAGTGATCGCCATCAGATAGACGAACAGATAGGCCAGTGCCCCGCCCGCCAGCGATATTAGCGGGCGCGGGCGATAGTACGTGATGTTGATCAGCAAAGCTACCAGATGGATGCTGTGCGCCAGCGCGAAGGCCAACCCCCATTGCCGCCGCTGCCGCAATAGTGACCGGGTCAGGTCGTTCGGCGCGAGGCGGTACAGACTGCTCGCCATATAAGTGAGCAGGAATATCGGCAAAGCGGCCCGCGCTGTCCAGCGTGCCGCCAACAGCACCTCGTCAGACGGATTTGCGCCGGTGGCGAGGGCTGCCCCGATCGCTATGGCTGACAGCAACAGTGCCGCAGCAAATGGGAGGAACCGGCGCGCCGTCAAGACAGAGGGTCAGTTCTGTGCGGGCTTTAACAGATCGAGCACCGCCGCAGTCATCGCCTCAACCCCCAGTCGCACAGATGGTTCAGGATCGATCTTGAACAAAGGCGAGTGGTGACCGGCAACTGGCGGGCCGCCATTTTTTGCGGCCTTGATCCATTCGGGATTGGTTCCACCGACACCGAAATAATAGCCCGGAATGCCAAAGGACGGGTCGACGAAGAAGGCAAAATCTTCGGCGCCCATATTGGTCTGGCGGAAGGGAACGACGACATCCTTACCCAGCGCATCACCGATCACCGTGTTGAGGCGGCGGGCGAGAGCGGCGTCGTTCACAGTCACCGGCGTTGACTCGGTCACCTTGACGATGGGAAGCTTGTCGTCGGGCAATCCATGCGCTTTGCCGATACCTACCGCCACGCGTTCGATAGAGGCGATCAACTGATCGCGCACTTCCTGATTATTGGAACGGACCGTGACCTGCAGATCTGCATATTCAGAGATGATATTGTGTTTCTGGCCTGCATGAAAAGCGCCGACGGTGATCACGCCCGCATCCAGCGGCCCTTTCTCGCGGCTGATGATCGACTGCAGGCCAACCACGATTTGCGATGCGATATAGACCGGATCGCGGCCGAGATGCGGGGCTGCGCCGTGCGTCGCGATCCCCGGCACACGGATATCAACGCTATCGGCGGACGAATATTGGATACCCTCGGATGCTGCGATTTTGCCGGTTTCCAGTTCGGCTGCGACGTGGAAGGCAAGCGCGTAATTCGGTTTGGGGAAGCGGGTATATAGTCCGTCTTTGACCATAGCCGCGGCTCCACCGACACGTTCTTCTGCCGGTTGGACGATGAAGATCACGGTGCCTTTCCACCGGTCTTTCAGGCGGGCCAATTGGCGCGCCGTGCCAACCAGCGATGTGATGTGCACATCATGGCCGCAAGCATGCATCACCGGCATTTCAAGGCCATCGACGCCAACCTGTCTGACCGTCGAGGCATTGGCATAGCCCGACCGTTCTTGCACCGGCAGCCCGTCCATATCGGCGCGCACGAGCACAACCGGTCCGTCACCATTTTTGAGCACGCCAACCACGCCGGTTTGCCCGACCTTTTCGGTGACCACCATGCCGGGGATAGCGCGCAATTCCTGCGCCATGCGCGCGGCGGTTTTGAACTCGCGGAACGACAGTTCGGGGTTGCGGTGGAAATGATCCCACAGCGCGCCAAGCGACTTGTCATAATCCGCCTTGATATCGCCGGAATAATCGGGTTTCGCCGCCGCCGGAGCCGCAAGCGCCGCAATAGCCGCTGATGCAGTGAGCAAGAATCGTCCGATGTTCATATTGTTCTCCCTGTTTGCGCGAAGACTATCATGGACAGGTTTCAAGGCAATGGCCGATAGGCGTTTCAGCCGGCACCATCGTCACATATTGTACGAAGCCTTTCCGGGTTTCCGGATTGACCCACAGCCCTGCGCGCAGGGCATAGGCCTCGCCGACATGGCCGATCCAGATCGATCCCCGGCTGTCGCTGTGAATGTGCACACCCAGCCCATAGGCCCGATAATATCCGTTATCTGCATCGCCATTGACACCATTATAGCGCCACTGCATCTTCGTCATTTCAGCGAAGGCCTTTTCGGACAGCAAGGGCCGCCCGCCATTCAACAGCAATCGCCCAATCTTTGCCAGATCTTGTGGCGAAATGCGCAACCCCCCTTGAGGGCTGAACGAAGAGCCATTCGTCCCGATTTTATATCGAGACATATCGCAACTTCCATCGCTGGCGGCGAGTACGGGGCACGGGTCTTGGCCGCGGACCGCCGCATCGCGAGCCAGATCACCATTGTTGCGCAACAAGGTTACGGCTTGCGCACGCCGACCAGCGCTGCATCCGGCGCCCCAGTTAAAGCACCCATCGATCCGCAACGGCTGCAACACTTTCTTCGCCACGAGCCGGTCAAAACGCTCTCGTGTCGCCGCCTCTATCGTCGCTGCGATGATCGGCGAATTGAGGTTGGCGTAACTGAAATAGTCCCCCGGTTTATAGCCCCCATGCCAGACGGCCGGGTTCGCAAGCGTCGTTTCCAGACTGCCATCAAGCGGCAGCAAATAGTCGATGCTGTCCCGGATGCCCGACGTATGGCTCAACA
>JAGNSY010000058.1 GCA_017987825.1 Sphingorhabdus sp. | reverse complement strand
ACCCGCTCCGCCACCCTCGCCGGGTTCGAATGTCTCGCTTGAGAAATCGGTGTCGAGTGCTTCACCCCCGGTGCCGAAATCGCCGTCGTTCATCAACTGGTCGCTGCCGAGATTTTCGGTCGAGGGTCGGGGTTCGGAAATGTCCGGTGCCTCTGCTTCACCGGCGCCCTCGCCCGACCCCATTTCAAGCAGCGGATTGCGCTCAAGTTCCTCCGCAATGAAGCTTTCAATCTCGAGTGAGGACAGTGCCAGCAGCTTGATTGCTTGCTGCAGCTGCGGCGTCATCACCAGCGACTGGGTCTGCCGAAGATCAAGGCGGGGGGCTAAAGCCATCGCAAATTTCTCCCCTCCTCTTCAGGGGAGGGGCAGCGAGACTTGGCATCTTGGATGCCTAGTCGCAGCGGGGTGGGGCTTTGCAGCCCTCGCGCAACGCTGACAGGCCCCACCCCAACCCCTCCCCTGAAGGGGAGGGGCTTTGGGAGTGCAGCTATCAAAAAGTGGCGCTGCACAGCACCTTCCTCACATCTCGAACCCTTCGCCAAGGTAGAGCCTGCGCACATTGGCATCCTTGACCAGATCCTCGGGCGATCCGGCAAACAGCACCTGTCCGCCATAGATGATGCACGCGCGGTCGACGATGTCGAGCGTTTCGCGGACATTGTGATCGGTGATCAGCACGCCGATGCCGCGATTTTTCAGGTCCCTCACCAGGTCGCGAATGTCGTTGATCGAGATCGGGTCGATCCCGGCAAAGGGTTCGTCGAGCAGGATGATCGAGGGGTTGGCCGCCAACGCGCGGGCAATCTCGCAGCGCCGACGCTCGCCACCTGAAAGCGCCATTGCCGAGGCTGCGCGCAACCGGGTGAGGCCGAATTCGTCGAGCAACTGTTCAAGCCGCGCCTCGCGTGCCGCCTTGTCAGGCTCGGCGAGTTCGAGCACCGCCATGATATTCTGTTCAACCGAAAGCCCGCGAAAGATCGATGTTTCCTGCGGCAGATAGCCGAGGCCCAATATCGCCCGGCGGTACATCGGCAGGCGGGTGATATCCTCACCATTGAGCATGATGCGGCCTGAATCAGGCTTCACCAGCCCCATCACCGAATAGAAACAGGTGGTTTTGCCCGCACCGTTGGGGCCGAGCAGACCGACCACTTCGCCCTTTGCCACCGACAGCGACACATCGGTCAACACCGCGCGCTTGTCATAGCTTTTGGCGATCGATACCACCGCGAGGCCCGATGCCAGACCTTCCTCGGTCATGGCGCTTACAGGCGTTTCGTGCCGGTGCATATCATCGCCTGTCGGTTGGTCGAGGCTCATCCCGTTACGGTCCTTTTCATTTCCTGACCGTGCTTATACCGCAAAAAGCATCAAGAAAAGCCGACTTTCGCCGCAATTGGCAGGATTCGTGCATGCACGGGTCAGGAATGGTCCGAAACGGTTCAGTTCTTGCGCTGCGGAACCGTGAATGTGCCCGTGACGCGGCCGGTGTTGCCGGTGGAAGATGCGCCGCCGGTGATGGTCGAGCGACCGGCATTCAGATCGATCACGATCCGCCCGCCGCTCAAACGGTTCGCGCCCTGTGTCAGGCGGACATTGCCCAGCAGTGTGATCAGGTTGGAGCCCAGATCATAGATCGCCGCGTCGCTCGTTGCGCGCAGATCGTCCTTGGTGATTGTAACGCCGCCGACGGCATCGAGCCGGTTCACATCAATCCCGCCATTGCTGGTATAGGCGGCCGTCACGCGCGATGCGCGCATCGTCAGCCCTGCCTGCGTCGCGGTGACGCCGCCAGTCAGGATCACGCGGTCGGCCCTGTCCTGCAATTCGATCGCGCCAGCGTCGAAATCGACCGGTGCGCTGCTATTATGGTTGCGAATAACCTGTGCTGGCGCCGCCACCGAAAGCAGGACGGCAGTTCCCAAGGCGCTGGCCAGCATGATCGGCAGGAAAGTTTTTGACATGATGGCCCTATCTAATCGCATTCTGGTTGATGCGCAAATGCGCGCCGCCTTCGAGGCGGACGATCCGCGCGTCGACATCAGCGCGCAATTTACCCGCACTGAAAGTGCCGACCTTCATCGCGCCATTGACCGGCCCGAAACTTTCGATCTGGCGGGTCTTCATCGCGAATTCGACACTGTTGGCCGTCAGGCTGAAGCCATCACCACCGGTATAGGAAAGCGGCCCTTCGACGCGCACTTTTTCGGTTTCGAGGTTGTACGAACCTTGGCCTGCCACCAGTTGTGCCGGGCCGTTTGCCATCAGGATTTGTCCCGACAGGTCGGTCAGCCGGATGATCGGTTCCGCTGAGCTTTTCTGCACCGCACTACCGCCGCGAAGCGTGAAAGGGCGACCGCGACTGTCTTCGCCGCGATACATGGCATTGGTCAACCGCATCCGCTCCTTCGCCATGTTCACCTCGTCCTTGGCCAGCACGAAGCTCATTTCCTGCGTGTTCGAAAAGGGACTGACGACCAGCATCGCGACCAGCACACCGATGATACTCGGCAAGCCGACGCGCAGGATGCGCACCAGCCGGTCATGCCGACCGCCGGGTGCGGCAAAAAATTGCCTCAACGTGCGTTCTTTGTCTGCCTGTTCGGACATAGGCGGGTTTATGATCTCCGGTCGATGAACAAGGTCTTAGGCGTGGGCGAAAATATCGGCTTCGGGCCAGCCCATCAGATCGAGTCGCGCCCGGTGCGGTAGAAAGTCGAAACAAGCCTGCGCCATTTCGGTGCGGCCCTCGCGTTCGAGCCGGATGACGAATTCGGCATGCAGACGATGGAGGAATCGCACGTCGCTGGCGGCATAATCCTTTTGCGCTTCGCTCAAGACAGGGCCACCCCAGTCGCTCGACTGCTGCTGCTTCGAAATGTCGGTCGACAGCAATTCCTTGACCAGTTCTTTCAGGCCATGCCGATCGGTAAAGGTGCGGGTCAGGCGTGAAGCGATCTTGGTGCAGAACAGCGGGGCTGCCGTTACCTTCAGATAATATTCGATTGCGGCCAGATCGAAACGAGCAAAGTGAAACAATTTCAACCGGTTGGGATCGGCCAATATTGCTTTCAGATTGGGCGCTGCATAATCGCTGCCGGGGGCGAAGCGGATTAGATGCTCATCGCCGCTGCCATCTGAAATTTGCAGCAGACACAGCCTGTCACGCAATGTGTTCAGGCCCATTGTTTCGGTATCAACAGCAAGGGCGGAACTGCCTTGCAGCACGCCATCGGGTAGGTCTTCTTCGTATAGGAAAACGCTCATGCGCGTCGGGACTTTCTCTGTCGCTATATCGTTTCCCCCTCTGCCCCAGCCGGGCGGCCAAGGCAAGTTTTACGGCTTTTACCCCGATTTAGGTTTGTTGCATTATTTGCTATCGCGCTATCGGTGCATAAGGTATAGCCTGCCATTGCGGGGCCGGTGGCATGTCGCGGGAAATGCGGGGTATTCGCCCTATTCTGCATGGATGGAAATTGGCGGGCGACGGGAAAGTATTAGTTCGAACATGAGTTTCAATGACAAGCGTCGTGGCCGTGGCCGTGACAAGCGCGATCGTTTTGGCGACGACAATTTCGGTTTTGAGGCCCCTTCATTCCCTGGCGAATTGCGCGCCGGTGAACGCTCCGGCGGCGGCGGTTTTGGCGGACCCCGTGGCGGTGGCGGCGGTGGATTTGGCGGCGGCGCTGGCGGCGGTGGATTCCGTGGCGGTGGCGCTCCCCGTGGCCCTGCAATGCCTGCCCAGGTGGTTGGCGAAGGCAAAGGCGTTGTCAAATTCTTCAATAATCAGAAGGGCTTCGGCTTCATTCAGGTCGATGATCGCCCCGATGATGTTTTCGTCCACATCAGCGCTGTCGAGCAAGCTGGTCTGACCGGCTTGGCTGAAGGACAGCCGCTCGAATTCACGCTCGTTGATCGTGGCGGCAAGGTTTCGGCGACCGATCTGGTGATCGATGGCGATCCGATTCCGGTTCCAGAGCGCGCTCCGCGTCCTGAACGTAGCGGGTTCGATCGTGATCGCGGCGGCGACCGTGGCGACCGTGGTGGCTTCCAGCGCGGCGGTGGTGATCGCGACGCCGGGTTCCAGCGTGGCCCGATGCGCGAATCGACTGGCGAACGCGCCAATGGCACCGTCAAATTCTTCAACGACATGAAGGGATTCGGTTTCATCCAGCGTGACGATGGCGGCGAAGATGTGTTCGTGCATATCTCCGCGCTTGAACGCTCGGGCGTAGGTCAGGTGACTCAGAATGATCGTCTGGCGTTCGACATCGAAGTCGATCGTCGCGGCAAATATTCGGCAACCAATGTTGAGCGTCTCGCTGAATAAATTAAGCTTCGTAACGCGATAAAGGAAAGGGCCTCTTTCGAGGCCCTTTTTCGTTTCTCAATAGAGTAAAATTACCGCGTCGGAACGGGCGTATCGCCGCTATAATCGTAAAAGCCGCGTTTGGTCTTGCGGCCCAGCCAGCCGGCCTCGACATATTTCACCAGCAATGGTGCAGGGCGATATTTGGAATCGCCGGTGGTGTCGTGCAACACCTTGATGATCTCGAAACAGGTGTCGAGTCCGATAAAGTCGGCCAGGGTCAACGGACCCATCGGGTGGTTGAGACCGATCTGGCAGGCCATATCGATGTCGCGGATCGACGCGACGCCTTCCCCAAGCGAAAAGCAGGCTTCGTTGAGCATCGGCATCAGGATGCGATTGACGATAAAGCCGGGAACATCTTCGGCAAAGACCATTGATTTGCCCAGCGCGTCGCCGAACATTTTGACCTTTTCCACCGTCTGTTCCGACGTGGCCAGACCACGGATCACCTCGATCAAGCCCATGATCGGCACCGGATTGAAAAAGTGCACGCCAATAAAGCGCGCCGGATCGGGGGAGGATTGCGCCATGCGGGTTATCGGGATCGATGACGTGTTGGTCGCCAGCACCGCCTGATGGCCCAGCACCTTGCCCACTTCGTCGAAAATTTTGCGCTTGATGTCCTCGCGTTCGGTTGCGGCTTCGATGATCAGGCCCGCCGCCGCCATGGGTTCGTAAGTGGCAACCGGTTCGATACGCGCAATGATTTGCTCGGCTTCGGCGGCTCCGATTTTTTCTCGCTCGACCATCCGGTGAATAGCCTTTGCAATGCCATCCTTGCCCGCCGTGGCGCGGTCCAGATCAATATCGGACAGCAGCACATGATAGCCTGCTGCGGCGCTGACCTGCGCAATGCCCGCACCCATTTGACCCGCCCCGATAACCGCAACTGTCCGCATGCTGACGACCCTTTCGAATATGTTCGGCGTCCCCCTAGCGCAGCAGACTGGTTCACGATAGACTGTTTGCATGAGCATGCCTTTTGTCCGAACCGCGCTTGCCATTTTGCTTCTGCCGATGCCCTTGCAGGCCGCGCCGGTTGGGCTTGGCAAACAATTTTTCCACAAAGACTGGGCTGCGGCGTGTGACAATACGCTGTCGTGCGAAGCGCAGTCGTTAATCGGCGACAGCCAGGATGAATCGATGCCAACCGTCACCGTGTCGCGTGCCAGCGATGGCGCGGGTCCGGTTCAAATCGGTATCTCGCTCGCCGAACCGAAAGGGGATCGTTACCGATTGCTCGTTGATGGCAGGCTGATCGAAAGCGGCACGCTGGCCAAGGGCGAATATCCCGTTCGGCTTGAAGGCGCTGCGGCGATGAAGCTAGTGCGGGCGATGGGACGGGGCCGGAAACTGGTCGTGCGCGGTGCGGACAATACAGTATTGGGCCAACTCAGCCTGAACGGGACAGCGGCGGCCTTTACGCATATCGATGTGGTCCAGAACCGTGCAGGAACTCGTTCGGCGTTGTTCGCATCAGGCAAACGGGCATTGCGAGCAAAATCAGCGCCCTTGCCCGTGATTTCCGCCCAGCGCATCGGCAAGCAGGACGTCATTCCCGATGCTGGCGCGATTGTCGGATTGGTCGAAGGCTCTGCCTGCGCAGAAGCCAGCTCGGGCGTAACCGAGAATTCCGCCTATAGCCTTGGAAAGCATGATGGCACCTACAAGGCACTGGTGATGCTCAGCTGTGGCAATGGTGCGTATAATTTCTCTTCGGCCCCCTATATCGGGAGTTCGACCAACGGAAAGAAATGGAGCTTTGCGCCCGCCCGCTTTGATTACCCGGCTGAGAGCGACGCGGCGATGGGCGGCGTGCAGTTGCTCGTCAACTCGAGCTGGGATGCCGAAAGCCAGCAGATCAGCAGCTATGCCAAGGGCCGCGGGATCGGAGACTGTGGAAGTGCCGAAACCTATGTCTGGGACGGGAACATGTTCCGGTTGGTCGACGCCTTTGCCATGGAAGAGTGTCGCGGATCGATCGAATGGATGCGGCTATGGCGTGCCAAGGTGGAGTTTCGCGACTAACCCACGCGCGTCTTGAACAACAGTTCTGCAAGCGGATCGCGTTTCGCGCCGCGCTTGCCCGTGAGGAAGAGGATGGTCGGGTGATCAGCCATGCTGCGCCCATTAGTATCCGCACAAAATCGGGCAAGCTAAGGCTGGTCAAGCGCATGAATTTGCACTAGGCGCGGGCGCGAAAAGGAATTCAGGGCTTTTATGGCAAACGCGCTTCGCATCGGATTGGCCGGGCTGGGAACGGTCGGCACCGGCGTTATCCAGCTTATCGAAGAAAACAGCGCGCTGATTGCGCGCCGTGCCGGACGCCCGATTGAAATCACCGCCATAACCGCACGTGACCGGTCAAAGGACCGCGGCGTCGACCTGTCCGCCTATCGCTGGGTGGACGATATGGGCGAATTGGCGACGGCCACCGATGTCGATGTTGTCGTCGAACTGGTCGGCGGATCGGATGGCCCCGCGCTGACGCTGGCGCGCGAGACGCTGAACGCAGGCCGCGCTCTGGTGACGGCAAACAAGGCGATGATCGCGCACCACGGCGCCGAGTTGGGCGCGTTGGCCGACGCCAAAGGCGCGCCGCTGAAATTCGAGGCTGCGGTTGCGGGTGGTATTCCGGTGATCCAGGGGTTGCGCGATGGTGCTGCTGCCAACCGCATTGACCGCGTTTATGGCATCCTCAACGGCACCTGCAATTTCATCCTATCGGCTATGGAGCGCGACGGACGCGACTTTGCCGAAGTGCTGGCTGATGCACAGGCAAAGGGATTTGCTGAGGCGGATCCCAGTTTTGACATCGACGGCGTCGATGCGGCGCACAAATTGTCAATCCTCGCTTCGCTCAGTTTCGGTGCAGAGATCGATTTTGACGGCGTCGACATTCGCGGCATCCGCAAGATTATCGCGGCTGACATCGCACAGGCGCAGGCGCTGGGCTATCGCATCCGGCTGATTGGTCTGGCTGAGGTCGACGGAGAAAATGGAGATGCGTCGCTGTTTCAGCGCGTTCAGCCCTGCCTTGTCCCGCTCGACCATCCGCTCGCGCATGTTATGGGCGCGACCAATGCCGTCGTGGCAGAGGGCAATTTCTCCGGTCGCTTGCTGTTCCAGGGCGCTGGCGCAGGCGATAGACCGACCGCTTCCGCTGTAGTGGCTGACCTTGTCGACATTGCACGCAAGGAAACCGGCCCCGCCTTTTCGGTGCCAACAACGGAACTTGAGAAACTGCCGCGTGCCGCCGCTGCGCACCGGATCAACAAAACCTATTTGCGAATGCTCGTCGCCGACCGGCCGGGCGTGCTCGCCGAAATCGCCGCCGCGATGCGCGATGCCGGGCTTTCGATCGAAAGCTTGATCCAGCGCGAAGTCGCCGATGGCTCTGCCTTGATCGCCATGGTCACGCACGAAGCGCGCGAACAAGCTGTAACCGATACCCTCGCCGCTCTCAAAGGCTCAGACAGCCTGCAGGGTGAGCCGATGGTCATGCACATATTGGGAGAATGAAATGACGACGCAACCAACCGGAGAATTGGCTAGCGGCGCGATGGACCGTGTTCTGGTCCTCGAAATGGTCCGCGTGACCGAGGCGGCAGCAATGGCGGCTGCCAGCATGATCGGCCGGGGCGATGAAAAAGCGGCGGACGCGGCTGCTGTCGAGGCGATGCGCGCCGCGCTCAACGATCTTTACATGGATGGCACCGTTGTAATCGGTGAGGGTGAGCGTGACGAGGCGCCGATGCTCTACATTGGTGAGAAGGTCGGCAATGCTCCGGGCAAGGGCCCCAAGATCGACATCGCGCTCGACCCGCTTGAAGGCACCACCATCACTGCCAAGGCTGGTCCGAATGCAATGGCCGTGCTCGCTGTCGCCGAAGAGGGCAACCTCTTGAATGCGCCCGACGTCTATATGGAAAAGCTGGCGGTCGGCCCGGGCTATTCACCGGGCATCATCGATCTGGCGAAAACACCGACCGAGAATGTTCTTGCCGTTGCCAAGGAAAAGGGCGTTCCCGCTGAAGAAATCATCGTCTGCGTTCTCGATCGCCCGCGTCACGAGAAACTGATTGCAGAGCTGCGCGCTTTGGGCTGCGGCATCATGCTGATCCCCGATGGCGATGTCGCAGGCGTTATCGCGACCACCGACCCCGACACGACCATCGACCTGTACATGGGCTCGGGTGGCGCGCCCGAAGGTGTGCTCGCGGCGGCTGCACTGCGCTGCGTCGGTGGCCAGTTCAAGGGCCGCTTGTTGTTCCGCAACGATGATGAACGGTTGCGCGCGCGCAAATGGGGCATCGAGGATCTCGACAAGATTTACGATCTTGAAGAACTGGCCAAGGGCGATTGCATTTTCGCGGCAACCGGCGTGACCAGTGGTTCGCTGCTCGAAGGCGTGAAGCGCACCCGCGACGGCAAGATCACCACCGAAAGCGTCGTCATGCGCGCTTCATCGGGCACGGTGCGCTGGGTGAAAAGCGAGCACCGCCGGAGCTAGAAGATCCCCAGCGCCAGTCCTGCGGCCATAGCTGCTCCGAGGTTGCGCGCATTTGTGAGGTCTGCTTCCCCTATGGTCTTTGACGCTAGAATGGCTTCGGGCGTCTGCGCATGGGTGCAGACGATCTGGCTGTCAGCGATGCGTTTCAACCGCCAGCCAGTCGCGATTCGCTCTGCCTGTCGCACGGCGTTGCTGCCATCAGAACCTGCGCAAACCAATAAGGCATAGGGTCGTCCCTCGATCTTGCCGAGGCAGGGATAATAGCTGCGATCGAAATAGGCCTTCATCACCCCGCTGATCGCGGCGAGATTTTCTGGAAAAGCAAAGATATAGCCATCGGCATCTAGCAACGTCTGCGGGCTTGCCGCATCGGCATGGAGTGTTTCGATTTCCACTTCGTTCGTGCCAGCGGCCCCCGCCGCTGCTGCCTCGGCGAGTGCTTTCGAGCCGCCGGTCATGCTGTGCCAGATGATGGCAAGTCGCTTCACGTCGACGCGATTTCGTCGAGGCGGGGAATGTCGGCTATTTGCGGATCGTGGCTCCAGCCCGCCAGCGCCTTGATCAGATCGCTTCCTGCGAGCCCCAATGACGCTGTGTTGCGCAGCGGATGGACCCAGACGGTTGCCGCTTCGGCCAGTTCGCGATCGAGAACGACACGCACTTCGCCTCCGCGGTCGTTCATCGCGCCCAAAGGCGTTACCGACCCGGGCGTTAGCTCCAGCAGGCGCAATAGATCCTCCGCCTTGCCAAAGCTCAGGCGCTTGGATCCGATAGTGTTAGGAAGCGCCTTCAGGTCGACCCGTATCTCACCGGGCACGGTGACCAGCCAAAACTGGCTGCCATTATCCTTCAGGAACAGGTTTTTGGTATGTGCGCCGGGCAGGCTGGTATTGAGTTCCCGGCTTTCATCAACGGTGAACACCGCATGATGCTCGGCCACTTCAAAAGCAATGCCGCGCGCCTCCAATTCGGCATAGAGGCGCGCTTCATTGTCCAATTTTTAGCCGCGGTGCAAAGCGCAGAGCTTGTTGCCGGTCGGATCGCGCAAGTAAGCGAGATAGAGACGGCCAAAACCGCCTTCGCGCCAGCCCGGTGCGTCTTCAATTGCCTCGCCCCCATTGGCGACGCCCGCTGCGTGCCAGGCATCGGCCTGTTCCGGGGTCATTGCGAAACCTATGGTGCCGCCATTGGCGCAGCAGGCGGGTTCGCCGTTGATCGGCGGGGTGACGAGGAAAAGCCCGCCATTGTGCATATAGATCAGGCGACCATTGTCGTCGACGACAGCGGGGCCGCCACCGAACGCCGCGAAGGTCGCGTCATAGAATTTCTTGGCGGCGTCCATATCGTCCGCGCCGACCATAATGTGGCTAAACATAGTCTCTCTCCTTGGTTGAAATTCAATAGACCACGACGCTGCGGATGCTCTTGCCTGCGTGCATCAGGTCAAACGCCGTGTTGATTTCTTCGAGGCCCATGACGTGGGTGATCATCGGGTCGATCTCGATCTTGCCCTGCATATACATGTCGACAATCTTGGGAACATCGGTGCGCCCCTTGGCTCCGCCGAATGCCGTACCGCGCCAGTTGCGTCCGGTGACGAGCTGGAACGGGCGGGTGGCGATTTCCTTGCCAGCCTCGGCAACCCCGATGATGATCGAGGTGCCCCAGCCGCGATGGCAGGCCTCAAGCGCGGTGCGCATCACATCGGTATTGCCAGTGGCATCAAAGGTGTAATCCGCGCCGCCATCGGTCATCTCGACGATCTTTGCGACGACATCCTCACGGCTCATGCCCTTCGAATTGAGGAAGGCGGTCATGCCAAATTTGCGGCCCCATTCTTCGCGGTCGGGGTTGATGTCGACGCCGATGATGGCGTTGGCACCGGCAAGGCGCGCGCCCTGAATCACATTGAGGCCGATACCGCCGAGCCCGAAGACCACGACATTGTCGCCCACCTGCACCTTCGCGGTGTTGATCACCGCACCGACGCCGGTGGTCACGCCACAGCCGATGTAGCAACTCGACTGGAACGGTGCATCCTCGCGGATTTTTGCAACCGCGATTTCAGGCAGCACGGTGAAGTTGGAGAAGGTCGAGCAGCCCATATAATGGAAGATCGGCTGACCCTTATAGCTGAACCGCGTCGTGCCATCGGGCATCAATCCCTTGCCCTGCGTCGCGCGGATTGCGGTGCACAAATTGGTCTTACCCGAAAGGCAGCTTTTGCACTGGCGGCATTCGGGGGTGTAAAGCGGGATCACATGGTCTCCCGCTTTGACCGAGGTCACGCCCGCGCCAACCTCACGCACGATGCCAGCGCCTTCATGGCCGAGCACACTCGGGAAAATCCCCTCGCTGTCGAACCCATCGAGTGTATAGGCGTCGGTGTGGCAGATGCCGGTGGCCATGATTTCGACCAGCACTTCGCCAGCCTTGGGCCCTTCCAGATCAAGCTCGACAATTTCGAGCGGTTTCTTGGCTTCAAAGGCGACAGCCGCGCGGGTTTTCATATGTAGACTCTCCTTGGACTTGCAGGTGGCTATGCCGATTCCATGGC
>JAGNSY010000057.1:5348-11456 GCA_017987825.1 Sphingorhabdus sp. | reverse complement strand
GTCTTGAACTCACCATCGACCGAAATGCGGCAGCCATAGACCGAGAGGTCGTCCAGCTCGGCATCTGCTGGCTGGCGGCCATGCCCTCTTATGCTGGCGCGCTTGATGGCGACCGGATGGCGCACGGCTCCGCGCTGTTCAAGCCGTGCCGGTGCCACTTTACGATAGGCGGATGTTGCTAAACCCATACCCTGTTCCCCACTAGACCGAAGTCTAAGGGAACAAGGTCAACGATTGGTAAATGTAAACGCAGATCAATCGCCGGTCAGGATGCGATCAACCAGCTGCTTCACCGTCGGCACGAAGCCATTGGAATAAAAGGGATCGCGCCCAAATTCATAGGCCGAATGCCCGGCAAACATCAGGTTTTCGTCGATCGGCGCACCATGCGCGATATTCTGCAGCGCCTTTTGGATGCAGAAACTGCGCGGATCGGCGAGGCGCCCGGTCGTATTATTCTCATGGTCTTTCCATGACGAAAAACCGCAATGTGACAGACAGCCCATGCAATCGGTTTGATCCTTGCGGATAACGGCACCTTCATCGGGCTTGACGAAAATCACCGTATTGTCCGGCGTTTTAAGCGCCATCGTATAGCCGCGCGCATCCCATTCGCGCGCGCGCTGCAGATCATGCGGGGTTACCCAGAAATTCTTGCCGCGCACCCCGACATCAAGCGTCGCGGTGTGATCGCCCGCCTGTTCGGTCGAATAAGGTATCTGCCGTTCCGACCGCGCCTGCAATTGGCGCAGGAACGGGTTGATGACAGCACTCGAATAGAAACCGGTGGGCGAGAATTTGTGCAGCAGCACACCGCCTTCGGGAATCTTGGTCAGATGGTCTTTCCAACCCTGCGGGATCGGGCTTTCCTGCGTCAACAACGGCCGCGTGCCATATTGGAAGGCGATCTGCCCTAGTTCGGGATTGTCGATCCAATTCTCCCAATCGCGCAGATACCAGACGCCACCTGCCATCACGATCGGCAGTTCGTCGGGGATGCCTTCCTGCCGCATCGTTTCGCGCAGCGCCTTCACGCGCGGATAGGGATCTTCGGGCTTGGTCGGGTCTTCAGCGTTGGAGAGGCCGTTATGCCCACCCGCAAGCCAGGGATCTTCATAGACCACTGCACCCAGCCATTCGGGCACCTTGTGATAGGCGCGTTTCCAAAGCGCGCGAAAGGCGCGGGCGGAGCTGATGATCGGCAGATAATAGACGCCATATTGCGCAGCGATTTCGGACAGCTTGTACGGCATGCCGGCACCACAGGTGACGCCGGTGACAAGGCCCTTGGTCTGTTCCAAAATGCCGTGCAGGATGCGCTGCGCACCGCCCATTTCCCACAATACGTTGATGTTCACCGCACCGGTGCTGCCCGCAATATCATGCGCGCGCTTGACCTGCGCGATGCCGCCGCGAATGCCATATTCGACCAGTTCTTCGTGGCGCTCTGCGCGCGTCTTGCCAAAGAAAACCTGCGGGATCATGTCGCCATTGTCATCATAGCTATCGGCATTGACGGCGGAGACAGTTCCGATACCACCAGCCGCGGCCCACGCGCCCGAGCTTGCATGATTGGTTGCGGCAACGCCCTTGCCGCCTTCGATCAGCGGCCAGACTTCGCGGCCACCATAGATAATGGGTTTCAGACCCTTAAACACTCAAGCTACCCCTATCATTTTGCGCCCTGCGGCGCGCCTTCCCCAATGGCAGATTCGCTAAACGAATGCCTCAATCTTGTCGCGCAAAATCTGCGCGCCGCATCGTTGCACCATAAAGCTGCTGATAGCGTGCCAGCATTTCCGCCTCGCCATATTCGGCCAATGCGCGGGCATAGTTGGCGTGCGCCAGTTCGGTGCGCAATACCGTATTGTTGCCAATTTCCCGCAAGGCCGCGGCGAAGCCCGCCTCATCATCCCGATCAACAATGAACCGCCGGTTCTCGCGCGAAACCATCGCGGCCACATCGCCGACCTTGGTCGACACAACCGGCCGCGCTGCCGCCATCGCCTCGACCAGCGAGATGGGATATTGCTCGCTGTCGGATGACAATGCAAAAATATCGAACAGCCCGACAAAGCGCGCGGGGTCTTTCAGAAATCCGGGCATCATCAGCCGGTCGGCGATCCCTACCCGCTGCGCCTCGGCCAATATCGCCTCGCGCTCCGGCCCCTCGCCCGCAATCGCCAGCCGGAAATTGGGTCCAGCCGCAGCCACCGCCCGCACCAGACGACGCAGGTTTTTGACCGCGCGCAGCCCGGCAATCGTGCCGACTACAATTTCGCCGTCGCGCTTCACAAAACCGGGGAAGGAACCGCGCTGCGGCTTTTTCTCGTAACGATGGACATCGACGCCATTGGGGAAGCGGTAGATTTTTTCGACCGGCTGGTGCCAAACCTGTTTGGCAATTTTCTCGAGCGTGAGCGAAGGCACCACCAGCGCCGCCGAACGCTGCAACGCAATCGTGCGGAACCAGTTGCGCTTCCAGTTCAGCTTGTCCCATTCGTCTTCGTTGAAGCCGTCTTCATGGTGGATCAGCGGCGGCAAACCCATCGTCGCCCCAAGCAGGGTGCGCGCCATCACCCCGTCCATTGCGCCCCAATTGTAGCTGAGCACCAGATGGAATTTCTTCATATATTGGGCGAGCTTGCGATAGCGCCCCATGCCCGGCCGCCCGTGCAGCGCCGGTGCAGCATCGCCGGGAAAGGTAACATCGATCTTGCGTTCAATCGCGTCCCGGGCACCCAACGCATCGGGAACGGCGCTCAGCACCGTGTGCGTAGCCTTGCCCCCGAAATGGTTCATCAGGCGCACCGCGCGCGCCTCCTTCCCGCCGAGATCGAAGCTGCTGAAAAGGTGGAGAATGCGAACTTTGGACATTGTTCTTATTTGATTGCCTTCAAAAACTCGGTGATCGCGGCTTGAGCGACGGCTTCATCCAGTGACGGCGCGTGGCCAATCCCCTTCACCGTCACCAACGTCGCCTGTTTCGACTTCTTCGCCATCCTGGCAGCGGTCGCCTTTTCAAGGATATCTGATTTCTCCCCGCGCAGCACCAGCAACGGCACTTCTTCCAGCATGGCGAACAGCGGCCACAAATCGACCCCTGCTTCGCCGCCGGGCAGCTTGAAGGGTTCGGAAATCTTCATGTCATAATCGAACACGATGCGCCCGTTCGACGCTAGTTTGCAGGTGCGCTTTGCAAAGCGCAGCCATTCTTCCAGCCCATAGCCGGGATAGATATCGCCCTGCGCCTCGGCCATCGCCCGCGCAGCGTGCATCCAGGTTTCGAAACTGCGCCCCTGCCCGACATAGCCGCGAATGCGCTCCGCCCCTGCCTTGCCGATTTCGGGGCCGACATCATTCAGTATCACGCCCGCCAGCCGGTCTTTCCATTGCGGCGCCAGCAGCATCGATACGATCCCGCCGAGCGATGTGCCGAGCAGGACAAATTTCTTTGGTTCCAGTTCGCGCAGCAAAATATCCATGTCCTGCGCATAGCTTAGTGGAACATAGGTCATTGGGTCTTTGGCATAGGCACTTTCGCCGCGGCCGCGAAAGTCGATGGCGAGCATGCGGCGTTTGCCATTCAGCAATCGAGCGATGGGTTCGAAATCGCGGGCGTTGCGGGTCAGGCCGGGCATACAGATCAGCGGCGACCGCGATGCAGGGCCGGGATAGTCCCGGTAGTGCAGCCGCAATTCGTCGTTCGACCACCAATAGCCGTCTTCAAAATCGGCCATGCTTGCCTTTCCTGCCCTATGCCCCCAGACATTGCGGACGATGAATGTGAATCCCTCCCCCGCCCCCTACCGCGCCGATCCGAAAATCACCAGCCTTGGCGACAAAATTGGTGATCCGGTGCGCCCTGCCAATTTCCCGAAGGCGATACTGCGCTATCGCAATGACCGCTGGGCCGCGACGGTCGGGCTCGACGGGCTGACCGAGGCCGAATGGATCGAACATTTTGCGCGGTTCAAGCCGTTGCCAGACAATCTGCCACAACCGTTGGCTCTGCGCTATCATGGCCACCAGTTCCGCGTGTATAATCCCGATATTGGCGACGGGCGAGGCTTTCTGTTCGCGCAATTGCGAGACCATGAAGGGCGGCTGCTCGATCTGGGTACCAAGGGGTCTGGCACCACGCCCTATAGCCGCGATGGCGATGGGCGGCTGACGCTGAAAGGTGCGGTGCGAGAAATCCTCGCCACCGAAATGCTCGAGGCGCTGGGCGTTGAAACATCCAAAACATTTTCGGTCATAGAAACCGGGGAGGATCTGGCGCGCAATGACGAGCCTTCGCCTACCCGTTCCGCCGTATTGGTGCGCCTCAACCACAGCCATATCCGCATCGGTGCATTCCAGCGGCTGGCCTATGAAGACGACGCCGAGATGGTCGAGCGGCTGACGCGCTATGTTTTGACCCATCTGTACGAAGAAACCCCCGGCGAAAACCCGGCGGCGCAGTTGCTCAATGGTGCAGTCGAGCGGATTGCGCAGCAGGCGGCGAGTTTCATGGTCGCCGGATTTGTACATGGCGTGCTGAACAGCGACAATATCAACGTCACCGGGGAAAGCTTTGATTACGGCCCCTGGCGTTTCAACCCCAATTGGGACCCGCGCTTTACCGCCGCCTATTTCGACCAGCAGGGGCTTTATGCCTTTGGCCGTCAGGCCGAGGCGATGCACTGGAACCTAGCACAACTGGCCATTTCATTGCGCCTGATCAGCGAAGCTCCGCCCTTGGTCGAGGCCCTCGAACGCTTTCCAGCCTTGTTTCAGGCGGCGATCGTTGAGCGCTTCCTATGGCGATTGGGCGTCGTGTCCAAGGGCATCGAGATGGACCGCGCCTTGGTCGAGTCAGGCGAACGGGCGATGATCGATGCAGCGATTCCGATTGCCGATTTCTTCCACTATCATCGCGGCGGAATGCTTCCAAACCGGGGCTATGAGGGCGAACGCTATTCCGCTTTCACCGAAATTCTGAGCCAGTTTGAACCCGCGGCATCGACAACGTCAACTTACTGGGCGGAAAACGCACCCTGTTCGATGCTGATCGAAGAGGTTGAAGCCATCTGGCAGGCGATAGCGTCAGACGACGACTGGGCACCGCTTTCCCGCAAGATTGAGGCGGTCCGCACATTTGGTGCCGCGCTTCGAAACAGGTGATTTTACATCCCCAAAGTCGATATATTTACTTGATATAAAGCCGGACGCGGCAAACTATGGTAAATGGCCATGAAATGATTGCGTAAGGGCAAGTTTGAATTTGACGGAACTGGTATCCTACGAACCCGCGACCGGGGCCGAGCTGTGGCGCGGCGCGACCAGTGATGTCGATGCGGCGGTGGCTGCCGCAAGGGCCGCCTGGCCCAATTGGGCCGCCGCTCCGCTGAGTGACAGGATTGCGTTCGTCCGTTCGTTTGGCAGCCGGGTGAAGGCCGATCTGGAAAGCTTTGCTGATTGCATCGCCCGCGAAACAGGCAAGCCACTATGGGAAGCGCGCAACGAGGTCGAATCCGTCGTCAACAAGGTCGACATCTCGGTCAAAGCCTATGCCGACCGCACCTCGCAACGCCGCTTTGACGGCAAGCCCGGAACGCGCAACGCCGTTCGCCACAAACCGCATGGCGTGCTCGCGGTGCTTGGTCCCTATAATTTTCCTGCGCATCTGCCCAACGGGCATATCGTTCCGGCCCTGATTGCTGGCAATGCGATAGTCTTCAAACCGAGCGAGAAAACACCTGCGGTCGGCGCGATGCTGATCGACTATTTTCGCAAGGCCGGGATTCCGGACGGGGTCGTCAATATCGTCCAAGGTGGGCCCGACACCGGAAAGGCCCTTTCGGGTCATGCAGGACTGGACGGGCTGCTGTTCACCGGCTCCGCGCAGACAGGCATAGCCCTCAACCGCCAATTTGCATCGCGCCCGGACAAGATATTGGCGCTGGAAATGGGCGGGAACAATCCGATCATCGTGTGGAACACGCACGATCTGCACAGCGCCGCCGTGCTGGTCGTTCAATCCGCATTTCTGTCGGCGGGCCAACGCTGCACCGCTGCGCGGCGTTTGATCATCAAACAGGACCTCTACGACCTTTTCATTCCCGA
>JAGNSY010000057.1:0-5248 GCA_017987825.1 Sphingorhabdus sp. | reverse complement strand
ACACGCACGATCTGCACAGCGCCGCCGTGCTGGTCGTTCAATCCGCATTTCTGTCGGCGGGCCAACGCTGCACCGCTGCGCGGCGTTTGATCATCAAACAGGACCTCTACGACCTTTTCATTCCCGAACTGAAGCGGTTGGTCGACCGGCTGGTGATCGATGAACCGCACGCTGAAGTGCCGCCGTTCATGGGGCCCGTGATCGATAACGAGGCCGCCGATGGCCTGACCGAAAGCTTTCTGGCGCTGATGAGCCATGGCGGTCGCCCAATCCGGCACATGACCCGGCCGCAGCCGCAACGGCCCTTCCTTTCGCCGGGTATCATCGATGTCACCGATATGCGCGAGCGGCCCGATATCGAGCTGTTCGGCCCGCTGTTGCAGGTCATTCGCGTTGCAACATTCGACGAAGCGATTGATGAAGCCAACAATACCCGCTTTGGCCTGTCTGCCTCATTGGTCGGCGGGACGCCGGAGCAATATAACGAGTTTTGGGCAAACAGCCGGGCTGGTGTCGTCAACTGGAACCAGCCGACCAACGGCGCGTCCTCTGCCGCCCCCTTTGGCGGCATCGGCCTGTCGGGCAATCACCGCCCCAGCGCCTATTATGCCGCCGACTATTGCGCCTTTCCGGTGGTTTCGGCGGAGGCCGATGTCCCGAGGGCAATGATCGGCATTGGCCTGCGCGATGATAGCGTCGCTTTTTCCGATGACAGCGCGACAGAATCCGCCAAATAGTGGCGGCTATGAAAAAGGCGGACATTTTCGAATTCTACCGGCGGTTGGCTGAGGATAACCCCTCGCCCGAAACCGAGCTGGAATATGGCAACGACTATCAGTTGCTGGTCGCGGTGGTTCTGTCGGCCCAGGCGACCGATGTCGGGGTGAACAAGGCGACGAGGAAGCTTTTCGAAAGCGTGAAAACGCCACAGCAGATGCTCGAACTAGGCGAAGACGGGCTTAAACAGCACATCAAGACCATCGGTTTGTTCAACGGCAAAGCGAAGAATGTCATCGCACTGTCGGAAATCCTGGTACGCAAACATGGCGGCGAAGTTCCAGCAGATCGCGATCTGCTCGAAGCGCTGCCCGGGGTCGGCCGCAAGACCGCCAATGTCGTGATGAATACCGCATTCGGAGCCGAAACCTTTGCCGTCGACACCCACATCTTTCGCGTCGGCAACCGCACCGGCCTTGCCAAGGGCAAGACGCCGCTTGCAGTCGAAAAGCAGCTCGACAAGAAAACTCCAGCCCCGTTCCGCCTGGGCGCACACCACTGGCTGATCCTGCATGGCCGCTATATCTGCAAAGCCCGGACGCCCGAATGCTGGCGTTGCGCGGTCGCCGATTTGTGCAGCTTCAAACCCAAAAGTGCGGCACCAAAACGCAAATCCTGACCCGCATCACTGCAAGCCTTTGATCTTGCGCAAAGCGCGGAGGCGAAAACCGCGCCATACTGGCCTTTGTTGAACCAGAACATAAAGGACAGAAAATGACCCATGTTTCGCACGAATTGCATGCCGAGTTTCCCGAAGATGCCGAAATCCTGCACAGCCTGAAGGTTGGCGATCCGAAATTTGCCAAGCTCGCAGACCATTATCATGATCTCAATCGCGAGATTCATCGCATCGAAGCAGGGATCGAACCCGCGTCCGATGCACGCGCCGAAGAGCTCAAAAAAGAACGGCTGTCGATTCTCGATCAGGTTTCAGCTATGATTTCCGCCGCGAAGGCAGGAGCATAAACATGACCGATCTGAATAGCGTCAAATCCGGACTGGAGGCGCGGCTGGCTGAACTGGAAAACCGCGCAGCGCGTATCGAGGCTGATCTGGCCGAACCCCTGAGCGCCGATTTTGCTGAGCAAGCGACCGAACGCGAGGATGACGATGCACTAGAAGGTCAGGATGCCCTGCTCGGACGCGAAATCGTTGCGGTCAAGGCTGCATTAGCGCGGGTCGACGATGGCAGTTATGGCGAATGTACGCGCTGTGGCGAGGATGTCGGCGAAAAGCGGCTAGAGGCTTTCCCCGAGGCCGCTCTGTGCATCAATTGCGCCCGCGAGGTTGAACAGCACTAGCTGATGCTATGATTGGCGACGGCCCTGTTTTCGGTGAAAATTTCCCACGCGGAAATGAACATTGCCGCAACAACGGGGCCGACAATCAATCCGTTGATACCCAGCACGCTCAATCCGCCCAGCGTTGAAATCAGCACAACATAGTCGGGCATTTGCGTGTCCTGACCGACAAGTATCGGGCGCAGGACATTGTCGACCATGCTGATCACGAAAATGCCCAGAAGCAACAACGTCACGCCTTCCCAAACGCTTCCGGTTGCCAGCAAATAGATCGAAACAGGCACCCAGATGATGCCGGTGCCAACTGCGGGGATGAGCGAGAACAAACCCATCACCACGCCCCACAGCACGGCGGCGCGAATATCAAGGAAGGCGAAGATCACGCCACCCAATATGCCCTGAACAATGGCAACGACGATGCTGCCTTTCACGGTGGCACGGATCACGGTGGTGAACTTGTCAAAAAAGGCTCTGCGCTGCTCGGCGCGCATCGGGATCGCCTCACCGATGCGGCGGGTGATCTGACGACCATCGCGCAGCAGGAAATAGGTGAGATACAGCATCACACCCAGCGCCATGGCAAAATTGAACGCGCGCTGCCCGACCGACACCGCCTGACCAGCGATAATCTGCACCCCGCTTGTCACCAGCGCGCTAGCCTTTGACTGCAGCTCCTCAAAATCGGGGGTGAAATAGCGCCCTGCCATATCCTGCCAACGCTGCGGGATGACGGCCTGCAACTCCTGCCCCAGCTTGGCGAAGTCGATTTCCTTGGTCTGCACCGAATCATAGGTGCGGAGCGCCTCATCGACCATCAGCGAGCCGACGATAAAAGCGGGAATGATCACAAGTGCAATCACCAGCAACAGCGTGAGCGATGCGACGGTATTCTTGCGCGCGGGCATTTTCAGCAACAGCCGGTCGTGCACCGGCGCAAAGGCAATCGTCACCACCAGCGCCCATAAGATCGCGCCAAAAAACGGCCAGGCAATCCACGCCATCGCCAGCGACACCGCGAGCAAGAAGCCAACCAGCACGCGATCCTCAAACTGAGTGTTCGCCGGAGTGGCCGTTGGCTGGGGCTTGGACTTGTCGTTCATAGCGTGAGGACTAACGCCTAATCAGCCCGATGTCATGCGCAGAGTTAGATGGATAATACAGCTTGTGTCTTTGCGGCGCGACGCTTCGATGCTATTTCAATAGCGAATCCGTTGAGGGAATAATGCAAGAGATTGCCATCCGTTGATCCGGCGCGCGTGACCTGCCCATAAGGTAGGGGAACGCTGAACGCCGACCGTGAAAGCCGAAGCGCGCATCGCGTTTCGGCCCAATTTCCGCGTTCAACGGACAGGTTTTCCATGAATGTTTCAAAATATGAACAGCGCGTGCTGCACGCGCTGGCGCAAGGCGGCTCGATCATCCACCGCTTTGACGATAAAGGCCGCATCATCGAGGTCGACTGCATGAACCGCGACGGCTGGCGGTTGGGAGATTGCACCATCGCGGTTTTCCAGAAGCTGCGCCGAAAACGGCTAATCGCCAGCGCAGGCGGCGCACCCTATCGGATCACCCGAGAGGGTTTGCGAGCTGTGCGGGCGCAATTGGATAATCGGTGAATGATCCTCCCCATCGACCGGCGATGGGGAGGATTTGTTATGACATTCCGGAAGCATGCCCCGCAATCAAACCCACCATGCGGTCCACCTGCGATGGCGGCAGATCGTGGGCCATTTCATCGATAATCTCCAGCCGCGCATCGGGCACATGGCGGGCGATGTCTATACTGCCATCCTTGGGCACCAGCGGGTCGGCACCGCCATGGATGACCAAGGTAGGCGTGGTGATCGCCTTCAAACGCTCAACCCGGCTGCCATCGGCAATGATCGCCAGCAACTGGCGTCTGGTGCCAATCGGATAATAGCCGCGGTCAAAGGCCTGCCCGGCCATTTCGGCATGGGCATTTTCCGGGCGGGCAGGATCGGGATAGGAGAAGGACTTCACCAGTTCCGCGCCAAAGGCCACTGCTTCCTCCCGATTGGCGCCCGATGGCCGAGCCGCCATCATTTGCCGACGAATATCGGCGCGCGGACCGGGCAATCCGGGTGCACCGCTGGAGGACATGATCGATGTCATGCTCAACAGCCGTTCGCGGTGGTTTGCCGCCATTAGCTGAACTATCATCCCACCCATTGACGCGCCGACGACATGCGCCTGTTCGATACCCAACGAATCGAGAAGCCCGATCCCGTCCTTCGCCATATCGGACAGCGTATAGCCCACGCCCAGCGGCAGGCCGAAACGCGCCTTTAGCAACGTCCACACCAGATTGGGCGTCGCCGCTTGCTCCATCCTCTGCGACATACCGACGTCGCGATTGTCATAGCGGATTACGCGAAAACCCTTGCCCACCAGGCCATGAACAAATTCATCAGGCCAGGCAATCATCTGCGCGCCCAACCCCATGACGAGCAGGATTACCGGAGCGTTAGTTGGGCCGTGGTCTTCGTAATGTAGTTCAATTCCGTTGGCTGAAATATTGGGCATTATTCGCCTCCCCCATGATAAAAATCATACACCGTCTGCGCCACTGCAGCTGACACCCCCGGCGCCTTCTGTAAATCCTCTAAGCTCGCCGAGCGCACCGCCCTTGCGGTGCCGAAGTGGAGCAGCAGCGCCTTTTTGCGCGACGGGCCGATGCCGGGCACTTCGTCGAGCGGGCTCGCGGTGATTGCCTTGGCGCGCTTGGTGCGGTG
Organism: Sphingorhabdus sp.; assembly: GCA_017987825.1. Classification (GTDB taxonomy): domain Bacteria; phylum Pseudomonadota; class Alphaproteobacteria; order Sphingomonadales; family Sphingomonadaceae; genus Sphingorhabdus_B. Next base: position 417 of record JAGNSY010000057.1, on the reverse strand, counting down.
CGCGCCGATGGCGTAGCGGTGCACCTCGTCGCGCAGGCGTTGCAGGTAGAACAGGACCGGCGCATTTACCGGCAGCGTCAGTTCGCGACCATCGGGGAAGTGAAAAACCTCCCGCCCCTCGCGGCCATGATGCGGCCCCTTGGCGATGCCGATATAGGGCACATCCTCAATCCCGAGGCTTTCGAGCACCGCGCGTACCGCACTTACCTGCCCCTTGCCGCCGTCGATCAGGACGAGGTCGGGCCATTCGCCCTTATCCCGATCTGGATCTTCTTCCTGCGCGCGGGCAAAACGCCTATGGAACACTTCGCGCATCATCGCGAAGTCATCATCGGTTGCCGCCTGCTTGATGTTGAATTTGCGATACTGGTTCTTGATGAAACCTTCGGGCCCCGCGACCACCATCGCGCCTAACGC
>JAGNSY010000056.1 GCA_017987825.1 Sphingorhabdus sp. | reverse complement strand
CACAGCATTGGCAAAGGCGGCTATCTGGCGTTGCGCCTCGGCCAAAGGTTCTCCCCACGCGACGGGATCGGAGGGAAAGCCGATCCAGACGCGCTCATGCGGGGCCCATTCGGGCAACATGCGAAGTGACATAAGGCCGTTATTTCGCTTCGCGGCTCTTGTCGCGGATTGCGCGGAACTCGTCACCCTCGACCCAATTGGGCCAGGCGCTCGTCATAGCAAGCATCCGTCCGACGCGGTAATAGAGCCGCAGGTCTGACATCACGCCTGACCAGTCCCAGTTTTCGTCAAATTCGTCGCCCGGGGCGTGGTAGCGGTTTTCCTCATAGTCTTTTGCGGCTTTTTCGGCAGATTCCTTGCCGCCATTGACCAGATCGTCACCGCCTTCAAAATAGACCATCGGCACGCCCAGCTTGGCAAAGCTGAAATGGTCCGAACGGTAATAGAAGCCCTTTTCAGGTGTGGGTTCACGATCAGGCGTGCGGCCTTCGGTTTTTGCGGCTGCATTCAGATAGATATCGAGGTCAGATTTGCCCATACCAATAACAGTCAGGTTCTTGGCTGGACCGGTCATCGAGAACGCATCCATATTCACCCCGCCCACAGTCTTGCCGAGCGGATAGATCGGGTTTTCGGCATAATATTTAGAACCAAGCAATCCTGATTCCTCGGCCGTCACAGCAAGGAAGACGATGCTACGGTCTGGAGCGCCAGCCTTTTTGTGGGCTTCGGCGAGGGCGACCAGCGCGGCAGTGCCCGTCGCATTGTCCACCGCACCATTGCAGATTTCATCACCATCGACCGGTGTACAGCGGCCGAGGTGATCCCAGTGGCCCGTATAGAGCACATATTCATCGGGCCGCTTAGCGCCTTTCAATATGCCGACAATGTTACGGCTGTTTTTCTTCGAGATCGCGTTTTCAAAGCTCACTCCGGCCTTCAGCCCAAGCGGAACCGCCTTGAAGCCCTTTTTCTTTGCTGCAGCCATCGCCTTGGTCAGATCCTGCCCGCCCGCAGCCATGATCTTGGCGGCAACATCCTTTTGCACCCAGCCATTTGCCTTGGTCTGGTCCGCACCGCCATTTTTGGACTGAGCGAGGAACTGCGGGCCGGTCCAGCTCGAATTGACCACATTCCAGCCATAGGCAGCAGGCGCGGTGTCATGGACGATGAGTGCAGTAGCTGCACCCTGACGTGCGGCTTCCTCAAACTTGTAAGTCCAGCGGCCATAATAGGTCATCGCCTTGCCGCCGAATGGGCCTTCAAGTCCCGAGGTTTCAAAGTCGGGATCATTGACGAGGATGAGGACGGTCTTGCCCTTAACATCGACACCGGCATAGTCGTTCCAGCCCTTTTCAGGGGCGTTGATACCGTAACCGACGAAGACGACGTCGCTGTCCTTGATGTCGATCTTGGCCTGCTCCTGATAGCTGCCAGCGACATATTCGCTGCCATAGGCGAAGCTCATCGCCTTGCCGTCCTTGCCGGTAATCGTGAGCGGTGAGAAATTCTTTGCCGCGATCTCGACGAGCGGCACGTCCTGCGTCCAACCGCCATCCTTGGCGCTGGAGGGATTGCCGGGCTCAAGCCCCGCAGCCTTGAACTTTTCAACCATCAGGTCGACGGTCTTTTCCTCGCCAGCAGTTCCCGGCGCGCGGCCTTCAAATGCGTCGGAGGAGAGCGTGCGGGTGACGTCCTTCATCGTCGCTTCCGACAGGTCGGGGACGGAAACTTCGGGCAGCGCGGCCGCGTCGGGTTCGTCGACTTTCTTGCAGCCCGCCAATGCGAGTGCCGAAACAAGGGTAAGCGTCAAAAGGCGCATGTCATTCTCCAGAAAACGAATGCCGGCGCTTCTGCCAGACTGCGGGCGGCGGCTCAAACGAAATTGAGCTTTGCAAATCATATTGCCCGGCGCTTGCAAACTTGGTTCAATCCATTTAATGAGTAAAAACTCAGTGAGTCGTTAATCAGTTTAAGGCAGGCTTCGTGGTTGGTATTAGGGATGAGCAGCGCGCTGCAACGCGGCAGCAAATTTTGAGGGCGGGGCTAGAGCTTGTCCGTCAGTCGGGCTTCGGAAAAACGACCACCGGCGAAATCGCAAAGCTGGTCGGGAAGGCGCATGGCACAATCTTTGTCCATTTTGCGACCCGCGATGCCTTGGTGATCGAGATCGTAAAGGCGATCGGGAGCGGTCTGACCGATCATCTTGCCCGAATGTCGAGCGACAGCTTCGGCCTCGACCACTTCCTCGACGCGCATCTTGCGGTGTTGCGCGAAGCGGAAGAGCTGCACAGCGCCCTGTTGCAGGAAATGTCGAGCTTGCCCGCAAGTGCGCGCGCTTATGTCATGGCCATGCAGTCCGGCGTGTCGGCGCGTCTCGGTCGCGCACTGCAGATCGACATCGACAAGGGGTTAGTTCGCCCTTTCGACAAGGTGGCGCTGGCAAATATCTGGATCGCGCTGACCAACCATTATTTGTTGAACCGCGATCTGTTCGCGCCCGGCGAGAGCGTAATCGTGCGGCATGGTGCCGCGCTCAAATCGCAACTGTTGGCGATCGTCGAAAAGGAGCCAGCCCATGTCTGACACCCACTGTCCGTCCTGCGGGTCGTGCGGCTTTCCAATGGAAAGCGAAGACGATTTTGCCGGCGGGAATCGCGATGCCGCATATTGTTCGACATGTGCTGACAGCAACGGCCATCTGAAACCGTTCGATACTGTAGTCGCGCTCAATGCTGACTATTTTGTCCGGCATCAGGGCATCGACCTAAGTGCCGCTGTTGAGCTCGCACGCACGCTTTTGCAAACGATGCCGGCCTGGGCTGGCAAGCAATCCACGCTGCAATAAGGGCGAAACATGAAGCATCCCTATCTCTTTGTGCCGAGCATCTTGCTGTCCGCAACTATGGTTTCTGCATCAGATGAAGCTGCGACACAGCCCAAAGGTGAGGCCGCGATAACGATGCTGCACGCCATCAACCACCGCATGCTCGATTCACGTTATGGCCAGCGCAGCGAATTTGCGGAACGGCTGGCTGCCGACGATTTTTTTGGCATTGGCCGTGACGGCAGCTGGATGGATAAATCTGCCTTTGTGCAGCGTTTGAACAATGATGAGCCGCCTGTCGAAATCTATTATGATAATGTGCAGGTGCGCGTGTTCGATGGCGTCGCTCTGATTGAAGGCGTGGTCACAATTGCGCGCCAAAATGGTGATAAAACACGCATTCGATACACGGACAGCTTTGTGTGGCGCCGCCACGCCTGGTGGTTGATCGCATCACAGGAGACGGGACTGAACGCGACGGCGCGTGAGGATATTGTCACGAAGCGCAAGCCTGCCGGTCTGGATTGGGACGGGATTGATCCGAAAGGGGAGGATCTTTCGGTGCTGGAACAGCTCAATGGCCAATATGTCGATGCCTTCCGGCGGGCTGATGCAGGCTGGTTTGATGCACATCTGACTGACGATTATGTTGTGACCTTCGGCGATGGCAGCTTTCATGATCGCGGCGATGCGCTGACCGACTTTCAAATTCCCTATTTTGAACAGAATATCCGCAGTTTTCCGGTGGGCGCGGTGCACATCCGCCGTTTTGGCGACATCGCGCTGATCCATGCCGAGAATGACTATGAACTGAAAGACGGGCGTAAAGGGATCAACCGCTACACCGACATATGGCGCAAAATCGGCGATGAATGGAAATGCCTGTCGGCGCACATCACGGTTTTCAAACCGCCTGTATAAAAATAGGCGGCCCCATTGCTGGAGCCGCCTCGTCTTTTTCAGATAGCTCTGAAGATTAGAACTTCACGCCGATACCAACGCCAGCCGCATTCAGATCGGTGCCGTTCAGGAAGTAACGGCGATATTCGACCTTGCCGAACACCTTGTCGTTGAAGCTGTGCTGATAGCCAACGCCTGCATTGATTTCTTCAATGTCATTCACTTCATAGCCAGCTGCAATGTACAGCTTGCCCTTTTCGCCAACCTTGGCGCCCAGACGGCCGCCCAGATTGACCAGATCGGCGCCGTCAAAGTTGGTGTCGTAAGACACTTCGGGGCCAGCAAAGGCAGTCTCACCGAGGTCAAAATCGTACCCAGCAGCGACGCCCGCGAAGAAATCATCGGAACCACCGCCCCAGCCAATTGCACCACGGCCTTCGACGCGGCCTTCGCCTGCGGCCATCGCCGGGGTTGCAATCACTGCAGCAGCGGCCGAAGCAAGAATGAGAAGTTTCTTCATTTTTATATCCTTGATTTATTGGGAGATAAACCACGTCAGTGGCTGACCCCTATGTAGGAAGCCAATTCTTGCTGGCCAATGAATGTTACGTACGAAAGTAAGATAAAACCCAAAAAATGTTGTAATATTGCAACAGATTTGATCTGGTTTTCGACGAACGGCTCTCGTTCAAAGACAAAAAAAGAGCGGCCGAAGCCGCTCTTTCGAACATTTGCGATGGACCGCTGATTAACGCGAATAGAATTCGACGACCAGATTGGGTTCCATCTTCACCGGATAGGGTACTTCGTCGAGCGTCGGGACGCGAGCGAAGGTCACCTTGTCGTTGCCATCGGGGCTGACATATTCGGGAATGTCGCGTTCAGCCAGGCCCTGCGCTTCGATAACGAGCGCCATTTCCTTGGCCTTGTTGCCCAGGCTGATCACGCTGCCGACGTCGACCTGACGGCTGGCGATGTTGCACTTCACGCCATTGACGCGGATGTGGCCGTGGCTGACGATCTGACGCGCGGCAAAGATGGTCGGTGCGAATTTGGCGCGATACACGATCATGTCCAGACGACGCTCGAGCAGACCGATAAGGTTCTGCGAGGTATCGCCCTTCATGCGGTTCGCTTCCTGATAGGCGCGCTTGAACTGCTTTTCAGTGATGTCGCCATAATAGCCCTTCAGCTTCTGCTTTGCGCGGAGCTGGAGGCCATAGTCGGAAATCTTGCCCTTGCGGCGCTGACCGTGCTGGCCGGGGCCATATTCGCGACGGTTAACGGGCGATTTGGGGCGACCCCAGATATTTTCGCCAAGGCGACGGTCAATTTTATACTTCGAATTCTGACGCTTCGACATGTGTCAAAGTCCTTTCAACTTGCTAACATCAATGTTGTTTACCCTCCTTGATCCGAAAACCGGTTCCCACTTTTCGGGGAGAGTAAATGATCCCGGATCGCACCATCAAGCCAATTTGCTTGATGCGGCCGCCACTTCACCGGGGTGTGGGGCCAATTGCGAAGGCGCGCCTATGGCGGGGAGTGTGGATAAAGTCAAGTATCGGCTCGACAGAAAGCCTACTGAACCTTAATGGCGCGGGCCATGACAATAGAAACTTCTCCCCAAGGCGTAAAAGACCCGGCGGAATGCGCCGATATGGCCGAGGTTCGTGCTGGTGTCGACGATGTCGATGCGCAGCTCGTGCAGCTTCTTGCCCGCCGTTTCGGCTATATGGAAGCAGCCGCGCGTATCAAACAGGATCGTGACACGGTGCGTGATGAGGTTCGCAAGGCGCAGGTTATTGCCAATGCCCGCAAGGCAGCGCTCGATCTACGCATTCCACAGGATGTTATCGCCGAAATGTGGGAAACGCTGGTCGAAGGCTCGATAGCCTATGAATATGGCCGCTGGGACGCTCTCCGCGGCTGAACGCTGCAGTCTTAGCGCTTACGATCCTTGAAGGCGCTTAGCACCCCTCGCAGCGTGCGGATTTCGAGACTGTTCCAGCCGGGTTTGGTGAGCAGATTGCGCAGCGTTTGTTGGGTAACGCTGGCGCGTTCTGGCGGGAAAAAGAAGTCGCGTTGATCGAGCATATCGAACAACTGCAGGATCATCCCGTCGAGCTCCACCTGCGGCGCAGGGGGATCGAGCTCGACTTTGGGCGGGCTTTCGAGTGACTGGTGCTTCGACCATTCATAGGCGCACAATATCACGGCTTGCGCCAGATTGAGCGAACCGAATTCTGGATTGATGGGCACCGTGATGATGCTGCGTGCAACGGCAACCTCGTCGGTTTCCAGTCCCGACCTTTCAGCGCCAAACAGGATTGCGCTGCGCCCTTGGGCGCCAATGATTTCATTGGCCGCTTCCTCTGGCGTGATCACAGGCTTGGTTACGCCACGTTTGCGAACGGTAGTCGCATAGATATGGCTGATGTCGGCGGTCGCTTCGGCGAGCGTGTCGAAGACCTGAGCCTGCTCCAACACAATGTCCGCCCCCGATGCGGCGGGTCCTGCAGCCGGATTGGGCCAGCCATCGCGCGGATTGACGATACGCAACTCGGTCAGCCCGAAATTGAGCATGGCGCGCGCAGCCTTGCCGATATTCTCACCCAGCTGCGGCCGGGCGAGGATGATGATGGGGGCCCCGCTCACTTCTTCGCGGCTTCGGCGACGTTGCCGGCAAACTCCTCGAAATCCTTGGCCTCGGCAAATTCCTTATAGACGCTGGCAAAGCGGATATAGGCGACGGTATCGAGGCCCTTGAGGCCATCCATCACAAATTGGCCGATACGCGCGGATTCGATTTCGGTTTCGCCCAGCGTTTCCAGCTGGCGCTGGATACCCGACACCAGTTTCTCGATCTGTGCTTGTTCGATCGGGCGCTTGCGGCAAGCGACAGAGACTGAACGCTCAAGCTTTTCGCGCTCGAAAGGCTCGCGTCTACCCTCGGTTTTCAAGACCGTCAGTTCGCGCAACTGAATGCGTTCAAAGGTCGTGAAGCGCGCGCCACAGCCTTCGCACTGGCGCCGTCTGCGAATGGCGGCACCATCCTCGGTCGGGCGACTGTCTTTTACCTGGCTGTCATCATGTCCGCAAAAGGGGCAGCGCATTATTTCTCTTTTTCTTGGTTCTTTTTCTTGTTCACATGTCGATAGGCGACGATGCCCGCACCGATTACCGCGCCGGTCGCAAGGCCGATTGGGGCCAATATGCTGGCAGCGGCGCCAATTGCGGCGCCGCCTGCAACCTTTTTCACCGTATCCTGATCGGCCAAATGCTTTCCGGTATGGAATGCGTCCTTGGTCGCACCCCACAACTCATCGGCTGCTTCGCCAACATAATGCTTCGCCTGGTTGGGAATGCTCTCTTCAGAGAGCTTTTCCGGCGTCTTCGCACCACAACTCGGGCAGAATTTCATGCCTTCGCTGATCTCGGTCGCACATTCATTGCACATCTGGGACATTATCCGTCTCCCTTCATCTCTGTATTAGATGAGTAAGTCACTAGCCCATTTCAAGTGCGAATATAGCTCAGGACGGATAAATCGGGAAGCGGGCACATAGGGCCTCTGCTTCTTCCTTCACCCGCGCTTCAATTTGGCCATCGCCAGCTTCGCCATTTTTGCGCAAGCCTTCGACAACATCGGCGATCATACGGCCGACTTCGCGGAATTCGGCGGGGCCAAAGCCGCGCGTCGTGCCCGCCGGGGTGCCCAGACGCAGGCCCGAGGTGACGAAGGGCTTTTCCGGGTCATAGGGAATGGCGTTCTTGTTGCAGGTGATCGACGCACGGTCGAGTGCGTGCTCGGCATGCTTGCCCTTGGCCTGTTTGGGGCGAAGATCGACCAGCATCGAGTGGTTGTCGGTGCCGCCCGATACGATATCGAGCCCTTGCTCCTGCAAGCTGGCTGCCAATGCTTTGGCATTTTCTACAACACTTGCCGCATAGATTTTGAACTCGGGACGCATCGCTTCGGCAAAGCAGACCGCTTTGGCTGCCACAACATGCATCAGGGGGCCACCCTGCAGGCCGGGGAAGATCGCCGAGTTCATTTTCTTCGCAATCGCTTCGTCGTTCGACAGGATCACGCCCGAGCGCGGACCGCGCAGCGATTTGTGTGTAGTCGTCGTCACGACATGCGCGTGCGGGATAGGGGAGGGGTGGGCGCCACCGGCAACCAATCCCGAAATATGCGACATGTCTACAAGCAGCATCGCCCCCACTTCGTCTGCAATCGCGCGGAAGGCCGCCCAGTCCCAGATACGCGAATAGGCTGTGCCGCCTGCGATAATCAGCTTGGGCTTATTCTCGCGCGCAATTCTCGCGACTTCATCAAGGTCGATGCGATGGCTGTCGCGGTCAACGCCATAGGAAACCGGGTTGAACCATTTGCCCGACATGTTGACCGGGCTACCATGCGTCAGGTGACCACCAGCCGCCAAGTCCAGCCCCATGAAGGTGTCGCCGGGTTGCAGCAGTGCAAGGAACACTGCCTGGTTCATCTGGCTGCCCGAATTGGGCTGCACATTGGCAAAGCCGCAGCCGAAGAGTTTCTTTGCACGCTCAATGGCGATCGTTTCGATCTCGTCGACATATTCGCAGCCGCCATAATAGCGCTTGCCCGGATAGCCTTCGGCATATTTGTTGGTCAGCACCGATCCGGTTGCTTCAAGCACTGCTCGCGAAGTGATGTTTTCCGAAGCGATCAGTTCGATCTTTTCCTGCTGGCGTTGCAGTTCTTTTCCGATCCAGCCCGCGATTTCAGGATCGCGTTCGGCAAGCGTCTGGGTGAAGAAACCGTCCGACTGGACGTCATTGGCGGCAGAGGCGGTCATGCGGGATCCTTTGCGAAGTCGGGATAGGATAGCTTGCCTACACGGCGGACATGGCGGTCCCCGGCGAAAGGCGTGGAGAGGAATGTGTCGAGGCAGGCCTTGGCCATATCGATGCCGGTGAGGCGCGCGCCCATGGCGATGACATTGGCGTCGTTATGCTCGCGCGCGAGTTTTGCCGACAGCGGTTCGGAAACCAGCGCAGCGCGGCAGGCAGGGTTGCGGTTGACGGCGATCGAAATACCGATTCCCGAGCCGCAAAGTGCAACGCCATATTCAGCTTCGCCAGCGGCAACGCTTGCAGCCAGTTTGTAACCATAATCGGGATAATCGACCGACGTTTCGTCAAAGGGCCCCAGATCGGCGACTTCATGCCCACCAGCCTCCAGATACGCAACCAGTGCGGATTTCAGCGCAAGGGCGGCATGGTCTGAGGCAATGGCAATACGCATGGCGGCGGCCTTTCCACTCGGGCGAGTCGGGATTGCGCGCTCTCTAGGATAGGGCCCGACAAAAGACCATGCAGAATTTGGCTGGTATCGCGGCTTGACCTGCACCTTCCACAGCTTTTATCGAAGACGAATGACAGCCGCCATTCTTTCAATCGCCATGCTCGGAGGGTTCGCCCTGCTTTGGGCCGCGTCGAAGCTGTGGAAGCGAGACGGGTTGGGCCAAAAAGTCTGGCTGATGATCGCTGCCGCAATGGTGCTGTTCGCCAATGTGGCGATCTGGACGGTGCCGGACGATCAGGGCCGGTCGCTAGTGGAATCCAGCGACCAACCCCAATAAATCACTTGATCGGGCAGGCCGGATCGAGCCGCATGTCGAGATAATTCTCCACCGAACCGAGCAGCAATTCCATTTCATTTTCATAGAAATGGTTGGCGCGCGGGATTTCATCATGGTGGATGGTGATGTGTTTCTGCGTGCGCAGTTTATCGACCAGCTTCTGGACGGAGTTGGGCGAGACCACCTCGTCCTGCGCACCGTGAATGATGATTCCCGACGACGGGCAGGGTGCCAGAAAGCTGAAATCATACATGTTCGCAGGCGGCGAGACCGAGATGAAACCGCGCACTTCGGGGCGACGCATCAGCAATTGCATGCCGATCCACGCGCCGAAACTGAAGCCGGCGATCCAGGTCGAGCTGGCTTCGGGGTGGAAGGCCTGCACCCAATCGAGTGCTGCCGCGGCATCAGACAGTTCGCCAATGCCATTGTCGAATTCGCCCTCGCTACGGCCCACGCCGCGGAAGTTGAAGCGCAGAACGGCAAAGCCGCGCGCGACGAAAATTTTGTACATCGCCTGCGTGATGCGGTCGTTCATCGTACCGCCTGCCTGCGGATGCGGATGGAGGATCATCGCAACGGGAGCCCTAGGGCGCGGCGGCGGAGAGAAACGGGCTTCGATACGGCCTTCAGGACCGGGAATGGCAATTGCGGGCATAAGATGTTTCTAAACAGAGGAATTCTAAGGCCGTCTCACCCTTCGGGCTAGGCAGCGGTCGACCTGCTATATAGAAGCGAAAGCGATTTTCGCAACCTTAACGGACAGCTTTGCCTGCAATGAAGCCCGATCGTCTCTATCTGGACCATGCCGCGACGACGCCGGTCGTACCCGCCGCGCGCGAAGCAATGGCCGACGCGCTGGGGCGTTGGGCCAACCCGTCGAGCCCGCATGGCGAGGGCAGGGCTGCGCGCGCGGCGCTGGAAGCAGCACGCGGGCGGATAGGCAAGGCATTGGGATGGGATGGCGAAATCCTGTTCACCAGCGGCGCGAGCGAAGCGATTGCGTTGGCCCTGAACGGCTTCGATTCCGTCGCGAGTGCAGTCGAACATGATGCAGTGTTGGCTGCGGCGGGTGACGAGACGAGGTTATCGGTTGACGCAAATGGCAACGTGCAACTGGGCAAGATTGCGAAAGGTCGGCGCTATGCGATCCAGCAGGTCAACAACGAAACCGGCGTGATCCAGCCGCTGGGCGCGCTTGCGACTGCCATTCGCGAAGGTGGCGGTCTGTTGGTCGCTGATTGCTCTCAGGGTGCCGGAAAGCTGTCATTGCCTGACGCGGACATAATTATTCTGTCGGCGCACAAGCTGGGCGGGCCGCCGGGCCTAGGGGCTTTGCTGGTCAGGGACCTGGCTTTGCTGCGACCTACTGGCGGGCAGGAAAAAGGCTATCGGCGCGGGACCGAGAATTTGCCTGCTGTGGCTGGTCTTGCTGCAGCTTTAGAGGCCGGTTTCGATTGGCTGGGTGAGGCAAGTCGACTGCGCTCCAAACTTGACGCGGCTATTGAGGCTGCAGGCGGGGAGGTGGTTGCGAGCGCTGCACCGCGTCTCGCCACTATCGGTAGCTTCCGGATGCCCGGAATATCGGCGTCGAGCCAGTTGATTGCGTTCGATCTCGCCGGAATCTCGGTATCGGCGGGCAGCGCCTGTTCGTCGGGCACACTCAAGGCCAGCCATGTGCTGACTGCTATGGGGTGGGATGCCAAGGCAGCAGGCGAAGTCGTTCGCGTCAGCTTTGGCCCGCTGACCAGCGAGGATGATATTGAGCGGTTCATGGCTGCGTGGAAAGCCATCCGCGAGCGTGCGCAGGCGGTATGAGCGAGAGCATCTATCTCGACTATCAGGCGACCACGCCAATGGCGCCCGAGGTATTCGCGGTGATGGAGCCTTGGCTGAAGGACTGCTTCTGGAACCCGCACAGCGCGCATACAGGCGGACGCAAGGCAGCGGCAGCGGTGGAAGCTGCGCGTGAGCAGGTCGCCACACTGCTGCCCGCAGGCGGGCGGTTGATTTTTACCTCGGGCGCTACCGAGGCGCTGAACCTCGCTATCAAGAGCTGTCGCTTGCCGGTTTCGGCATTGGCCACCGAGCATGCGGCCGTGCTCGACTGTGTCGAACAAGTTGGCGGCGAAACACTTTCGGTCGGTCATGACGGCATTTGCGAGACACAATATTGGGAGAATGGGCT
>JAGNSY010000219.1 GCA_017987825.1 Sphingorhabdus sp. | reverse complement strand
CATCTGGCAGCCGTAATTTTTGACGTGAAAGCTTTTGGGCGACTCGGTGCTCATGGAGCGGCGCTATACATCGCGCCTGTAGTGGTCGCCACCCTGCATTGCCTCTGCGATGCGATGTCGCACCTCGGACGAAATCGCCTTGCGGTCCGGGAAATGCGCCGGATCAAACGGTTCCAGAAAGTGCAGCGTGGCAGTCACCGGCCGGACATAGGTCATGATCCGCCAGAAATTTTCGACAATGCCTTCCTCACCCACCCAGGACAGACGACGCGTATGCTCGCCATAGGTCAGGAAAACCGGCTGCACCATCATCCCCTGCGGCGGCGGCACAAGGGCGGCAAACAGCGAGGGCTTGAACGGCAACAGGCCGGAGCCGTCATGCGTCGTGCCCTCAGGAAAAATCGTCACCGGTTGATCGCCCGACATCGCATCGCGCAAATCGTCAACCTGATCGCCAACGCTCAAGCGGTTTTCACGGCTGACGAAGATCGTATTGTTGATCGTGCAAAGCCAACCGATCAGCGGCCATTTCTCGATACCGTCATTGGCAACGAAAGTGCATCCTGTGACGCCAGAAATCACGGGAATGTCGATCCAGCTATGATGATTGGCAGCATAAAACACATTCTTGCGGATCCGCTGCCCGCTGGTTGCGGTGGCAATTCCAGCCGTCCAACTGATCGACAGCAGGAAGAGGCGGGGCCAGGGTGACGGCCGTCGAAACAGCCGCCAGATGTTATGGAGGAGCAACCCAACCAAAAGCGACGCAGCCATGAGCAAAAGCCGCGCGGCGAACATCACTTGCCCGAAAATCAGGCCAAGCGGGTTGCGCTGCTTAATCGTCGCGGCTGAGAGCAACGCCGTACAGTTCCATACGGTGATCGACCAAGCGGTAGCCAAGCTTTTCCGCTATCACCTTTTGCAGAGCCTCAAGCTCCGGATCGACAAATTCGATGACTTTGCCTGTTTCAACGTCGATCAGATGGTCATGATGCGCTTCGGGCGATGCCTCATAGCGCGCGCGCCCGTCGCCGAAATCGTGGCGATCGAGGATTCCGGCCTCTTCGAACAGGCGAACAGTCCGGTAAACCGTGGCGATCGATATCTTGGGGTCGATAGCTGAAGCGCGCCGATACAATTCTTCCACATCGGGATGATCATCGGCGTCGGAAATAACCCGCGCGATCACACGGCGCTGGTCAGTAATTCTAAGGCCGCGTTCGGCGCAGAGCGCTTCAAGGTCAATCCGGGTTTCCATCAAGCGATATTTAGTCACATGCTTGGATTCGTCAATGAAAAGGGCCAGCCCACACCAGGCCAGCCCTTTCAAAATTTTTGGTTTGAAAAAGCGACTATTTCACTTTTTTCTTGCGCCCGGAACCCGGCGCGCGGCCAAGGCCAATCGCTTTGGCAAGATCGCGGCGCTGTTCGGCATAAGCGGGCGCTACCATCGGATAATCCGCAGCCAGACCCCATTTTGCGCGATAGTCGTCCGGCGTCATGCCATAATGCGTCATCAGGTGGCGTTTCAGCATTTTGAGCTTCTTACCGTCTTCTAAACAAACGATAAAGTCGCGCTTTACCGACGAACGGATAGGCACTGCAGGCTCGAGCGGAGCTGCTGGAGCAGCAACATTGGCAGACAAGCCTGCAAGCGCCCCGTGGATATTTGAAATCAGGGTCGGCAAATCGGAAACCGCCACCGTATTATTGCTGACATGCGCCGCGACAATATCTGCGGTGAGCGTGATCAGCATTTCATTCGTGTCATTGCTATCTTCAGCCATATATATTCTCCCTTACCCGGTATTTTGTTTTTGACAGCAATGTCATTAAAGCAGCTTGATAAAGTATATTCAATGAAATTTAGTGGTGAATATTCACTAATCGGTTCCGCTACACCAAGAGGAAGCAATATATCAAAGGTTCAATGCCATGGTGGTTGCATCATAGCGATCACCGCTAATGCCTCTATAATATGATTTTCTAATGCCGCAGTTTTCGAATCCGCGGCTTCGATAAAAGTGCAACGCACTATTGTTCGACCGGACTTCCAGGAAGATGCGATTGCGACCTGCAAGCCGCGCCCGCTCAACTATGTGCTTCATAAGCGCGCTGGCGATACCGCTTCGCTGAAATTCGGGCGATACGCCAATCATCAGCAACTCCTCTTCGTCACAGACCCAGCGTGTCAGCGCGAAACCGGCAGCTTTTTGATCCTTTTCGGCAATCAAGAGGCTGGATTGTGGCAAAGCCAAAAGCGACAGGCATTGGGCGGAGGTCCACGCCTCACCGAATTCCGGGTCGAAAGCACTGTTCATGATCGGCATGATGGCCGCGATGTCGCGGGCATCGCCGGAAATGATGCCGCACGTGCTCATTTTGCTACGGGCAATTTCGCGTCCGGGCCGCGAACATAGGCAGCTGACGGTGGCAATGCTGGGAGGTGCGCGATATTTGGCCAGAAACGGGCGTCCGAGACGACATCGACAGCCACAGCATTGGCGCGCATTTCGACAATTCCGGCAGCGGCATCGCCGGTCAGATATTTCGCGATTGAAATCTGCGCGACCGCTTCCGGCAATAGTGATCGCGCCTCGGCTGTGGGGGCGCCCTCAGCGTCGAAGGGCTGGAAAAACAATTCGCCATGCCCACCGTGGATAGCAACATCTATCGGTTGCGCCGAACCCAGGCTGTTTCGCGCGATAGCGGCGAGCAGTGCGAGGCTGTTATAGCCTTCGCAGTCGACATTCCATGCAAACCCCAGCGCCTTTGCCGCCGACAGGCCAACGCGGATACCGGTAAAGCTGCCAGGGCCGACATTGACCGAAATGATGTCGGCAAGGCCTTGCCCGGGCAATTCGGAAATCATCGGCACCAGCCGCTCGGCATGGCCGCGCCCGATGACTTCATGGCGCGCGTCGACGCACTCCATGCCCTCGAACAGCGCGACCGAACAGGCGCGTGTTGCCGTATCTATAACCAACCGTCTCACGCGACGCCGCGTAAACGATCAGACGATCTTGTTAAAGCGGTCAAATGCAGGGCGCGGGCTGCGTTCAAAGATCGACGCAGGGTCGCCATAGCCAATGGTCGAGATGAAATTGGATTTCACCTTGGTGTCCGCGAA
>JAGNSY010000218.1 GCA_017987825.1 Sphingorhabdus sp. | reverse complement strand
GATGGTTTGACGCTTACATGCGCATCATCGAAGACGATCTGACCGGGCCTGAAATTCGCGCTCTGCTCGAACAGCATTTTGCCGGGATGCTGGCCAGCTCGCCCAAGGACAGTTGCCATTTCCTCGATTTCGATGGGCTGAAGGGGCCGGGGGTGACATTCTGGTCGGTCTGGGATGAAGCTGCACTGATGGGCTGCGGGGCATTGAAGCAGCATGATGCTGATCTGGGCGAGGTCAAATCCATGCGCACCCATGCCGATCAATTGCGAAAGGGCGCGGCGGCGGCGATGCTGGAGCATATCATCGCGACAGCAAAAGCGCGGGGCTATAAACGGCTGAGCCTCGAGACCGGATCGGGACCCGCCTTTGATCCGGCTCATGGCCTCTATTTGCGCTATGGCTTTGAATATTGCGGCCCGTTCGCGGATTACAAAGAAGACCCGTTCAGCCGCTTCATGACGCTGGCGCTTTAACTTTCTTTTCGGGCAGCATAGTCACATTGGCTTCGTACCAACGGAGCATGTCGAGCATGTGCTGCGCGTTGCCTTCACCGGTCACTTCAGACAGAATGTCGCTGAGCCGGATGTCACGCAACAGGTCGCGATAGGCAGTTTCGGCCCGACCGAAAGCGGCTGCAATGGCGCAGGGTGCACGGCATTCGGCGCGCGGGATCGCGCAGGGCCCCTGTTGCCGGATCTCGGTGCAACGAAAAGCTGGCGCGCTGCCGTCGACCGCCTGCTTGATATCCCAAAGGCTGATATCCTGCGATGCCTTCGCAAGCGCATAGCCGCCGGTTTGGCCCCGGCTGGTGCGGACGATTCCGGCCTTGCTCAACAGCTGCATCTGCTTTGCCATATAGGGTAGGGGCACGCCATGATAGTCGGCGAGCGCGGCCAGACTCAGGCCCCTTCCTGCGCCCAAGGGAGCAAGAAGTGCGCAGGCGTGGACCGCCCATTCTACGCCCTTATTCATCTTCATTGCGGAACACCTGACCTATGTTTGCCGCCCGTGCTTGCGGCACTCATTCATTTCGGATATTTAATATCCATATTGATTCGTTTTGGCAAGGAACATCCGCATGACCCGCAATCTGCACCGCATCACCGGGAGCGTCATCGCGCTGTTTCTGTTCAGCCATCTGGCGATCCATCTGTTCGCGCTCGCCGGGCCGGAGGCGCACAATGCGGCGCTGAAATCGGTGCAATGGATATATCGCAGCCCGTTGATCGAGCCGCTGCTGGTAGCCGCGCTTCTGTTTCAGATCGGCCTCGGCATCCGCTTGGCCCTGCGCCGCTGGCGCGAGCCGGGCAAGAGCGGCTGGGCGAAGCTGCAGCTGGCGAGCGGATTCTATCTCGCTTACTTCATCGTCAACCACACAGGCGCAGCGCTCTACACCCGCTATGGTGCCGGGCTCGATACCAATTTCTGGTGGGTGTCTGGGCCACTGCAACATCCGAAAATGGCTTGGTGGTTCTACCCATATTATGCGCTCGCGGTGCTGTCGGTGGGCGCGCATCTGGGCGCCATCCTGCATTTTCGCGGGAAAGAGCGCGCGGCACGCGTAGCTGCATGGGGAGCCGCGCTTGTGGCTTTGGCCTATTGGGCCAGCTTTGGCGGGTGGCTGTATCCAGTCGATATCCATCCCGATTACCGAGCCTATTATGACGGGTTGCTGGCGATGATCGGATTGGGGTGAAATTCAAGTCGGCATTATTCTGATTTGAAGCGCTGTGCAGGTTTTGCGTTAGAAGAAATAAGGGAAGAAGAAAGAAGGATATTGTTTCACGCAGAGGCGCAGAGGACGCAAAGTAACTAAGTTTTGCGGCGAAGCCGCCTTGAAACTGCTATTCCAACGGAGTTTCGACATCGATCGAAAAAACGAGCCTGTGGCTCGGACAATGCTCTGCGAGCTCTGCGCCTCTGCGTGAATCAAAAAAATCGATGCCCTTATTTCTTCTTTCCTTCTTCCTTCTGAGAGAAACAAACAATACGACACCAACCGCACCCCACAACTCCAATTGTGCAACCCCGCCGTCCCCGCTAAAGGCTCGCCCAAGTCAAGCCCGAAGGACCAAATATGCCCAAGCTCATCCTCATTCGCCACGGCCAGTCGCAATGGAATCTGGAAAACCGCTTCACCGGCTGGTGGGATGTTGATGTAACCGAAAAGGGCGCAGCCGAAGCATGGGCGGCGGGCGAGTTGATGAAAGCCAAGGGCATCGCGCCCGACACCTGCTTCACCAGCGTGCAAACGCGCGCGATCAAGACGCTCAATCTGGCACTAGAGGCGATGGGTCGCCTCTGGCTGCCAGTGACCAAGGACTGGCATCTGAACGAGCGGCATTATGGCGGCCTCACCGGGCTCGACAAAGCCGAGACTGCGGCCAAGCATGGCGACGAACAGGTGCATATCTGGCGCCGCAGTTTCGACATTCCGCCGCCGCCGCTCGACGCCGATTCACCCTATGACCTGTCAAAAGACCCGCGCTACGCGGGTATTGCCATTCCCAATACCGAAAGCCTGAAGGACACGATTGCCCGCGTGCTGCCTTATTGGGAGGGCGTGATCGCTCCTGAACTCAAGGCCGGAAAGACCGTGCTGATCTCGGCACATGGCAACAGCCTGCGCGCGCTCGTCAAGCATCTGTCGGGCATTTCGGATGCCGACATTACCGGTCTGGAAATCCCGACCGGCCAGCCGATTGTTTATGAACTGGACGAGGCGCTGAACGCCACCGACCGCTATTATCTGTCGGAACGCTAAAGCCTAACGCGCGTCTTCGCCATATTTGGAGCGCTTGTCCGCATACATCGCCCGGTCGGCCTCGATCAGCACCTCGCTGGCGCGCGAACCGGATTCGATCAGGCAATGACCGACCGAAACGTCAATTTTCAAAGTCGGTCCAGCGGTTTTGACCAAAAGCGCGGTCAATTGGCGGCGAACCGATGCGACCTTGTCCTGAAGCTTCTCTGCGCTGATCGAATCGAGCAGCACGGCAAATTCATCCCCCCCCATGCGGGCGATGACATCGGATTTGCGCGTGGCCGAGGCAAGCGCTTCCGCGATGCCACACAAAACGGCATCTCCGGCGACATGGCCGTGGGTATCGTTGACCGCCTTCAAACGGTCGACAT
>JAGNSY010000217.1 GCA_017987825.1 Sphingorhabdus sp. | reverse complement strand
TTATTGGGCGGACAAATAACAGGGCTCGGCTTGCCATGAACTACGACGAAATTTTCGACAAAGCTATCGATCGGCTGCACGCGGAAGGTCGGTACCGTGTGTTTATCGACATTTTGCGCAACAAGGGCAAATTCCCCAATGCGCGCTGCTTTGCAGGGCATAATGGGCCCAAGCCGATCACGGTGTGGTGTTCGAACGATTATCTGTGCATGGGCCAGCATCCCAAGGTGATCGCGGCGATGGAAGAGGCGTTGCACGATGTGGGTGCGGGATCTGGCGGCACGCGCAATATCGGCGGCAACACGCATTATCATGTCGAACTTGAGGCTGAACTCGCCGATCTGCACGGCAAGGGTGCGGCTTTGCTGTTCACCTCGGGCTATGTCTCGAACGAAGCGACGCTTGCCACGCTCGCCAAGATATTGCCCGGCTGCATCATCTATTCAGACGAGCTGAACCATGCCTCGATGATTGCGGGCATCCGCAACTCAGGTTGTGAAAAGCGCGTCTGGCGGCATAATGATCTGGCGCATCTCGAAGAACTGCTCGCCAATGACGATCCGGAACTTCCAAAGCTGATAGCCTTTGAAAGCGTCTATTCGATGGACGGCGATATCGCGCCGATTGCAGCCATCTGCGATCTTGCCGACAAATATAACGCCATCACCTATTGCGACGAAGTCCATGCAGTTGGCATGTATGGCGAGCATGGCGGTGGCATCACCGAGCGGGATGAGGTCGCCGACCGGGTGACGATCATCGAAGGCACGCTCGGCAAGGCCTTTGGCGTGATGGGCGGCTATATCGCGGCCGACCAGAAGATCGTTGACGTGATCCGCAGCTATGCCCCGGGCTTCATCTTCACCACCAGCCTGTCGCCCGTGCTGGTGGCTGGCGTGCTCGCTTCGGTGAAGCACCTCAAACAGTCAGGCGAAGAACGCGCTGCACAGCAAGCCAATGCGGCCCGCCTCAAGCAACTGTTCGCCGAGGCAGGTCTTCCCGTGATGCAGAGCGCGACCCACATCGTCCCGCTGATGGTCGGCGATCCGGTGAAGGCCAAGAAGATCAGCGACACACTGCTCGCCGAATATGGCGCCTATGTCCAACCGATCAATTTCCCCACCGTCCCGCGCGGTACCGAGCGCCTGCGCTTCACCCCCGGCCCGCAGCATGATGAAGCCATGATGCAGGATTTGACCAACGCTCTGGTCGAAATCTGGGGTCGGATGGAATTGAAAGTCGCGCAGGCTGCTTGACCGTATTGCACATCGCTCCTAGATAAGTTGCAAATTGCAACTTGGAGTATGGGTATGAACCTCGCCGACTTTACGCTGACTTCGTTCGAGCAGATTCTCGGCACCTTCGATCATCTGCTCGTCAAAGCGGAATCTGATCCGCGCGGAGACGCTTTGCTCGGCGAAAAGCTCGCCGAAGACATGAACCCGCTGGCGACTCAGGTACGCTTTACGACGCATCAGGTCGTCAACACGCTGAACCGCCTGACAGGCACGACGCTGCCTACGCAAGACAGCGATCATGCCACTATTGCCGAAGCGCGTGCGCATATCGCCGAAACGCGTGAATTGATCAGAAACGCCCGACCGGAAGCGTTTGTCGCGGACGATACCCCCGTATCGTTCGATCTACCCAATGGTATGGTATTCGAGATGACCGCAGCGGAATATGTCCGCGACTGGTCGTTGCCCCAATTCTATTTCCACCTGATGGCAGCCTATTCAATCCTGCGCAAAGCTGGCATCCCGCTCGGTAAGGCTGACTATGTCGGTTATATCGCCCGCCATGCAAAGCGGCCGGGCTGAGGATCAGCGCGGTTCGCGCATCATCCCCCAGAAATGCGGACCACCTTTGGGCACATCCCATTCGCATTGTATCGCAAAACCGAGCCGATGGTAGAGCGGAACATTTTCGGGCGTGGCGGTTTCGAGCCAACTGGGAAGCCCCTCTGCATCGGCGCGTGCGAGCCCTTCGCGAATGATGCGCCCGCCCCAGCCCTTTCCCTGAAATTCGGGTCGCACACCGACAAAATGGAGATACCAGAAATCACCTTTGGGTCGGTTACTATCAATGCCTTCAACCACGCGTTGTGCCCGTGGTAGGGCCAGACCGAAAATCTTCAGCATCGACCATAGTTCGGACAGCATGGGCATTGGCTCGCTTTCCGCTTTGCCCGGTGCGCGCCATAGAGCTGCGGCTTCATGGCCGGTTGAATGCACCGCACGTCCAGACCGGATATCATCCTCTACCAGCAGGTCGAACAATCGCGGCAAACGCTGTCGGCGCAGTGCGTCGTCGCTGAGAATATAGGACAGCGCGGGGTCAGTGTGGAAAGCCAGCGATAGCGTGCGATTGACGTCGGCATAGCCTTGCGGTGCCGCGTCGATAAAATCGGTCATGCTGTGCCTCCAATCATGTTCTGATATGTGCCCCAATCGACATTGCCGCCTGACAGCGTGACCACTGGCGTCGCCATAGTTTCAACCTTGCCCGAAAGCACCGCCGCCAACGCTGCAGCACCGCCGGGTTCGACCACAAGGTGAAGCCGTTCAAACACAAGCCGCATCGCTGCTGCAATCTCTGCAGGTGTAACCACGGCACTGCTCGAAACTCGACGCTTGAGGATATCAAAGTTGATGGGATAGGTGCGCGGGGTTTGCAGCGCATCACATGGCGTTGGATGGTGCTGGTCGGTCACCGAAACAATCTCGCCTGCTTCGAGCGAGCGGATGACATCGTCCCAACCTTCGGGTTCGGCGATCGACAGTGTCGCTTCGGGGCAGGCCAACGCCAGCCCGCCTGACAGCCCGCCGCCGCCGCAACAGGCGATGATATGCAATGGCGTATCAATACCGCGTGCCTTGATCTGCGCCTCGGCCTCCAGCCCCAGCGTCCCCTGCCCCTCGATCACCCAAGGGTCGCCAAAGGCATGAACCAAGGTTCCGCCGGTCTGCCCAATCAATTCCGCAGCGATCGCGTCGCGATCCTGACCGGGGCGTTGATAGAGCACGACCTCGGCCCCCAGCGCCCGCGTTGCTTCAATCTTCGCCTTGGGCGCATTTTCCGGCATCACAATGGTTGCAGTTATGCCTAGTCGCTTCGCCGCCCAGGCCACGCCTTGCGCATG
>JAGNSY010000055.1 GCA_017987825.1 Sphingorhabdus sp. | reverse complement strand
TGGCAACGCAGGTCAAGCGGATGAAGCTGCTCTGGGCGACGCGCATGGGCGAAGACTGGCCGCCGCAACTCGCGCGCCGCATCGCCACACTCGACCGTATCCTTGGCCCCAATGCTGCTGGCACCGGAGGGCGGCTGAACGTCAACATCATCTCGTCGGACATGCCGGGCGAAAAGATCGAAAGCGGCCCGCGATACCGCCGCGCGACCGAGATCATGAAGATCGTGCGCACGCTTCTGAATGGCGAGCATCTCGATTTTCAGGGTGAATTCTACAACCTCCAGCTCGATCCGGCGCGGATCACCACCCTGTCGGGCACATGCCCGGCCTTCTATTTTGGCGGCCTCAGCCATGAAGCCCGCGAATGCGCGGCGGAAGGTTGCGACGTCTATCTGATGTGGCCCGATACGATGGATAAGGTGCGCGAAACGATCACCGACATGAAGCAACGCGCCGCCGCCAAGGGCCGCGCCCTCAAATTCGGCTACCGCGTCCATGTCGTCGTGCGCGAGACCGAAGAGGAAGCCCGCGCCTATGCCGACCGCCTGCTGTCCAAGCTGGACGAGGAGGCAGGCAAGGCGATCCGCGAAAAGTCACTCGATGCCAAGAATTTCGGCGTGCAGCGTCAACAGGAATTGCGCGGAGCGGCGGGCGGCGACGGCTTTGTCGAGGATAATCTGTGGACCGGGATCGGTCGGGCGCGCTCGGGCTGTGGTGCTGCCATCGTCGGCACGCCCGATCAGGTGCTCGCCAAATTGCGCGCTTATCAGGCGGAAGGCATTGAGGCCTTCATCCTCTCCGGCTATCCGCATATGCAGGAAGCCGACATGTTCGCGCGCTATGTTCTGCCGCATATCGAGCACGGGCCGCTGGTGCTGTAGTACAGCCAAGATTGGGAGCAGTAATGGAGATTTATGATGTCGCGATCATTGGCGGTGGGGTCAATGGATGCGGCATCGCGCGTGATGCAGCTGGCCGCGGCGCGCGCGTTCTGTTGCTTGAGGCAAAAGATTTAGCGAACGGAACCTCTTCCGCATCAAGCAAGCTGATTCATGGCGGGCTGCGCTATCTGGAGCATTATGAATTCGCGCTGGTTCGCGAATCGCTAACCGAGCGCGAGGCATTGTGGGCGATTGCCCCACATATCATCTGGCCGATGCGTTTTGTATTACCTCATGTGAAGGGCCTGCGCCCGCGCTGGCTGCTGCGGTTGGGCCTGTTCCTCTACGACCATCTGGGCGCGCGTAAACGCCTGCCTGCAACGCAAAGCGTCAAGCTGTCACAGCACCCCGCAGGCGTACCGCTGAAGCCTGAATTCACCAACAGCTTCATCTATTCCGATTGCTGGGTCGACGACGCCCGGCTGGTCGTGCTCAACGCCCGCGATGCCGCCAATCATGGCGCACAAGTGGTGACGCGCTGCCCGGTCACCCGGCTCGAGCGCAAGAATGGCGTCTGGCATATTGACGCAGGCGGGCGGGCGTTTCAGGCGCGTTCCATCGTCAACGCTGCGGGTCCCTCGGTGCTGCACGTGCTGAGCCACAGCCCTGACAAGGCCGATTATGCGATGCGGCTGGTGCGCGGGTCGCATATTGTCGTGCCCAAATTGTTTGACCATCCCTATCCCTATTTCTTCCAGCTTCCCGATGGCCGTATCTTTTTCGCCATCCCTTATGAGCATGATTTCACCCTGATCGGCACCACCGATGCCGATCACAAAAGCGGCCTAGACCATATCGAAGCCAGCATGGAAGAAATTGCCTATCTGTGCGAGGGTGCGAGCCACTTCTTCCGCACGCCGGTTCGGCCTGAAGATGTCGCCTGGTCCTATTCGGGTGTGCGCCCGCTGGTTGACGACGGTTCGGGCAAACCCGAAGCCGCGACGCGTGGCTATCGGCTCGACCTGAGCGAAGCCGAGGACGGCGCGCCGATCCTCAACATTTTCGGCGGCAAGATCACCACATACCGCCATCTGGCCGAAGAAGCGGTTGATCTGCTCGCCGCGCGACTGCCGCTACCGGCGAACAGACATTGGACCGCAACCAAGCCACTCCCCGGCGGCGATTTCGATGTCGACATGGTGGCGACGGAGCGGCAGAAGCTGCAAGACCGTTACCCGTTCCTCGAACCCGATTGGGCAGACCGCTTGTTCAAAAACTATGGTCTCGACAGCTATGCTATACTCGGCGACGCAAAGTCGATTGCTGATTGCGGCCAGCATTTCGGCCACGGCCTCACCGAGCGCGAAGTCGACCATTTGACCCGCAACGAATGGGCGCACGATGCGCAGGATATATTGTGGCGGCGCACCAAGCTGGGCCTCCGGATGACGCAGGACGAGCAACTGCAGCTCGAAAACCATTTACGAAAGGCGGTGGCCGCATGAGCCCCAAAATTGTTGCCATCGGTGGAACGATCAATCCCGGCAGTTCGACAGAAATGGCGCTGCGCACAGCATTGGATGTGGCCGAAAGCCAGGGCGCCGAGGTCAAGCTTTTCGGTGGCGAGTATCTCGCGGCTCTCCCCCATTATCGCAGCAAAGCGCACAGCGCGGCGGACGGATCGGAAATGGTCGAGGCGGTTCGCGTGGCAGACGGCATCATCATCGCCGCCCCCGGCTATCACGGCACGATTTCTGGGTTGGTCAAGAATGCGCTCGACTATCTTGAGGATCTCTCAAAAGACGACAGGCCCTATCTCGATGGCCGCGCCGTCGGCCTGATTGCGACTGCCTTTGGCGATCAGGCGAGCATGAGCACGATGCAGACCTTGCGCAGCATCGTCCATGCGTTGCGGGGCTGGCCGACACCAATGGGAGCCACCGTCCGCACCTATCCTGACCTGTTCTCGCCCGACGGCGAATGCCTAGACGATCGAATTTCGATGCAGCTGGATATTGTCGGCAAGCAGGTGGTGCAGGGCGCGCGCAGTTTTGCCGCGACCGCCGGAGACGCCGCATGAGCAATCTCGACGCAGCCATCGAAGCCTTGCGCAAGGGTGAAATCATCGTCATCACTGGCGACCAGTTCCGCCGGGGCGATATCGATTTTGCTATCGCCGCCAAGCACATCTCCCCCGACGCGATCAACTTCATGGCGCGGCATGGCCGTGGCCTGATCTGCCTGTCGCTTACCCCGGCCCGCGCCGTCAAACTGGGTATCAGCCTGATCAATCCGGGCAGCGAACGCCAGTCAGGCCGTCCCTTCGGCCGATCAATCGAAGCGCGCGTTGACGTGACCACGGGCATATCCGCTGCCGATCGTGCGAAGACGGTGGAAGTGGCCGTAGCCGAAGGCGCCAACAGCGATGATCTCGTCTCCCCCGGGCATGTCTTCCCGCTGATCGCAGCAGATGGCGGCACAGCGGAGCGACCGGCAGCCGCAGAAGCCTCAATCGACCTGTGCCGCCTCGCCGGATGCGGGGATGCGGCGGTGATCTGTTCGATCATGCGCGACGACGGTGAAATGGCCCGGCTGAATGACATTGGCGAGCTGATCGAAAGCCACGGCCTGAAGGTTGCCGACATTGACGATCTTCTGCTGCGTCTGGGCGCCGCACCAGCAGACTGATTTGTTACGGGCTGACACCGATCCAAAAAGGGAGGTTTCGGGTCAGGGACTTGTCTGGTGCGGTCAAGAAGACTCGAACTTCCACGGGCTTTCGCCCACAACGACCTCAACGTTGCGCGTCTACCAATTCCGCCATGACCGCACTGCCCTGACAGGTAGGAGCGGGCCCCTAGCAAATGGCTTTGGGAGACGCAACCGCAATTGCACGATAATATCTGCCGTCCGACCTGTCGCGTTCTGGGGCGGTTTTTCGCTGCCGGATCGGAAACCGCTATTTAGGTATGCGCCGGTCCGCTATTAACCCTCTTTGCGGGTTGCGCCCAAGGGTTAACAAATCGTTAAAGCTGTCGGGTGACCGGATGGATCCTTGCCCTTGCCGCTGCCGCCAGCAGCACGCCAACCCCGCCGCCCGCACGCGTGCAGGCGATCGGTACGGCGACGGTAACTATCGTACAGTTGGAACGGATCGATTTTTCGAAGCCTGCGGAACACAAACAAGAGGGCGCTGTGCGGCAGTCAGGCACGCGCGAGGGCGCCCCGCAGATCGATTTTTACTGAGCTTTAACTGCCCAATGCCCAGCCGACGCTGATGCGCGAGGCAGCGAGCGGCACGTCGCGGCGCAGCTGGCTGAAATCGGACTTTGCGCCCGGCGCCAATGTGCGCACCGGTGCCTTCATCGTCCAGCTATAGACCGGCCGACCGCTGGCATCTTTGAGCGTCACCAGCATTTCCGGCACTTTCTGCGTTTGCGCGGTCGGGTTCACGATCGACCCGCTGGCGATGAAATAGGGTGAGCCATCGGCATCGCGGCCCAGTTCCAGATTATCGTGGAGCACAATTTTCAGGTCGGGTTCGGCTACCGATGCGCCAAAACTGTTGTCCAGCCAGCCATAATGCCAAGTAGCAGCCCCCAGTGCCGCAATCAGGATTGCAAAGCCAGTCGCTGCATAGGTCCAGAGCTTGGCCGGATTGCGGCGCGGGCGGAAAGGCGGCTCATGCGCAAACTGGCTCCGCGATCCGGAAGCGGGTGCTGGTTCTGCATAGACAGCGGGCTCGGGCGCCGCAGCGGCCACGCTCGGTTCGAACCGGGGCGGCAGGTCAGGCTTTTCTATGACCGGCTCGTCGTCATCCGCTTCGGTTTGTTCGACTGTATCGAACGATGCAAATCCGGGGGCTGCATGCTCTTCTACAGCATCTTGATGCGCCTCGGAATTCTCTGGCGCAGGGGGGCTCGGTTCCACGTCGGGCGCAGCAGGGGGTGCTACCGGTGGCGCAACAATGGCCGGGGCTGGGGGTGCAGGCGGCAGGCTTACACCATCCTGAAACCAGCTGTGTCGGCAATTGGCGCAGCGCACCTGTCGTCCATTTGCGCCGATAGCACTGTCGGGAACGACATAGCGGGTCCGGCATTCGGGGCAGACGAGCAGCATGTCCCAGTCATAGACACCAGCGATTCACGGATGCAAGCATATCCGGCGATTATGCTGTGGACGGAACACGTTTTATCGTCGCGCGCGGGCAGCTGGTCGCGCAAACAAGCCTTTGCGAAGCCGTGGTTAATGTGCAATGCGGTTGCGCGATGCAAAGCGTTGCCGAATTCGACAATGTAGGCCTGCGATATGGCACCGGTGCGGAAACGCTCACCGATGTCAGTTTCAAGCTGTTCCCGGGAAGTTTCTACTTCCTCACCGGTGCTTCGGGCGCGGGCAAGACGTCGCTGCTCAAATTGCTCTATCTGGCGCACCGGCCGAGCCGCGGCGCGATCCGCATGTTTGGCGAGGATCTGGTCAATATGCCGCGCAGCCGTCTGCCCGGTTTCCGCCGCCGTATCGGCGTTGTGTTTCAGGATTTCCGGCTGGTGTCGCATCTGAGCGCGTTCGACAATATCGCCCTGCCCTTGCGCATTGCCGGGATTTCAGAGCGCGATCTGGCGGGGCCGGTTAACGAAATGCTCGACTGGATCGGTTTGACCGAGCGCGCCTCGGCCCGTCCCGCAACGCTGTCGGGTGGGGAGCAGCAACGCGTGGCGATTGCCCGCGCGGTCATCGGGCGGCCCGAAATGCTGGTGGCGGACGAACCGACGGGCAATGTCGATCCCGACATGGCGCTGCGCCTGTTGAAGCTGTTTGCTGCCCTGAACCGACTGGGCACTACAGTGGTCGTCGCGACCCACGATATCCACCTGCTGCAGGAAATCGATGGCGCGCAGATGATGCGGCTCGACAAGGGCAGGCTGTCCGATCCCACCGGCTCGCTCAAGCATCCGCCCCGCCCGCTGGTTTTGCGGAATTAGTCTGTGCAACTCAATCTGCCCTTCACCGCCAATCCGCACGAGCGCCAGTTGATCCCCGACGGCCGCTTTACCGGGCCTATGCCCTGGGTGATGGCAATCATGCTGTTCCTGTCTCTGCTAGCAGCCGCAGCGGCGCTGGCACTGGTGCATGCCGCAAGTCAGGGCAGCGAATCGCTTTCGCGGCAGGCCACCGTCCAGATATTGGAGGATGATCCCGGCGCCCGCCTTTCGCAGCAGCAACAGGTCGCCTCTCGTCTGCGCCAGCAACCGGGCATCAGCGATGTGAATATCGTGCCCGAAAGCGAAGCGCGGGCGTTGCTAGAGCCGTGGCTGGGCGATGTCGCCGAAGACAGCGACATTCCCGTACCGGCTTTGATCGATCTGGAATTCAGTGCAGCGCCAGACCGCGCTCGGCTGACCGCCTTGCGTCAGGACGTCTCCCGCATTGCACCCTCGGTGCGCATCGATGGCAATGCGCAATGGCTGCAGCCCTGGTTTGACCTTGTCTATTCGATGTTATGGGTGGCGCTCGCCATCGTATTGCTGCTGCTATTTGCCACATCGGCCACTGTCGCGCTGGCAGTGCGCGGTGCGCTCAACACGCATAAGGGCACGATCGAAATCATGCACATGATGGGCGGAACCGATTTGCAGGTCGCGCGCTTGTTTCAGCGTCGGGTCGCGCTCGACGCGCTGTTCGGTGGTGCTTTGGGTCTGGCGCTGGCGGTTGTCGTGATCCTGTTGCTCGGCGAAAGGGTTGCTGCGCTGGAACCGGGCCTGCTTTCGGGAGCGTCGGTGCCGCTATATGGCTGGCCGCTCTTGCTGTTGATACCGGTCGCGGTTACTGCGCTGTCGATGGCGATGGCCCGTTGGACGGTGCTGTCGACGCTCAAGAAAATGCTATGATTAGACGGATTCTCTCGCTTATCCTGTTGATCTGGATACTCGGCTTTGCCGGTTTTGCGCTGTTCCTGCCGCAACCGGCCCCGCTTGACCGCACCGATGGCGTGGTCGTGCTGACCGGAGGGGCAAAGCGCATCGACCGGGGGCTGGAGGTGCTGGAAAAAGGCAAAGCGCGCCGGATGCTGATTTCGGGGGTCGATCTTGACGTCAAGCCTGCCGAACTCGCCGCCGAATATAAGCGCCCGATGAAGCTGTTCAATTGCTGCATCGATCTGGGCTTTCGCGCAGTCGATACCCGTTCCAACGCGCTGGAAACCGCCCGCTGGGTGGCGCGCAACAAGGTGAAGACGCTGCGCGTGGTGACGCATGACTGGCATATGCGCCGCGGCCTGCTCGAACTTGAGATTGCTGTGCCCGACGATGTCGAAATCCTCGCCGATGCGGTGCCGACGAAGCCCAGCCTGTATGTGCTGTTCCGCGAATATAACAAATATTGGCTGAGAGGCGCTGCAGCGCTGGCCGGGGTTTAGCCCATGTTTCTGATCCGATCGCTGCTTTTCGGCATCATTTTCTACATCGGCTCGGTTCCCTATGTGCTGGCAGCACTTCTCGGCGCCTATATTTCCCGTCCATTGCTTCGGACCTCTGTCCACGGCTGGAGCAAATTCCATCATGACTGCGCGAAATGGCTGCTCGGCATCAAGGTCGCGGTCGATGGCAAATTGTCCGAGGAGCCGGTGCTCTATGCGATCAAGCATGAGGCGATGTTCGAAACCATCGACATGCCGCGTCTGTTCCATCTGCCCGCAGTGATCACCAAGCGCGAACTGTTCGATATCCCAGGCTGGGGAACCGCCGCCGAAACCTATGGCATGATCCCGGTCGACCGCGACGCGGGAGCCAGCGCATTGCGTGCCATGATAATGCAGGCGCGCAAAATGCAGGCTGAAGGTCGCCCGATCGTGATTTTTCCGGAAGGCACTCGAGTACCGCATGGCGAAAGGCCGCCGCTGCAATCGGGCTTTGCCGGGCTGTATAAATTGCTGGGCTTGCCGGTGGTTCCGATTGCCGTGAACAGTGGTGTGCTGACCCCCAAAGGCAAGCCTTGGTGGCGCAGTGGTATAATGACCTACAAGGTTGGCGAAACCATTCCGCCCGGCCTTCCCCGTGAAGAGGTGGAGGCACGGGTACATGCGGCAATCAACGCGCTGAACGATTGAGCTGTTTCCACTCATCTGTTGGCAGTGAGACAACCGGTCGAAATTTTCGTTAGAAGAAAGAAGGAAAGAAGAAATACGAAGTCGCGCAGCGACTTCACTCAATCCCATGATCGAGATGTCGAGCCGAACTCGTTATTGAAGGGCTAACGCCCTTCTTTCTTATTTCCTTCTTTCTTCTGAGGGAATCAAATACACCACGCTCAGACAATGGGCGGCATTGAAGGAGAGGCCTGCGGCAGAAGTTAAAGCCTCAGTGCTTCCGCCCGAAATCGGGCGCGTCATCATCCTGCCCCTGCTCGACAATCGAGCGACGAATATCGCGGGTGCGCGCAAACAGCGCCTCCAGATCGTCGCCCTTACCATAGCGGATCGCACGTTGCAGCGCGGTCAGGTCCTCGCTGAAGCGCTGGAGCATTTCGAGCACGGCTTCTTTGTTGTTGAGGAAAACATCGCGCCACATGACCGGATCGGAGGCTGCGATGCGGGTGAAATCGCGAAAACCGCCCGCCGAATATTTGATGACCTCGCTTTGCGTCACTTCCTCCAGATCATCGGCAGTGCCGACAATCGTATAGGCGATGAGGTGCGGCAGGTGGCTGGTGACAGCGAGCACCAGATCATGATGCCGCGCATCCATGATCTCTACATCGGCGCCTAGCCGTTGCCAGAAACTCGACAAGGCTGCGACGGCGGCCTCGGGCGCGTTGGCGGGCGGGGTGAGGATGCACCAGCGGCCCTGAAACAGCGTCGCGAAACCCGCATCGGGCCCGCTCTTTTCGGTCCCCGCGACCGGGTGCGCTGGGATGATTGTCGCCTGCGGAAGGGCCGCGGCCAATGCTTCTGCGACGCTCTGTTTGCAGCTGCCGACATCGCTGACGATGGCATCGGCGGGCAGGTCTGCGGCGATGGTTTCGGCGACCGCCCCCATCGCGCCCACCGGCACGCAAAGAATGACCAGCCCGGCATCGATCACTGCCGTTCCAGCGGTGTCGGCAACATCGTCACAGAAGCCCAGATCGCGCGAGCGTTCACGCGCATCGGGGTCGGCATCATATCCGATAACCCGCACTTCAGGCATACTAGCCTTGATCGCACGCGCGACCGAGGAGCCGATCAGGCCCAGCCCGATGATCGAGACGCGCGCGAAGGGCAGCATCAGCTATGCGCTTCCAGTATCTTGCGCAACGCGGCGATAACCCCAATATTTTCCGCTTCGCTGCCGATGGTGATGCGCAAGCCATTTGCTAGGCCCTGACCGGGCAACCAACGCACGATATAGCCTTCGTCCATCAGCGCCTTATACACCGTCTCCGCGCTGACCTTACCTTCAAAGATGATCATCAGGAAGTTGGCCCAGCTCGGGATCGCTTTCAGGCCGTGGTTCGAAAGGGCAGCAATCGCCGCCGCCATCCAGTCGCGCCATTTCAGATTATGCTTGCGGCTGTGCGCGACAAATTCGGTATCGGTAAGCGCGGCGATCGCCGCCGCCTGCCCGGCACTGGTGACGTTGAACGGCGCACGGATGCGGTTGAGCGTCGCGATCAATCCAGGCTGGCCATAAGCCCAGCCGATGCGTTCCGCCGCCAGCCCGTAAATCTTCGAAAAGGTGCGAGTGATGAGGACATTGGCATGCTGGCGCGCCAGATCGAACGCCGCCGGGCCGTCATCCTCCAGATATTCACCATAAGCCTGATCGAGCACCAGAACGCAATCGGCGGGAAGACCTGCATGCAGTCGGGCGATTTCGGCGTCGTCTGAATAGGTTCCGGTCGGGTTGTTGGGGTTGGCGATGAAAACGACGCGGGTTTTGTCATTGACCAAAGCGAGCAGCGCATCGACGTCGGTGCCATAGTCCTTGTCCGGCGCGACAACCACGGTCGCGGCACATTTGCGCGCGGCGATGTCATAGACCGAAAAGCCATATCGGACATAGATGATCTCGTCGCCTGCGCCTGCATATCCCATCGCGATCAGGTTGAGCAATTCGTCCGAACCGGTGCCGCAGACAATCTGGTCTGCCTCGAGTCCATAAGCCTTACCCAACGCCTCACGCAGCGCGTTCGATGCGGGATCGGGATAACGGGCGAGGGTAGCGCGTGCCTCCACCAGTGCGGCGATCGCATGCTCGCTGCACCCCAGCGGATTCTCGTTCGCCGACAGCTTGATCAGCACGCGCCCGTCATCGCTCTTCGCCTTGCCGGGCGTATAGGCGTGAATGGCGTTGATCCAGGGTTTGGCTTCAGGCTGTGTCATGGAGCGCGCCATAGCGGGGCGATGGTTGGGGTGCAACCTGTGTGGGATGGTGTTCTAGGCTGGCCTCGGTTTTAGACCGAAAGCTAGCGCTCGGGATGCGTTAGAAGAAAGAAGGGAGGAAGAAATATGAGGTTGCGCAGCAACCTCAGCCAATCCGCTTCACAGTCAGCAGACGCAATATCGTTATTAAAGGGCTGACGCCCTTCTTTCTTCTTTCCTTCTTTCTTCTAGCGAAAAAACCAAACGAACCCCGCAAACCCCGACCCAACAAGTTCTTGCCACACACCACCGCACTGATAATGCGCGTCTTATGAGCGAAGACGGTCGATTTGGCCTCGACAGGCGGACTAAACTGCTGGGGCCGGTGCGGCTCGACAGCGGCGTGCAATTCGCGCCCGTCGAATTCGCCTATGAAACCTATGGCGAATTGAACGCCGACAAATCGAACGCGATCCTGATCTGCCACGCGCTGACCATGGATCAATATGTTGCCTCAAAGCATCCGATTACGGGCAAACCCGGCTGGTGGCTGTCAATGGTCGGCCCGGGCAAGCCGATCGATCCGACGCGCCACTGTGTCATCTGCATCAATGTCATGGGCAGCTGCCTTGGTTCCTCGGGTCCGGCCAGTTTCGATCCCGGCACGGGCCAACCCTATGCGATGGATTTTCCGGTCATCACTATCGCCGACATGGTACGTGCGCAGGCGATATTGCTCGACCATCTGGGCATCGAACGCCTCGCCTGTGTGATCGGCGGGTCGATGGGCGGGATGCAGGCGCTGACCTGGGCTTCGTTATTCCCTGATCGTGTCCAGTCCGCCATCGTCATTGCCTCAACCGCGCGGCACAGCGCGCAGAATATTGCTTTCCACGAAGTCGGGCGGCAGGCGATCATGGCCGATCCCAATTGGCAGGGCGGCAATTATTATGGCTCGGTCGAACAACCCGATGCCGGCCTCGCGGTCGCGCGCATGGCGGCGCACATCACCTATATGTCCGAAGAGGGGCTGACGCAGAAATTCGGCCGACAGTTGCAAGACCGCGAAAGCAAGACCTTTGGTTTCGACGCCGATTTTCAGATCGAAAGCTATTTGCGCCATCAGGGGTTGAGCTTTGTCGAGCGTTTCGACGCCAACTCCTATCTCTACATCACCCGCGCGATGGACTATTATGATCTCGCCGAGGATCATGGCGGCGTGCTCGCCAAAGCCTTTCAGGGTACCCGCACCCGTTTCTGCCTGATCAGTTTCGATAGCGACTGGCTCTATCCCACGATCGAATCCAAACGCGTGGTGCAGGCATTGAACGCCGCCGGGGCCGCGGCCAGCTTTGTCGAACTGTCGAGCCCCTTCGGCCACGATGCCTTCCTGCTGGATGCGCCCGAAATGAACCGCATCATCGACGGATTTCTGAAAGCGGGGGGATTATGATCGACCTTGGCAATGGCTACCGCCTGTCGACCGATCCGACAGCGATGCAGATTGATGC
>JAGNSY010000054.1 GCA_017987825.1 Sphingorhabdus sp. | reverse complement strand
GAGCTATGACGGTTCAAGGGCAGCTTCTTGCGATGCTGGAGACCGTCGCCGAGGCGTTGGGCGATGAGCTTCGCCATCAGATGGTGTTTGTAGGGGGATGCTCTACCGCTGTGCTGATAACCGATCCGATTACCTTGGAGGAAGTTCGGGCAACGGATGACATTGATTTGATCATCGGTCTTTCCGGACTGACGCAATGGGCGCAATTGCAGGATCAACTGCACCAAAAAGGCTTCACTGTATCTGGTGAAGACGATGTCATCTGTCGCATGCGATTGGGCAATCTAAAAGTTGATTTCATGCCAGACGACCCCGACATTTTGGGGTTCTCAAACCGCTGGTATGAACGGGGCATCCAGACTTCCGTCCAATATGCACTGCAAAGTGGGCAGACCATCCGACATCTTACCGCGCCGCTTTTCCTCGCCACCAAATTTGAAGCCTATAAGGGCCGGGGAAAAAATGACCCGATGGGCAGCCATGATTTAGAGGATATCTTCAACGTTATCGATGGGCGTCCCGAATTGTCGCCGGAAATCGAGCAAGCGGACGATGATGTGCAACAATATTTGCGAGAGCAGTTTCGTGTTTTGATGGAGCATTCCGATTTTGAGAATTTTCTCTATGGTAATGTCCGCGGGCCGGATGGTCGGGTCGACATTGTCCTCGGGCGGATTAAGACCATAATCAGTTAGTGATAGGGGCGAGGCTCCTGCTCAACAGGGCTGTCACCAACGGTCGGTCGGATCGGTATCGACATGCCCCCTTGGCGGCTTTGGCGGTTCGGGGGCAGAAATTGCGGAATTGCCGCCGCCTTCGGTCCGCTCCTCGACTTTTTCCAGCTCCGAATGGTGCACGGCATAAAGATCGCGCATTCTCTGCCTAAGCGCCTGTTGCTCGTTTTTCTCCATCCGTGGCAGCTTTTCCATATACCCAAGCGGAAACTTTAGCGGCACGGCGGATTTGGTCTGCCCGCGCACATGGGCGGCAAAACTGGCCTTCGGCTGCGCCTCAATGAACTCTGGCTGGCAATAGAGCATAGGTGCCAGAGCGCGCGCATCCTTGGCTGACACACCACCGGCAAATTTGATCGCGGTGTTGGCTGCAAAGGCTTCCTGCAACTTCGGTTCCAATTGCCCGAGAAATTGATGACTCAGCACCATGCCCACATTTTGCTTTCGCGCCTGAGCTAAGATGATCCCGATATTGCGATCAAAATAATCCTGCGCCTCGTCCACATACACGATGGTAGCCATCCGCTTGTTGGCGGGCAGGGTGGCGCGTTCCTGCGCCGCTTGGGCAATAAGCGCGATGAAAAAGCGCCCGAATATCTCGGTCCCTTGCTCTTTAAGCAAATCCTTGGCGGTGTTGATGAGGATCACTTTGCCCGCATTCATTTCGGAAAATAGGTCGAGCTTCGAACGCGGGTGGCTGAACATCCGCTCGAGCGTTTGATTTTCCAATATGCCCCAAAGCCGTCGCAGCACCTGCTTCTTGGTCTGTTCAAACTCCTTGCCCGCAAACTCAGTTTCAAAGAAGTGGCGCGCGGTCCCCGATAGCTTGGCGATATGCTCGGCAAACTTGACCTGACTGTTCGGCTCCATCAATTCCCGGAGCGTGTGGATGGTCGCATCGGGAATATGGAGCATCAACCTTGTGACATAGCGGAAGATTACATTCTGCTTTTGGGTCATCTCCGCAGATAGCAGAGTGCCAAGCACGAAGTCATAGAGTTCAAGGATGGAGTTGGTCAGCCGCTCGCGCTCCAAGGGTGCATAGCCAGCCAACCTATCCATCCCCACATCAAACAGATTGAGCGACACTGGCCATTCAATATCGCTGGGGTCGATGATAACCACACGCTCATGTAGCGGTTCACCGGGGGCAAAGCATTTGAGTGACGAAATCGTGCGGATAAGATCGCCCTGGCTGTCCAAGACCACGACGCTGCGTTTGCCTTCCGTAACCGCTTCAAGATCATGCGCGATCAGATATTGCAGGGTCTGCGTTTTGCCGTGGCCGCTCCCGGCGACGATATGGTGATGCTCAAAGCGGGTTTTGGTGGGGATAGTGAAGTCGAGCGTCTGGTCAAACAGCGGTAACAGCGGTGTGCCACTAAGATATGTAGATACCAATTGTGTCGGGTCTTTGGCGTCTGCTTGGCTTGGCAACTTCGGTGCGCGGGTGAAGCTAGCTGGGTTGGCTGGATTGCCACCGGACGCAGCTACCAGATTGCGTTCCAAGCGGTCGCCAAGGCGGTTTAACAGCCCAAGCTCGGTGACCTCCTTGGCAAAGGCCACGCTGAAAATCTGCTCAGTCACCTTGCCAATGTCGCCAATGCTTTGGAGCAAGGCCGTTGGCACAGTGAGGCCTTCGCTTTCCGCTTCGTCATCAAGCAAGGCAGGGCAGGCGGAGTATAGCGGTGCGAGCATGGCTATCATCGCCGCCCGCAGAGTATCGCCAAGGGCTTCAAATTGATCGGCGAAGCCGCGCTGGCGAGTGAGCTCTTCACGGATGTCCCATAGCTCGGCGATGGTGCGGGATTGCGCCCAGTCGATGTCTGGCAACACCAGCATATCTTCATAGTCGAATAGCCGCTGGGTAAGTTTCTCAATCAACTCAGCTTGGGGATGCGATGCCGGAATGCTGAAATGGGCTGCGACGTTGCCAGCAAGGTCACGGATGTATGCGGCGCGTTCGATGGGTTCGGCCAAACCGATGCTGCGAAAGCTGGCTTCAAGCGCATCATATCGCGCCTGCACCAATTCGGCCTCGCTGGGCTTGAACAACCCATGCAAAAAGGCATGCACCCGCGCACCAACGCGCCAGACCATATTAATAGGCCCGCAAGATGAGTTCTTTGGCCTGATCCTTTGGCAATGGTTCGATGGTGTGCCGCTCCACTCCATCCCAATGCTTGGCACTCTCCATCACTTGCCGGAACAGCGCGCAAGCGCCTTCCAGCCATGCTTCCTTCTTCGCAAGCTCGATCACACTGTCACAGGTGAAGTTGCGGCCATGCAGCATGTCTTTGACGAAAATAGTCTCGCGCTTCTCGTTCATATGCCAATAGCCAGCGCCGACGCCTGCGGCGACGCCGCCAAGGAAACCGAACGTGCCGCTTGATAGCATGTAGGTTATCAGGAGCGCGGCGATGACAAAGACAACCGCGCCAAGTTTGACCGCACTTCGAAGTAGGTGGCGATCATCGGACCCAATGAGAACGGCTTCATCAAAGCGGTATCGGTTGATGAGCGCTCGTTCGTCTTCCGTTACTTCCAGTTTCCCCCACAGCTTGAAGTTGACTCGAAGTCTTTGATTAGTTGTCTGCTCTCGCTTGAATAACAGTTCCATGATTCTATCTCCCTTCTAAAAGAGCTTTGGAACAAAGCGATAGAGACTGGTCAAGATGAATCCGCTCCAGATGAGCGGCTGTGATGGAGTTGGGGTGGGTGGCGGGTTTATAGAGAATCAAAAGATTTGATTGTATGAAGTCGCGGACGCCGTTTTGGGGCGACGTGTCGGCATAATGAGCGATGTGTCGGTATGGATGGGGAACGGAATTGCGGTAGGATGGGGATACAGGTTCCCGTGACTTTCATGGCTGAATTCTCGGTCTCCCTGCGTGCCGCACTTGCCGATAAAGATTTGCAGCAACTGGACCTCTGCGGAGCTTTTTTGTCGAGAGGCGATTCACCTCATTGGACGGAAAGGAGTATCCTGAGACTACCGCAATTGCTCTTGTGACGACCACGGCCGCCGCTATCGCACTGACAAATGCGGTTGCCACACTTGCACCTGCAATTTCGACAGCTCCACAATTGCCAATTTCCTTTTCAAGCACCTTGTAAGCATCCTCCTCCGGCACCCGTCCAATCGGCATAGTGTCATGTGAACCCTCAAAATGCTTATTGATTGGTCGCTCCACGTCAAAAACCGTGACTCTGTAGCGGTCAAAATCATCGGCTGTCCGGCCTAAACCCGCATCGACAATACACTCAAAACCTATGTCGGCCATTCCTGCTCGAACATTGATTTTATCAACGCCGCACAGAGCCACCCGAGGTTCGTCGCGGTCAAGGCGGTCCGATGACAACAGGCGGCGGTCGATCCGGCGAACATCAAATCCACAAGATAGCCCCCATGTTTCTGCAACCTTCGTTTTCAGTGCGCCGTAGACTTCCTGTCGAACCAAAACAGATGTCGCCCAGTTCTCTTCGGTCACTCGATCTCGGTCTTGTATAACGAGCGTGACTTGACTGGGATCAGAATATGGCAGCGAGGATAGCGCCCAAACATAGGCTTGGCCCAAGTTTCCGAGGCCAACTATCCACAATGCACCGGGCAGGAAAATCTCGGTAAAGTTAGGGGCGGCTTCGCCTTCAACTGTTGGCCAAAGATTGACCTCTGCTCGATCGCTCGAATTGAGATTGCGAGCAGTGTTGAAAGCTACGCTCACTGCAAGCGCGCCAGCAGCGATTCCGGTTAAGGGATTATCGCCATTATCACAGTCTAACGAATAGGGTGCCGCAGCACACTGCCAACCTTGCCACCCTGTCCAAATATCGCCGGGCTGTGCGGCGCCACTGGAACCAATGATGATGCGATGTGACGCCGCACCGTCAAAGTCTGATGCGCCCACTTCGAGAGCCGCTGCATCGAGCATTCTTGCTCTCAACGGGAACGACGAATTGAGCGGCTGACTTGTATAACCCGCAATACGAACGCCGCCGATAAAAGTCCGACTCCCAACCGAAACAGCAGTCAGGATTGCGGCATGGGCAGTCAATGTAGTGGCGTTCTCGCCAACAACGATCTCCAAACTTAGTTGCCGTAACCGTGCCTGTGCTTCATCAAATGAGATACCTTCCGATTCCACCAGCGATTTAGCGATCCGCGTCAATGCCAATTCTAATGCCATGGCCACCATCCGATATGAAGCGGAGGAAACAGTTCAAAGCTGTGAGTGCGCCACTGCCGCTGGCCAAGATACTGATAAATGCCAATTGCCTTCGGAAGATTGCTTCCTGTTGCGAAGTTTGGAAGAATGATCGCAATGTGGCCGATTTCGGCCATGACCGGGTTTGCCTGATCGGAAGCGCTTTGAGTGAAATGACCTGGGTGCACATGAACGTCGGCAATCACTTCCAGCCCGGAGCTGCGACACAGTGACCATAAATCGCCAAGCCGACGGCCATCGATAATGACCATACCGGTGTCGAGTGCGTGTGGATCAACGTCATCGTAAAATACAAATTGCTCAATCACGCACGGCTTGCCCTTGCGTCCAAGCAAAAACGCCCCGCTTTCACGCTGGCCGTGGGTGCGGCGCTGCAATTCGGTCGCCCCTGCCTTCCAAACGGCGCTCGAACAGATGATTTTAGGCGGCTTCGCCAATGCGAAGCGCGCGAGCGTTGCTATTAAGGAGGCCATAAAGATCCTCAAAAATGAAGGTGAGGGTTCGGGTTGGATACCATGCCAGATGGGGCAATTCGCCAGTGTTGCTGCAATGAGGGCCTGTTTGCCGATCCCAAGGTCGATAAACAGTATCGTCTCCCCAATGCTTGAAGGCCCCTTGCACTCTGGGGCCGCCTTTCGGTCTGGATTCAGCAGCAAGTATGCAATTCCGCTCGTGGTTCCAAATCTGCACCTTGGGCGCCACCGCCGGGTAGTTGGTTAGCTCTGCTTGGAATCCATACTCACTGGCCGAACCGTCTGGTTCGGTTGCTGATACAACGAAGTCGAGAATAGGGTATGCAAACGAGATAACGCGCCAATGGCCAGCGACGACTCCCGACTGAAAGTCTGCGCTGGCCAAGTCTGCTGCTACGCGCGCCTCACTCGGATCAAGAATCACTCGCCTGCACCGTTTGCGATATCACCGCGCAACAAATCGAGGGCCAGTGAAGAATTGCCCCGTACCAAAGTCGCAAGGCGCACGTTATCGGCCAGTTCCTCCTTTTCCCCATGACGTGCCAGTTCAAATTCGCTGGCCATGCTCGGATCGATTGCGAAGGCTGTTATTGCCCAGACCAGAACGTCTTGCACTGTCGCATTGCGGCGGAATTCTTTGGTCTTCTCACCGGCACCGTAATAAACGGTAACGCTGATTTCAGCACCGCCTTTATCATCATCTTTGTCAGTCATGTGTTAAACCCCTTGAACGAACGCTTGGCATCAATTTTCAGTATTTCGCTTGACTCGACCGCGAAACTCTGACTCTCTGTCCGTCGCAAGAAACGAAAAGCTTGCGCGGATGAAACGTCTTATGTGTTAATCACAAAGTGTTTCTGAGGAGAGACATAAGGCGTCAGGGGGCCTGACGTCAAGACTGATTCTTTATGATGGAGGAAAAATGAGTCTTCGCCTACGCGAGTTGGCAGAACTCGTTCGGGAAAAACGCGGAATTTCAGGCGTTCGCGCAGCAGCAGCGGAAGTTGAAATTAGTCCGGCGACATTTTCTCGTATCGAAAACGGCCATATGCCAGACCTCGAAACATTCGCTAAAATATGCAAATGGCTCGAAGTCGATCCGACGGCGTATTTAGGGCTTGATACAACCAAAAAGACGCCCAGCACGGCGACTGTGCACTTCCGCAAAGGAAATACGACAGACGAACGAACGGCACAGGCGCTAGGGTCAGCGATAATTGCCGCACAATCTGCTTTGCGCGCTCGGGCTGAAATGTTGGGGTAATTTTCGTTGCAGCGAGGGTTCAAATCACAAGCCGAACGTGTTGCTGGCGAATTGCGCGCGCAATTGGGGCTGAATGCCGCTGAGCCGCTTTGTCCATGGAAATTGGCAGACCATCTGTCGATCCATGTGTTCGATGTTAAAGACCTGCCGCTTCCTGCAAACGACCTTGATCATCTAACCGGAGACGGTGCCGACAGCTGGTCAGGCTTTTCGCTTCGGGAAGCTGGGCTGATTGGCGTGGTGCTAAATTCCAGTCATGCCAAGGGTCGGCTCCGTAGCACGCTAATGCACGAAATTTCTCATATCTATTTGGGCCATAGCGGTAGTCAGGTGTCGTTGCACGAAGGGACTCTTCTGATAAGCGATTTCAGCCGAGATCAGGAGGACGAGGCGGATTGGTTGTCTGGTGCGCTTTTGTTGCCCCGAGAGGCTTTGTTGCAAGCTCGCTCCGCTAATCTGACGAATCCTCAAATCTGCGAAAGATACGGTGTAAGCGACGATATGTGCATTTGGCGCATTCGGATGACCGGCGTTGATGTCCAGATGCGGAGAAGGCGGTGAAGCTATTGGGTGACCGGGCTTGCAATCCCGGCCACCCGCTCCTTCTAAAAGGAGTGTCGGCTAGGTATGTCTCGGTCCGCCAGCCGTTTCTGGAGCCAATCCAGCACTTCAGCCTCAACCCATCCTACGCGGGCGGGGCCAAGGTGGACCCGCTTGGGGAATTGCCCGGCCCGTTCCAAACGTGCGACATGCTGCGGTGAATACAGAACCAACTCCTTAAGCTGACGCTTTGATAATATCCTCATCTCGATGTTCCCTTGGAAGAGAGCATCGCGATGCCCCGGTTACGACAATACCCCGAGGTGGAGGGAGGCTATCAGGAACAGTGTGATTGGGGAATATGCTTCGCATGAAAGCACATCGTTGCTCACCGCTTCGCAGGTTGCAGGGTGGCTTAGAAGGTGGTCCGAAATCGCAGTGATTTTATTTTATCAATAATATCAATATATTATGAGAGAAAATGGTTCCCCGGTAAGGATTCGAACCTCAATAGACGGAGTCAGAGTCCGTAGTCTTACCGTTAGACGACCGGGGAATGTGGAGCGGGCAATTAGGCAGCGTTGATTGGCCTGTCAATCGCAGACTGACCCTCGCTGTGCCCGTTTCGTCTAAAAACTTGAATATTGGGGCTATCTCCGTTATCCCCGCCTTCAAGTACCGCGCGGTAGTATCCGTTTGCGGATAGAAAATAAGAAGTGAGCACGGCCATGGGCGAAGAATTCGCACCATCGTCGCAGTTGAATGGACGGGGAAAATCGGCCGCAAAAAAGGGCCGGAAAAAATCCAAAGCCGCCTCAACTGCAAAGACGCAAGGCGCCCCCCGCAAGGGGAATGACGCGCGTTCGGAAAAAGCGACCGCCAATCCACAATCAAATACATCGCCATCGGGAACGTCGCAGCCCAGTGGGGATGCACGCCCGGCTTGGCTGGGCAAAACGGCATATGCCGCACTTGATCTGGGTACGAATAATTGCCGATTGCTGATCGCACGCGCAGCCAACGACGGCTTCACCGTGGTTGATGCATTCTCGCGCGTGGTTC
This sequence comes from Sphingorhabdus sp., assembly GCA_017987825.1. Lineage (GTDB taxonomy): Bacteria > Pseudomonadota > Alphaproteobacteria > Sphingomonadales > Sphingomonadaceae > Sphingorhabdus_B. The sequence continues at coordinate 3,531 of JAGNSY010000054.1, read as the reverse complement.
GCCTTGGCGAAGGGCTCAATTCGACAGGCAAGATGAGCGAAGCGGCGATGGACCGCGCGATTGAGGCGTTGTCGGTTTGCGCCGACAAACTGAAGCGCCGCAATGTCGTGCTTGCCCGCTCGGTTGCAACCGAAGCGTGCCGTCAGGCGTTGAATGGCGTCGAATTCATCGAACGGGTGAAACGAGAGACCGGCATCGTACTCGATGTCATCAGCCCGAAAGAAGAAGCCCGCCTTGCGGTCATGGGATGCCATGCTCTGCTCGAGGAAGGTGAGGGGCCCGCGATGATCTTTGATATTGGCGGTGGGTCGACCGAACTGGTGCTCGTGTCGACCGACGGCGTGGTTCCTGAAATCCTTGATTGGGCGAGTGTGCCCTGGGGTGTGGTTTCGCTCACCGAAAGCGAGGCGCATCGGGGAGATGATGAACAGTCGCTGCAGGAAACCTATGCCGCCATGCGCGCCAAGGTTCGCGAGAGCTTTGCCGATTTTGCTGCACGCTTGCCAGTGGGGCAGGGCGATCACCGCCTGATGGGCACTTCGGGCACGGTAACGACGCTGGCGAGTGTCTATCTCAACCTGCCAAGCTATGACCGGCGTCAGATTGACGGGCTGCATTTGCCGACTTCAGCGATGCGTGAGATCAGCCAGACGCTCGCCAGCCGCCCACCAAAGGGGCGCGCCGAATTCCCGACGATCGGGCATGAACGTGCTGATCTGGTCGTGGCGGGTTGTGCGATATTGGAAACGATCTTCGACATCTGGCCGGGCGAGCGTTTGGGTGTCGCCGATCGAGGCATTCGCGAAGGCATTTTGCGCGCATTGATGGCGAGCGATGCGCGTCGGCGGAAAAGGCGGTAACCTGTGGCTAAATTCACATTTGGCGGGAATAGCTCGGGGCGCAGCGCTGCGGGCAAGGAACGCGTCAAAACCGCCAAGCGACGCAGCCCGCAATCGGCACGTTGGCTGGAACGGCAGCTCAACGATCCCTATGTCAAACGCGCACAATCCGAAGGCTATCGCAGCCGCGCGGCCTATAAGCTGATCGAACTCGACGAGAAATTCAGCTTTCTGAAGGGTAAGAAAGCGGTCGTCGATCTGGGCATAGCGCCGGGTGGCTGGGCACAGGTGGTGCGACGCAAGCTGCCTTCTGCCAAGATTTCCGGCATCGATCTTTTACCCGTCGATCCGATCGAGGGTGTGACGCTATTCGAAATGGATTTCATGGACGATCGCGCGCCCGACTTATTGGTCGAGGCGTTAGGGCAGGCCCCCGATCTGGTGGTCTCGGATATGGCCGCTAACACCGTTGGCCACAAACAGACTGACCATTTGCGCACTATGGGGCTGGTCGAGGCTGCGGCGCATTTTGCCGTCGAGGTGCTGAAACCGGGTGGTGATTTTGTCGCCAAGGTCTTTGCGGGCGGTACCGATCCCGAATTGCTGGCTATTCTGAAATCCAATTTCACCACGGTCAAACACGCGAAGCCGCCTGCCAGCCGCAAGGGTTCGGTTGAATGGTATGTGGTGGCGCAGGGGAAAAAGGGCTGATCAGCCTTTCTTGCGGGCCTTTTCGACCGCCGCTTTCAACGCATCATAGCCCAAAGCGCCTTCAAGCATCTGGTCGCCGACAATGAAGGTTGGTGTGCCGTTAAAGCCGATCTGCTGCATCATCGCGAGGTTGCGTTCGATTTCGGCATTCACTTCTGCCGAAGCGGCGTCTTTGGCTGCTTGATCCATATTGAGGCCAGCACGGCGCGCAGCGGCGGTGATCGATTGTTCATTGGCAGGGCCTGCCGCGAACATCGCGTCGTGGAAGGCCTTGTGCTTGCCTTGCTTGGCGGCTGCTAGCGCCCAGCGCGCGGCATCGCGGCTGCTGGCGGCCAATATGGGCAATTCGCGATAGACGATCTTCACATCCTTTTCGCTGCCCATCAGCCTGTTCAGATCGGGGACGCTAGAGCGGCAAAACCCGCAATTATAGTCGGTGAATTCGACAACAGTGATTGTGCCGTTCGGATTGCCACCTACCGCGCCCGCGAATGGCTTTGTGATCGCACTACCTGCCGCATCCATCCGTTTCGCCATCTCGCGTTTTTGCAAGATTTCGACGGCTTCGGTGATGATCTCGGGATTTTCGAGGATATAGGCGCGCACAATGGCTTCGGTTGCGGCGCGTTCCTTGTCGTCGATGCCTGCCGCCGAAATTGCGCGATCCGCATCAGCTTCGGCATAGACTGCCTTGTCACCACGGACCGTTTCGTCCTTACTGGCAAAGAAAAAAATGCCCCCTGCTATCAACAGGGCCGCTCCCAGTAAGGCGAAGATCAGGGGAAGGCGGTTGGTGGTTTGTTGCTGGTCCATATCGGATGCCTAGCTTCTTTGCTGATGCCAGACCAGCGGATTAACCGCGATCAACGCCGGCGCTTTTCCATCTTCTGGACCTGCGCCTCGGCGACCAGCTTTACATCCTGTGCTCGGATCCAGTCCTGCGAATATTCGGGCAAACCTGCCATCGCCGTTGCCGCATTGGGCAGGGCAAGTTGCGGAGCGCCCTCCATCAGATAGCGTTCTGCACTGGCCAGCGCAGCTCTGGGTTCATCGCCCAGCGCCTGATAGACTACGCCCAATTGATACCAGGCGAAGGGGTTGTTGTTATCCTTCGAGACAGCGGCTTTGAGAACACGTTCGGCTTCAGCCAGATTGGCCTTATCTTCGGTCGCGATCAGGGCATGACCAAATACGGCGGCGATAAGCGGCTGGTTGCCGGTCAGATCGACCGCCTTGCGCAGCGAAGTCAGCGCTTCATCGGGTTTCCCGGATTCGAGCAGGATCTGCCCTTGCAGCTCGAGGAAATAGGGGTCGCTCGGATTTTTGGAAATGAGGTTGTTTGCTTCCGACAGCGCCTTTTCGGGATAGGCCGCTTTGTGCCATGCATAGGCGCGGGCGTAGAGAGCGGGCACGCTCTTGTCGTTCTCGGGATAGTCGCGAAGCGTGGTGTTCGGATCTGCAATATAGCCTTGCAGCTTTGCCTTCACGCGCTTGAAATCCGTTTCCCATTTGGGATTGAGCGGGGCATTCCATGCCGGATCGACCTTGTAGGTGTCTTCCAGCACCGTGATGCGCTCTCCCGACAAGGGGTGGGTGCGATCATAGCTGTCGACTTGCGGAATGCCGAGGCGGAACTCGTAATTCTGAAGTTTCTTGAAGAAGTTGATCGAGCCGCGGCCCGTTATTCCGGCGGCGGAAAGGTAGCGCGCGCCCGATGAATCGGCGACGCTTTCCTGCACACGGCTGAATGCCAGGAATTTGCCCAAAGCGGCCTGTTGACCGGCGGCCATGATTCCCATGCCAGCCTCGCCTGCGCCAGCGGCGATCGCGGCTGCAGCCAGAATGAGGCTGGCAATGGAAATGGTGCCTGCCTTTTCCAGACCTTCGCTATAGCGGATGACATGGCCGCCTTCGATATGGCCGAGTTCGTGCGCTATGACGCCCTGAACTTCATTGGCTGTCGTCGCGGCATGGATCAGGC
>JAGNSY010000053.1 GCA_017987825.1 Sphingorhabdus sp. | reverse complement strand
CTTCCGCCATGGCGCTTGTCGCCTGTGGCGGGGGCGGGGAAGATCAATCCGCCAATGCGACCCAGGCGGATACGTCGGCTCCCGCCCCCGCTGCAAATCCGGCCAGCGCGGCGTCGGTTCCGATCCCCGGTGGGCCAATGAGCAAGGAGGAGATGGCCAAGGCTGTCTGCATCTTCACGCCCGAAGAGGTGACGGCGGCGATGGGCTTTGCCGTAGAGGCTGGCAAGCCGGAGCTTGAATATGCGAGCAATGGAATGGTCGCCTGTACCTACAAGGGCAAGGACACGGACCTGCGCGTCAACATGATCTGGACCGATCCGGTCTATTACGCCCAGACCCGCGCCAACCCGACGATGATGCGCGCCGGAGAGATGGAGAAACTGCCCGGCGATCCCGATATTGCCTATATGCAATATCAGGAAGGCGGGATTGGCGGGGCGCTGCATTATCTGCGGCGCAATATCATGGTCGAGGTGCGCCCGATGAGCTGGATGGGGACGAGCAACGAGGAAATGAAGGCAAAGCTGCTCAAACTCCCGCGCCGGCCCTGATCAGCGCTGACCCCCAAAAAGAAAGAGCCCGGCGCATCAACGTCGGGCTCTTCTTTTTTCCGGGGAGAGGAAAGGGGATTTTTGCGTCATTCCTTACAGCGCCCCGACCAGTCCGGCTTGTCCGGTTATCGTGGTCAGCGCGAAAAGGAAGGTCGATGCAGTCGCAAACACGGCGGCAACGGCGGAACGCAGGCGGTAGTTATAAGTCATTGTCTTTTCCTTTTATATTCTTGGTTTGCAGGAAATCGGGGGAGAGGGTGTTTTCCTGATGAGCCCTAGATAGATATAAACTTGCGCGGGTGTGAGCATTTCTTTCGGCGAACGGTTATTCAAAAATGAATAGCCCGATGCTATATGGTCAGCATGTTCGATTGGAACGACCTGCGCTTTTTCCTCGCCGTCGCGCGCACGGGCAGCACGCTCGCGGCAGGGCGCAGCCTGAAGGTCGCGCAGGCCACCGTCTCGCGCCGCATCGCCATGCTGGAGGAAGCGCTCGGCACCCCGCTCTTCGTGCGCAGCCCCAGCGGCTATACGCTCTCGGTCAGGGGGCAAGCGATGCTGCCGCATGCCGAAGCGGTCGAGCGCGAGGTGGAGGCTCTGCAAAACAGCGTCGCCGCCGAAGGCCGCCGCCTCAGTGGCACCGTCCGCCTCACCACCGTCGAGTCTGCCGCCAATGTCTGGCTGATGCCCGCGATTGCCGCCTTCCGCGCCAAGCACCCCGCCGTGGTTGCAGAGATCATCGTCGACGACCGCGCGCTCGATGTTGCACGGGGAGAGGCGGATATCGCGATCCGTTTCGGCAACCCGCCACAGGACGAAAGCCTGATCATCCGCCGCATCGTTGAACTGCACGAAAGCGTCTATGTCCACCGCGATCTGGCCGAACAACTGGGCTTTCCTAACAATTATGACGGGCTCACCCGCTTCCCCTTCATCGGCTCCTCCGGCTCCGGCGTCGGGCAGATCGAACGCTGGATCGAAGGCCTCGGCCCCGACATGCAGGTCATCCACCGCGCCAACACGCTCTCCGCCGTGATCTCCGCGGCAAGAGCAGGGATGGGCGCGGCGGTGATGCCCTGCCTGATCGGCGATGCACATAGCAGCCTCGTCCGCCTTTTCCCGCCGATTCCGGAGCTCACCACCCCCGGCTGGCTGGTATCGAGCGCATCGGGGCGCCAACAACCGCACATCCGCGCCCTGCTCGACCATATCGGCGATTTCGTCCGCCAGTCGGTGGCTGAAACCGAGGCGCGTTACCGGATCGCCGACGCGGCCTAAATCTCCCCTCCCCTTCAGGGGAGGGGCCGGGGGTGGGGCTGCTCCGGATAACACTGCCGTTGCGGCACCGCCCCACCCCAAACCCCTCCCCTGAAGGGGAGGGGCTTAGTTGACAAAAAACCGCTGTCCTACACACCCCCTGATGCCATAACTGCCTGGCCTTTTCGTGCATGAAGGAAAAGGCAATGGCGCAAGAGATACTCCCCCCAGAACCCACGCCCACACCCAACCCGTTCGAAATCGATCCCGAAGACCTGCCCCCCGCGCTCGAATTCACCCCCGTGCCGCGTAAGCGCATCCGCGCAGACGGGCTCAACCCCATGCGGCAACGCGCCTTCATCACCTATTTGTCGGTCAATGGCAGCGTGGAAATGTCGGCGACCGCCGTGGGCGTCAGCGCCAACAGTTTCTATCAGCTCAAAAAGGCGGAAGGTGCCGAAAGCTTTGCCGCCGCGTGGGACATAGCGATCGAAATGGGCGCGCGCCGCGTGCTCGATACGCTGATGGATCATGCCATCCACGGCACGCCTGAAAAGCTGCTGAAAGATGGCGAGGTCATCCTCGAACGGCGCAAATATAACACCCGCGCGATGATGTGGATCGTCCAGCAACGCTTTCCGGAGCTGTATGGCGGCAACCTCAACCTATCCGGCCGCCCGGCGAGCAGCTTGCCACACGGCATCCAGAAATTGAAGGAAGAATGGCGAAAGGAGTGGGAGGAGGAAGCCGCCGCGAAAGAGGCGGAGTTTCAGGCGCGCTATGAGGCAGAGCATAATAGCGCAGAGGCCAGCAGGGCCCGCTTCCTGAAAAAATATCAGGCCAAGGTGCGAGAGGAATATTTCTTCCGCGCAGAGGGCAACGCGATTGCCGCCGATTTCGCGCTGCGCCAGCTGGCGATGATGGAGGTGGTGATGGATGTCGGCGGCATCTGCATGGAGCTGATCAAGGAGCATTTCCACAGCGCCCCGCATGGCGGCCCGTGGAGCACCGAAGTCAGCCGCGCGCTGGAGGATGCACGGCACAGCGCATGGGCCCAAGCCATCGCCGAAGCCACCCGCCAGCGCGCGCGGGAGGAGGCCGAAGGGTGCGGAGCGGATATGCCGGGCGCAGACGCTTTTGGTGTGGCAGGGCCGGAGGAAGGGCAGGGCCCCCAAGCCCCCGATATGATCGCCCTCTACCCCCGCCCGCACCGGCCCTTTTATCTGAATGAGGAGGATATGGTGAAGGATGAGGTAGCCCGCACGCGGCTGAACTGGCTAGGCGGGAGTTACAGGGAGCGCGCGGCGGCGGAGGCCGAGTGGCGGGAGAACCGGCGGGTGGAGAGTGAGGGGGCGGAGGGGGATACCTATTTGCCGGAGGGGTGAGGGCATCTCCCCTCCCGCTTGCGGGAGGGGCCTGGGGAGGGCATGTTCATGTCACGACACTACGGATATATTATACGGCAAAGCCGTATAAAATAGCCTTGCGAAAATACGGCATTGCCGTATATTCATTAGCGCTATGCAAACCGTTGTCGAAACCGAAAGCTATCTTCGTGACGCGAAAAGCGCCGGGATGACCGAGGACGAGCGGATTGCAGCAGTTGATCTGGTGGCAACCAACCCGGAAGCGGGTGACGTTATGCAGGGAACCGGCGGCGTCCGCAAATTTCGGCTCGCTGGCCGGGGAAAAGGTAAGTCAGGCGGCTATCGGATCGTCTATTATTTCGGTGGAGACGATATCCCGGTGTTCCTGCTCACTGTGTTCGGCAAAGGCGAAAAGGCAAATTTGACGCAAGGCGAGAAAAACGCCCTGCGTTCGCTAACGGCAATTTTGAAAGGAGAATCTTGATAGCTCGCGGGGGCTCGCAGCCCACGCCATCAGACAGAGCAAGCAAGGACAGCACATATGACCAAAGCTTTTGACAAGATCGCGGCCGGATTGGCCGACGCCATCGCCTTCGCACAGGGCGATACCAGCAAAGGCCGCGTTGTGGCCGGGCCCGACGTCAAGGCCATCCGCGCCAAGACCAAACTCAGCCAGGCGAAATTCGCCGAACGGCTGCGCGTCCCCGTTGCTACGGTGCGTGATTGGGAACAGCATCGGCGTTCGCCCGATGCGCCTGCACGGACGCTTTTGGGGATGGTGAATGCTGACCCAAAGGCGGCATTGGCGTTGATTGAAAAGGGGGTGGGTTAGTAGACGATATAGCCCACCAGCTAGTTTTCAATTAGCAGCCTTGTTTGGCTTCGGTTTAACCAACATCGACTCAAATTGAGCAGCAATTGGCTCTGCTTTCTTCCTTGCGACATCCTTCTTGAATTGGGCCAGAATTCGGGCTTCGATAGCTTCGCACCACTTCCTGCTCTTCAAATGAGTCTTGTGGTCGAAAACCTCGTCGTCGTCGGCAGCAACCTCGGCGTTTAGATCATTCGCGGCCGCAACCGAAAGCTCTGCGAATGCCTTAACGAAAAGATCAATCTTTCCATTTGCAATCACTTTGTCGAGATTATCCATAACCTGCGAACCGATCGGATCAGACCGAATTATTGACGCGACAAGATACGCCAAAAAATATCGTGTCAGGGTGTACCGGGCAAACGCGTCGTTATTTATCTCGCCCAGTGCCGGACCTAAAGAGTGGAAGCACTCCCAGAGCGCGTAAACGCGCGCGCCGGTTACATTTGGCCGTCCGAAAATATCTGAATGCAGGTCATCCATCACCTTGTATTTTTGGTGACAGCTCCAAGGTTCCTTCAAATCGATTGCCAGCAGCACCAGACCAGCTTGCTCATTCTGAATGACGATTTTACCTTTGTTATCCTCGCCTTGCTTAATTTCATAGGCGAGTGTGCCATTAGCCATTTTTTCGACTTCTGCCTTCAGGCGTTGCTGGATATTATGATTAGACTTCAAATCGCGAGCTTTAATGGCGTTCTGATTGTTGCTGTTTCTTGTTATCTTTTGTGACAGAGCAATGTCGCCCTTCACCTCGATAAGCTTCACCAAAATTTTGAGATCGTCGGAAAGCTTCGATTTCTCCGCCAATAGCGACGTCAAGCTTTGTGCGCCATTGACGACAACATAGTCCTTGATTTCAATTTTGTCGTCATCTTCGCTGACAATTTCAGCGCAAAGTACATTTATACCATTGTGATATAATGGAAAATTTAAATGCTCGGCTTTACTCCTGACGCTTTCGCGCAAGCTACGATTTACTTTTGTATTTCCCAGAGAGAGTCGCACGTTTTGTTCAAAAAGGCTCCCATCGGAAATGCCAGCCATTTTAACGATATTGAGAGCTGGAGCGAGAAAAATGCGAGCGGATGCCCCGCCCGCGTCATATTCGATTACATCACTATCGGAGACGTCAAACCAATAACTTCCCGAAATTCCGCCGTCTACGATTAGGTCGACATATTCTCCAGCAATGCGTTTCGAATCATATAGATCAATATTTTCTGCTTTTTTTACAAAAGAGTAAGCGTCTTCATTTGCAAGAACATTTGTTATAAATATTCCTTTTACATCATATCCTACATCTACACATTTAGACACGCTGTTTCGTACAAGAGACTGCTTCAGTCGTTCATTTTTCGTTTCTTCAACGAGTTCTTCAATTTTCTTTGCAGTAGAAAATTGCTTCAAGGTGCCCGAAAACTCTTTTAAGTCAGTGTCACCCAATGTCGCCTTGTCACTTGTTTTCGTTTTGGCTTGAACGATGTAAACTACTTCTGACACATCATCGACATAGATTGCATCAACGCCTTTATCATGCTTTGCATCAACTGACGCGTCGTCAGCTTCGAACTCATCCAACCTTAGGATGTGTTCCAAAAACCATCGGAGAAACCTTCCGGAAAAATCAGATGCTCGATTTTCGTAATATTTAAGGTGTTTGGACGAAAAATTTGAGTACTTTAGATCGTCTGTTTTCATCGTCCGCTCCTGCGTGCCATAAGACTACGTATAATGACTTCGCGAGGAATTGAAACATTGGTAGCCCGCAACCGTCGCGTTCCTAGCAAAGAGACCAACTCCTCCCCTATCCTAAACGCAGCCATAAACGCCTCCTGCGGAATAGACGCGCTCTCTACCTAAGCTTCGCCAAAACAATCCCATCGGCCTTCGCACGATCCCTGACCGATTCTTCGCTCCGGGTCAGCGCCTTGGCGACGGCTTTCAGGGCCATGCCCTTTTTCGCCAGCGTGTGCAGCTTGTCGATCTCCGCCGCGGTCCATGGTTGTTTGTGCCGCTCAAAGATCGTCTTGCCCATTATTCCTCACCCATACGAGGCCCAGTCCTTAGCCCGGTCGAAGGGGCGGCGATGGCCTTGCGGTGGATGATAGCGCTCAACCCTTGCCGCCGCGCAGTTGCGCCGCTGGGATGCGAACTGGCTTACCGCGCTCAACCAATATGATTTCTGTATCCGTCTGGATTGCCGTCTTGCGAGCCAGCAAGGCAGCCCGGCGCATCGCAGGAAGGGAGCCACGCAAAATCGGGCTCTTTGCTTGTGAAATATCGGCACGGCTCATGGTTTTTCTTTCCATTCGAGCAATATGGGTCTTGCGCCCTTACTATCATAGAGCGCCCATTCGTCCACCGCATCCTGATAATGTTGCCGAAAATTTGCGAGTCCTGCGGCAAAGCGGCGGCGGATGACGGGTTCGGCTATGTTGTGTCCGCCCTGTCTCACGCGCGATGCGACGCGCTCGATTGCAGTCTCGACATTGGGCAGGCTGAGAAACAACAGGCTGACACGATATCCCTGCGCCCGCCAAGCGGCGATATGGCGCAGATAGGTCAATCCCGACAAAGTCGTTTCGAAAGCAAAGCTCTCGCCGTGTCGAACGCAGTGCTCGATTTCCTCCAGCATCAACCGGCCCGCGCGGATCGCCGCGGTTTCGGGGGCGAAGGCGGCAATCCCCGCCGCAATTGCATCAGCGTTGATGAAGCGGGGCAAATCCGCCTCTTCGGGAAGGAAGGAGCGGGCGAAAGTGGTCTTTCCCGCGCCATTGGGGCCAGCGATGATGATGATCCGCTTTGGCTCCGCTTCGGGCATCGGGTTGCTATTCCTCTCCCATACGCAGCGCGGCGATAAAAGCCTCCTGCGGGATCGAGACGCTACCGTACTCGCGCATCCGGGCCTTGCCCTTTTTCTGCTTTTCCAGCAGCTTTTTCTTGCGGCTGATGTCGCCGCCATAGCATTTGGCGGTCACATCCTTGCGCATCGCGGCGATCGTTTCGCGCGCGATCACCTTGCCGCCGATCGCGGCCTGAATGGGGATTTTGAACAGGTGGCGGGGGATCAGGTCTTTCAGGCGCTCGCACATGCCGCGCCCGCGCGCCTCCGCGGTGCCGCGGTGGACGATCATGCTCAGCGCGTCGACCGGGTCTCCGTTGACGAGGATGCTCATTTTTACGAGGTCGCCTTCGCGGTGGCCGATCTGGTGATAGTCGAACGACGCGTAACCTCTTGAAATACTTTTCAAACGGTCATAAAAATCGAACACCACCTCGTTCAATGGCAGTTCGTAAACCAGCTGTGCGCGACCGCCAACATAGGTCAGTTGTTTCTGAATGCCGCGCCTGTCCTGACACAGTTTCAGGATCGAACCCAGATATTCATCGGGGCAATAAATCGTCGCCTCGATCCACGGTTCCTGAATCTCGTCAATGCGGTTCACATCGGGCATATCCGCCGGATTGTGCAGCTCCATCTCGCGCGCATCATCGGTTTTGCTGCGGCCAAGTTTTAGCTTGTAGACCACCGACGGTGCGGTGGTGATCAGATCAAGGTCAAACTCACGGCTGAGGCGTTCCTGAATGATTTCCAGATGGAGCAACCCCAGGAAGCCGCAGCGAAAGCCAAAGCCCAAGGCCGCGCTGCTTTCGGTTTCAAAGCTGAAACTGGCGTCGTTGAGGCGGAGTTTGCTGATGCTTTCGCGCAGCTTCTCAAAGTCTGCCGCGTCAGTCGGGAAGAGGCCGCAAAAGACCACCGGCTGCACTTCCTTGAAACCGGGGAGCGGCTCTGCGGCGGGGCGTTTCGCGTCGGTAATCGTATCACCCACGCGGGTTTGCGCGACTTCCTTGATCTGCGCGGTGATGATGCCGACTTCGCCCGCGGCGATTTCGGTGAGGATCTCCAGCTTGGGCCGCATACAGCCGACGCGGTCAACCAGATGCTTGGTGCCGGCGGCCATGAACTGGATTTCCTGGCCTTTCTTGATCACGCCGTCGATCACGCGGATCAGGATGACGACGCCCAGATAGGGGTCGTACCAGCTATCGACCAGCATGGCCTTGAGCGGCGCGGTGCGGTCTCCCTTGGGCGGGGGGATGCGGGTGACGATCGCCTCGAGCACCTCGGCGATGCCGATGCCTGATTTGGCGCTGGTGAGGACGGCGTCGTCCGCAGGCAGCCCGATGATTTCCTCGATTTCGGCCTTGACCTTGTCCACCTCTGCGGCGGGCAAGTCGATCTTGTTGATGACCGGCACGATTTCATGGTCATGCTCGATCGACTGGTAGACATTGGCGAGGGTTTGGGCCTCGACCCCTTGCGCGGCATCGACGACGAGCAGCGCGCCTTCGCATGCGGCGAGGCTGCGGCTGACTTCATAGGCGAAGTCGACATGGCCCGGCGTGTCCATCAGGTTCAGCTCATAGAGCTGGCCGTCATTTGCGGTATAGTTCAGGCGTACGGTTTGCGCCTTGATGGTGATCCCGCGTTCCTTCTCAATGTCCATATTATCAAGGACTTGCGCCGACATCTCCCGCTCGCTCAGGCCACCCGTATGTTGGATTAGCCGGTCCGCCAGCGTCGACTTGCCATGATCAATATGGGCAATGATAGAAAAGTTACGGATATGGGAGAGTTCAGTCATTCCGCGCCCCTAGCAGTGCCGAGCATTCCTCACAAGGCAGCGCAATCGCTGCATGACAGTTGCTATCTCCTCTGCTAGGCGCGCGCCATCATGCTCAACCTGAACGGCATCACCGTGCGCCTTGGCGGACGCACTATCCTCGACCGCGCCACCGCCGCGCTGCCACCCTATGGCCGCATCGGTCTGATCGGGCGCAATGGCGCAGGCAAATCCACATTGATGAAGGTGATGATCGGTTCGCTCGAAGCAGACGATGGCAGCTTGGAAATGCCCAAGGGCACCCGCATCGGCTATATCGCGCAAGAAGCGCCAACTGGCACCGCGACGCCGTTTGAAACCGTGCTGGCGGCAGATACCGAACGCGCCGCATTGATGATCGAAAGCGAGCAGGAGGACCTTGACCCGGACCGCATGGCCGAGGTGCACGAACGGCTGATCGCCATTGACGCCTATACAGCACCAGCGCGGGCCTCGCGGATATTGGTCGGCCTTGGCTTTGATGAGGAAATGCAGGGGCAGCCGCTAGATGGTTTTTCGGGTGGCTGGAAGATGCGCGTTGCGCTGGCCTCGCTATTGTTTTCGCAGCCTGACCTGTTGCTGCTCGACGAGCCGTCGAACCACCTCGACCTCGAAGCGACGCTGTGGCTCGAAAACTTCCTCAAAAGCTATCCCGCGATGATGGTCGTGATCAGCCATGAGCGCGATCTGCTCAACAATGTGGTCGACCATATCCTGCACCTCGAAGGTGGGCAGGTGACGCTCTACAGCGGCGGCTATGACAGTTTCGAACGCCAACGCGCCGAACGCGCAGCACAGCTGGCCGCAGCAAAGGCGGCGCAGGATGCGCAGCGGGCCAAGCTGCAGGACTATATCGCCCGCAACTCCGCCCGGGCATCGACCGCAAAGCAGGCGCAGAGTCGTGCCAAGGCGCTGGCGCGTATGCAACCGGTGCAGGCGATGGTCGATGACCCAACCTTAAGCTTTGATTTCCCGAGCCCTGACGAATTGAGACCACCTCTGGTGACGCTTGATCTCGCCAGCGTTGGCTACAGCCCAGGCAATCCGGTTCTCGAGCGGCTGAACCTGCGTATCGACCCCGATGACCGCATCGCGCTCTTGGGACGCAACGGCAATGGCAAGACCACGTTGGCGCGGCTGCTCGCGGCACAATTGACACCGATGGAGGGGTCGATGAGCTCCTCGGGCAAGATGCGCGTCGGCTATTTCACGCAGTATCAGGTCGAAGAACTTGACGGAGACGACACACCGCTCGAGCATATGACCCGCCAAATGAAGGGTGCGACGCCGGGTGCGGTCCGCGGGCAGCTGGGGCGTTTCGGCTTTTCAGGCGCAAAGGCGACTACGCAAGTTGGCAAGTTGTCGGGTGGCGAGCGTGCGCGGCTGGCGCTGGCACTGATCACGCGCGAGGCGCCGCATATGCTGATCCTCGATGAACCGACGAATCACCTCGACGTCGATGCGCGCGAAGCGCTGGTTCAGGCGTTGAACGAATATGCGGGCACGGTAGTGCTCGTCAGCCATGACCGGCACATGCTCGAACTGACCGCAGACCGGTTGGTGCTGGTTGATGGCGGGACGGCGAAGGAGTTTGTTGGCTCGATTGAGGATTATACCGACTTCATCCTGGGCAAGGGCCCGGCAAAAGAAAAGCTGTCGAAAGCTGACCGCAAGGAAGACAAGAAAGCCGCCGCCGCAGCGCGCGAGGCACAAGCAAAGCTGAAACGTGACGTCAACGATGCTGAGGCCGATCTGGCCAAGCTCGAAGTGGTGCTGTCTGCGATTGATAAGGCCATGTTCGATCCGCAATCTGCGTCGAATGAGTATAAAGACCTGACCATGAGCGAATTGTCGCAACGGCGCGGCAAGATCGTTACCGCGCAGGAAGTTGCTGAGGCCCGGTGGATTGCGGCGAGCGAAGCTTTGGAGAAGCTCAGCTAAAGTTTTGAGTTAACGGCGAGGCGCGCCAATCGGGCAGGCAGTTCTTTCAATATCTCCAGCTTCTGCTTGCGGCGTGCATCTTGCCATCCCGCAATTTCTTCAACGGTTCGGCCACAGCCAAGGCACCAGCGCTCCGTCTGATCCAGCGTGCATGTGGCGACGCATGGCGAAGCGACTTCATCCATTCAATCAGCCAAAGCAAATTGGATCGCATGAAGTGCTGCAACGAAGCGAGCCTCGCCCACTCCGCTGATCAATGCATAGCGCACACCACGCGCGTCCAGTTCGGCCTTGCACAATTCAAAGAAATGTCGCCGGTCTTCGGCTTTTGCATAGACGCGCAAACCGTCGTCAACAAAAGGCAGGTCGATGTCGAGCAGTAGATAGAGGTCCGCGTAGCCTGCGAAGCGATCGAACCAGGGATCGCGCGCGCCAAACATCATCTCTGCCCAGACGGCGGTTATCAAAGGGTCGGTGTCGAACAGCACCAGCGGCGCGTGCAACTCTGCAGCACGCACGGCAGCCGCTCGGTTCATCGCATCTTGCGCCTCGGCGATATGCACCAGTTCGGCCATGCCGATATCGGTGCCATGCGCTTCGCAATAGGCGCGGCCATATTCGGGGACGACTTCGCAACCGAAATGGGCGGCAAGTCGGGTGGCGAGTGTCGACTTGCCCGTGCTTTCAGGGCCGTGGAGGCAGATGCGCTTCATGCCTGTCGCGCCTGCACCTTGCGCCATTCAACCAACCCGGCGACGGCTAGCACAAGAAACAGCGCATATAGCCCGGCTGTCAGATACAGCTCTTTAAGAATATAAAGCGGGATCGAAATGATGTTGACCGCGATCCACCAGTACCAATTCTCAATCAACCGCCGCGTCATCAATATCTGTCCGACTACCGATAGCATTGCCACGCTTGCATCCCAGAAGGGATAGCTGGCGTCGCTGTGATTGGTCATGAACAGGCCCCAGGCAAGCGTGGCAAGGATAGATCCGGCGATCCATCCCCCGAAACCGTTTGCCGTTAGTTCTTCGACGACAATTTCTCCCGCACCGGCCTTGTTGCGCTGCCAACTCCACCAGCCATAGGCGTTCACGGCGACGAAGAAGATTTGCAGCCCAGCGTCGCTATACAATTTCGCATCACGGAAGATGATAAAATAGAGCGATACCATCGCAATCGC
>JAGNSY010000216.1 GCA_017987825.1 Sphingorhabdus sp. | reverse complement strand
GCATAGCGCACATCGATTGCGTCACCCAGCCGCGCCTGCAGGTTTTCGGCCTGAGCCTTGGAATAGACAGCCAAGGGTGAACCATTCGCCATCCAGACCTTGGCATAGTTGGTGGCCGATTTTCTGGGTCGGACGTTTAGGATTATTCCGCGTAAAATCGGCTGCCAAAACAGCGCCGGAATTTCGACCACGCGTCGGTCCGAAAGAAACTGCTTCAGATAGCGGCGCACGGCTGATGCAGTCGGTGCCTCGGGCGTGCCGAGATTGACCAGCAGCACACCTATGCGCGGTGTCTTTACGGGCGGATGGTTGGCGGGAATGTTCATGCGCCGCGCTTAGCCGTCACAGCCCACGCGACAATAAGGGCAATTCCCTTAGCCGCACCCCGGCCGCCGAAAATAGGGCGTTGGCAATCGCGGGCGCAACCGCAGCCACACCCAATTCGCTCACCCCACCGGGCTCTTCTTCATTGCGGATAAATTCAATGTCGATTTCGGGAATATCCGAAAGCTGGGGCAAGTCGATGTCGCGCAGTCGCCGGGCAACCGGTAGGCCATTTTCATATTCGGTGGCCGATCCCAGTGCCTGGGCCAGACCGAAGATGATCCCACCCTCAACCTGTTGCCGCGCCAGTTCGGGATTGATCAGTCGCCCGCAATCGACGACCGCTGAAATGCGCTCAACACGCACGCCCTGTTCGCCTGTACGTGCTGTCGCGATAACCGCGATATGGCTGCCATACATTGAGTGGCAAGCGAGCCCCTTGCCGCTATTCTCTGCGCCGCCATCCCAACCAGCAAGTGTCGCGACGCCCGTCAGGCAGCGCGCCAGCCGGGTTTGCCCGACCAGCATCTGCATCCGGTAGGAGAGCGGCTCAATACCCGCAGCCGCCGCCAGTTCGTTTACGAAACTTTCCACAAAGAAAGCCGTGTAGCTATGCGCATTGCCGCGCCAAAGGCCGGTGGGCAGCGGCAGATCGACCGGAAAATGGTCCACGCTGAGATTGGGAATCGCATAAGGCGGAAAGGCACCGTCGACTGCGAGCGGATCATGTTCGTCGGCTACGGACTTCCAAGCCTCGACGGTGGTATCGCCTTTCAGCCGACGCACCTGCTGCCGCGCAAAGGATGGCACTGCGATGCGTATCGCCATCCCTTCGATCACGCCGCCCTTGCCCAGTGCCGCCGTCATCCGGGCATGCGCTGGCGGGCGTACGATATCGCGAATGAAATCTTCCGGGCGCGGCCAGACAAGCTGCACCGGCCGCCCCGCATGCTTGGCGAGAATGGCCGCTTGCCCCGCGATTCGGGAATCGAGGTTGCGGCCAAAGCTTCCCCCCGCCAGCATTTGGATCAGCGTCACATCGTCCGGCGCAATGCCAATCGCCTCGGCCGCCGCATGTCGGGCAGCCTCCGGAGCTTGCGTCGCCAGCCACAGGGTCAAACGCCCGTTCTTGTAATCCGCCGTTGCGCTGCGCGTTTCGATCGGCGCATGCACAGCAGGCTGGACGACAAACTGGCTGCGATAGACGCGCGTTCCCGCCGCCTTGTCGAGCGCGCCATCGACCGATCCGATATCCACAAAACGCGATCCGGGGCCCTTGTTGAGCGCGCGCTCCATTGCCTCATTCATCGTTGCGCTGTCAGGCATTCTGCCGGTCGTGGCAAAGACCGGCGACATCGCGTCGAGCGCCTTGTTCGCGGCCCACCAGTTGGTCGCCAGCGCCGCTACCCAGCCATCAGTGCGAACAACATCGACGAGGCCCTTGATGTCTGCGGCCCCACCACGGTCCATCTCCTTGAGCCGTGCATCGCCAATCGGCCCCGCCCGCACCGAAGCGTAAAGCATGTCGGGCAGCCGGACGTCGCCCGCAAAATTCGCGCTGCCATCAACCTTTGCTGCGGCATCGAGCCGGACTGCCTCCTTGCCGGACAGACTATTGACCGGCGAGGCGCGCAGCGGGATCGGGCTGGGCGGATCGTAAGAGGCGCCCTCAGCAACCAGTTCAGCAAAGGCGATGCGCTTTCTTTCGAAGGTCACAAAGCCATTGGCGGTGTCGCAATTCTCCCACGCGGTGTCCCACCGCTCCGCCGCCGCCTGGCACAAAACCGTGCGGGCCGCCGCGCCCGCCATGCGGCAGGGCCGTTCGAACTGGCGGATTGATGTTGACCCGGCGGTTATCATAAAGCCGCTGCGCTTCGCCCATTCCTTGCCAACCGCATCCGAGACACCCGAATTCGCGATTGCGCCGATCGACGCTGGCATGAAGGCGGAGCTCCATTCGCGGACGAACAGGTCGTTGGCGAAATTCGGGCTGGGCAGCGCGGGTTGGACGGCGACGGTGCGCCAGTCTGCCCCCAATTCGCCTGCCACGATCTGGGCGAGCGCCGTATAGCTGCCCTGCCCCATTTCGGATTGCGGCACAGCAATGGTGACGCGGCCATCCTCACCGATCTTCAGCCACGGGCCGAACAGATGTTCATTCTTTTCGAGCATCATATTCGGCAAATATTCACGCGGCCATAAAGCCCAGCTGACCAGCAATCCAACCCCGATGCCGCCGCCAATCAGCAAGTTGCGGCGCGATAGCTCGATGCCGGGCTTGTCATTCATGCGGCAGCACCCCGATGATTATCGAGCCATGTACTGACCTGGCGCGCAATATCGGCAAATGCACCCGCCACCGGACCATCACCAAGCGCGGGCGGTTCACCCGCATCACTCGCCAACCGCACCGAAATGTCAAGCGGGATGCGGCCAAGGAATGGGATGCCCAATTCTGCCGCAGCCGCTTCCGCGCCACCGCGCCCAAAGGGATCGCTGACTTCGCCGCAATGCGGGCAGATATAACCCGCCATATTCTCGACAAGGCCGATGATGGGCACCTGCGCCTGATTGAAAAACCCAATCGCCCGCGTCGCGTCCATCAGCGCCAGATCCTGCGGGGTCGAAACGATGACGGCTCCGACCGGCTTGTGCTTCTGGATCATCGACAGCTGGATGTCGCCGGTCCCCGGCGGCATATCGACGATAATTTCGCGCACATCGCCCCAATGCGCGTCGACCAGTTGCGAGAGTGCCTGCCCGGCCATCGGCCCGCGCCACGCAATCGGCTGACCCGGTGCCGCCAGTTGCCCCATCGAGAGGAAGGGCACGCCACCTGCACCGATGGTTGGGAACATCTTCTTACCCTCGG
>JAGNSY010000215.1 GCA_017987825.1 Sphingorhabdus sp. | reverse complement strand
GACAATGCCGAGCATGCGGCGCGCAATGCCGAAGAGGTCCGGTCGCAGAGCCAGGAAGTCAATCAGGATGCATTGCGTGTCGGCGAAGTGGCCGATGAAATGCATCAGGTGATGCGCGAGATGGAATCACGGGCCCTTTCGCTGCGTGAGGCAAGCGCCGCATTCCTGCAACGCTTACGCGTTGGTTGAGGTTGGCTGCCACTGCAAAGAGCGGTAGGCTAGAACGTCATAATGATGGCCGCGGCCGAATTTCGTGAAATGGCCAAAGCCCGCGTCACGCAGCGTGGCCATCATGCTTTCGGCATCGCTCCAGCGGCTATCGACTTCGAAGAAAATTGCCATGATGTTGCCGAGATGGGCTGATTTGGCCAACTCGGCGATAACCACTTCTTCGAAACCTTCTACATCAATCTTGATAACGATCGGCAGCCCTTCCGGGATATGCGTATCGAGCTCTGCGGCGTTGATGGTGCGGATCTGTTGCGCCCCTGCAGCTGCCGCGGTTCGATCCGCAACCAATGTCGCGGTTCCGCTATGAGAGTCATCAATCGCGATGCTGGCCGTTCCGCTTTCCGACGAAATCGCAAGCTTCAGGGCAGTTACGATAGGATCGGCTTTGTTCAGTGCAATGTTGCGGCGCAGCAGCCGGTAGGTCCGGTCAACCGGCTCAAAGGCCAGTACTTTCCGGCAATTGGGATTTTGCGCAGCCAGCAGCGCATAGAGACCCTGATTTGATCCGATGTCGAGAAAGACAAACACTTGGTCGATGGCGGCCAGGTAGCCGGACAGATCGCGTCCATAGGTGGCGTAGATACAATAGCGGAACGTCTTGTCCCGCCAGTTTGCCGCCATCAGCACGCCGTAGCGAGAAGCGACCGCCTTTGCCGCATCGATTTTCGATTCCGGCGTTTCGCCGTCAATCGCCAAATTGATCCGCGCACCAATTTGTGAGCGCAGTTTTCGGATCGCTTTGCCAAGTCCATATTGCAGAAAGTCGGTGGTGCGGCTCATTGCGGTTGTCCCTTACCGGATTGTTTCAGCATCGCGAGAATAGCCTGCGCGCCCCGCTGTGCCGCCGGTGTTTCGCTTACAGAGAATGTTTCCTCAAGCATCGCCTCCTGTCTGGAGCGATGATCTTTGAATGTTTCAAATGCCGAGCTCAATGCCATGTCAAGCGCTTCGACCGACTCCACGACCGGTCCCGCCTGCCAATGTGTGTAGCTGGCATCATTTCTCCAATCGACTTTATGGGCGTTGAGGAACAGGCAGGGCCGGGGTTTCACAAGGAATTCGTAAACCTGGCTCGATACATCGCCGAGGTAGATGTCAGCCGCATTTGTATAGGTCATATCAACGCTCGCATCACTGCCAAGGTCAACCAGCATATGGGGGAGGTTGGAATAATACGGGCTGGGTTTGTGTACCCGGGCAATCGCCGGGGGATCAATGGTGACGGTCCAGTTCCGCTCGAACAGCATGACATGCGGCGCGAAAATGAGGTTGTAGCGACTTTGTCGCGCGAAATATTCGAGGATGTAATCGCCCCATTGATACCAGCTAGACAGCTTCGGCGAGGGATGCGGATTATACAACACCACTGGTCGATCATTCGGGAATAATTTTCGAGCTGCGGGTTCGTTTAGGAACTGGTCGAACTTGCAATAGCCGGTAACCGCAATGCGTTCAGGCGGCACTTCCGCTTCTGCGATCAGTCGATCCCGTATCTTTGGCCCTGCGACCAGAATTAGGTCGAACCTCGCGCTTTCGGGATTAAATCCTATCGCGCGATCTCCCGCTCCGTGCCGGGTATGTACAAATTTCAGGTCATTGAGGCCGTATCGTGTTTTCAACAGCAGCGAACTTTTCTCTGAAACCACCAGCGCATCGAAAGACCGAAAAAGATCGAGATGGTCCCTGTATATCGACAATTTCCCCGCAGGGATGAAGCGGTCAAGCAAGCCAGCTGCCGCACGCGACACAAATGATTTCGGCGCAAGATCAATCAGCGTCATCTTGGCGAGAAGTTCGCCCGCCATAGCCTCGACCGCCGCCTTCATCATTGCGTTGGTGACCAGCAAGCTGACTTCGGCGGCACCCGACCTTGCGATTTCAAGGGCAATAGGCAGGCTGTGCGCCACTTGGTGGGTCTGGTCGTGATTGAAAAGAAACCCGATGCGCGACATTTATCGTTCCCCTGCACCGCTTGGGGCAATTCGGAAATCAACAATCGTCCAACCGGCAAGATCGGCAGCGCGCGCGAACTTCTTGTTTGGGTTCACCGCAAATCCTTGGTTCGCCAATTCGAGTGTTGGGGCATCACTCAAGTCGTCGGAATAAAATCGAATATCGGCTTCTTCGGAATTTATGTCCGCCTCCGATAGCCATTGTTCAATTCGGCGGCGCTTTTCATGGCGGTAGCAATTGGTTCCCAAGATCGCGGACAACCAATCGCCATTTTCGGCACGGCAATGCCGTGTTGCCAGAACATCCTGAAAGCCCATCCTGCGACCAAGTTCGCACGCATAAAATTCTGGCGCCGCTGTCGCCAGGACCAGAGTATAGCCGTTGGCATTGTCTGCCTGCATGGCTGCCAGCGCACCCGGCTGAATATCTTTGGGGATACGTGTGTCGGCGAAGGCGGACGCCAGCGATTGCATATGTGACTGGTCGATGCGCTTGCCCATAAACAGGCTGATCCCCAGCGGTTTGAGAACATCCCGATCATAGAATTTCATCGCATGCGCCAGCATGGCCAGAATCCAGATCGGCAGCATCAGCAACCGCCAGCGCGCATCACGGCGGGCCGCAAACAGCAAAAATGACGTAAATGTTGGTGTCGCCAATACAGTGCGATCAAGGTCGTAAAAGGCAATGCGGTTTTGCACGGCGCGTCCGTAAGGTATTGGCGCGTGGCTGTCATCCGCATTTGTCGTCGACTGCCGTTTCCACGCTGGCACTATTTCAACACTGTGCCTATGTGCGCAGCATGCAGGCGCAATGGACAGCATTGATACTCGCCGGGCAACGCCCCGGTTCCGATCCATTGGCCATGCACTTTGGACAGCAATGGAAGGCGTTGGTGCCAATCGCCGGAGCAGCAATGCTGACCCATGTCGTGCGATGCCTGCGCAAATGCCCGGAAATTGGTCGCATCGTGGTGCTTGCCCAAGAACCTGCCAAGCTGACAGGCGCGGCGGAGG